>URHE01000040.1 GCA_900547595.1 uncultured Desulfovibrio sp.
CGGCGGCGGCTCCGGCTCCCGCTGCGGCGCCGGTCCCCGCCGCTGCGGCGGAACCCGCGGCTGACTTCAGCGCGGAGGACAGGGCCGCGCTCGCCCGCGATGTGCGCGCCTGGAACGCGGCCTTTGCCGCCCGTTCGCAGGATATTGCCGATTTCTATGACCGCAGGGAATACAACCGCCTGCCGCTTTCCCTCGGCGTGCCGCGCGGCCGTTCCTACGACAGCGCCATGCGCGCTCTGGAGCGCGAGTTCCGGCAGCCCTGGCTGCGGGTGGTGCAGCGGGCGCCGGAGCTGGAATTTCGCTGGCCGGTGGCTGTGAGCCGTTGCGAGCAGATGGTCGTTGGCCCCGAGGGCGCGGTGCAGGGGCTGCGCACCCTCTGGTGGCGCAAGGATGCCGATGGCGAGTTCCGCATCGTGGGCTCGGAGTTCAGACCCGGCGAGTACGGGCTGGCCGCCGACTACCTTGAAATGGTCAGCGGCGAGGTGAGCCGCGCCGTGGAGGCGTGGCGCAGGGCCTGGGAAGGCGCGCGGCTGGACGAGTACATGGCCTGCTACACGCAGGATGCCAGCCAGGGAGGCCGCGCGGGCAATCGCGCCATCCGCCGGCAGAAGGAATACCTCTGGCAGCGGGTGCGGCCCACGCTGGTCAATCTTTCGGGTCTGCGCCTGGCCATGGACAGGCGGGGCATCCGCGCGGACATGACCCAGGCGTATGCGGACAGCGCGGGCCGGAGCGACCGCGGCGTCAAGACCCTGCTGCTGCGCTACGACGGTTCGGGCTGGCGCATCCAGCGCGAGGACTGGGCGCCTGAGGCCCCGGCGAGGTAGCGCGTGCGATACCGGGAACAGCTGAGCATCATCCTTATGCGCGATAATGGCCCCCGGCGCAGTTTCCGCCTGCGCCGGAGCCGTTTTTTCGCGCTCATCGTCTTTTTTGCGAGCATGCCGGCGCTCTGCGTCCTGCTTGCCTGGCAGTGCTGGCTGTTGTGGGAAGAAAACGCCACCCTGCGCGGCAACATGCAGCGGTTTGAGACCGATTGCCAGACAGCGCAGGCCACCGCCGAGCGGCTGGAAAACTTCGAGGAACTGCTGCGGGAGGAAGGCGTTCAGGGGCGCGAGCTGCTGCTGCGCCGTCTGGCGCGCGCCGGGGGGGACGCCCCGCCGGCGGAGGGGGCGCCCGCCGCCGGGCCCGATGTCCAGGGCACGGCCGCTGCGGGCTCGCCCATGGCCGAAGGGCCGGGGCATGAGGAGTTCCCGGTCGTGGATACGGGCCGCGTCAAGGTGCTCAATGTGCAGGCGCGCGCCCTCCGGGGCAATGCGCTGCGCATCGGCCTGGACCTGCGCAATCCCGAGAGCCAGAAACTGCTTGCGGGCACGGTTTCCGCCATGCTGGTCACGGCTTCCGGTCAGAAGCACCAGTTGACGTTTGATCCGGAAGATGTGGGCAATTTCCGCATCAGCCGTTTCAAGCGCGTTGTCATGATTTCCCGCGTGCCCGAACAGTACAGTCTCGTCAATGCCCAGATCATTCTGGAAGTCCGGGATTCCGGCCTGCTGTACCGCAATATTTTTGCCGTGGAACGGTAGGCGGGAGTACCCGCGTTCGGACTGAAGAAAGCATCAACAGAAAATGTTGGAATTGGGTTCTACGTGAATCAATGAGAATATTGTAAAATTCCACAATACATCCAATGAAAAAATGCCAGAGCCATACAAAATGGCTCTGGCATGATAACTAACAGATTTCGCGGCAATAGGCGAAAAATCAGTCACCTTCTCTTGGTAAGTCAATTAATTTTTCATCACATCCAATATATTCCGCCAATTCCTTTTTTGATGAAAAAAAAGTGAATTTTTCTTCACCGTTCTCAGAATAAACTTGGGTATAGGACTCTGTTCCAAATATGGATTTATCAGGTTTATAGCCAAAAAAAACTTCAGCGAGCCTGCCCTTGTATGATACGTTAATAATCTTTTCATTAGAATCAGTATTAAAAATATTTTTTATGGTTTTGCGCATCCCGCCTACAAAATTATCATTATGAGGAAATTTTTTATCTAAAAATATTTGTAGACGTATGATAAAGTTATCAACTCCTTGCAAGTTCGAAGATTCTTGAAAAATTATTATAGCATTTTTATTTTTTCCTGTTATAAAGCGGCATTCACATTTTAAATCCTTACCAGGCTCACTTATAATAGCATCGAAAAATTCAATATTCCCGTTTTCCATTTTAATTCCCTCCCTCATAGTTTAGCTATGCGAACGTATTTTACGATTTTTATTTTATAGTGGTTATTCTGGATGTCAATGCCCTGTAACTTCGTCGGCACGGGATAGTGATGTTGGATGAATGTAACGTATTGAAATCATATCAACTATTTAATATAGAAAAATAAATTTTCAAATTGAAGCAATTGATAATTATGAGAATAATGACACGCGCCTAGGCCAGCGCGCTGAGATCGTAGGCCGAACTTTCCACAATATCGCATTCCACCAGGGCGCCGGGCGTCACGCCCGGACCGCTCACCCAGGTTGTCCCGTCCGCTTCCGGCGCCTGAAACCAGACCCGCCCCCGGTGCAGCCCCGGCCACTCCGCCTCGGGCGCGTCCACCAGGACGGGCAGGCGGTCCCCCACGGTTCCGGCGAGGTTCTCCGCGCTGATTTCCGCCTGAAGCTCCATGAGCGCGGCGCGGCGTTCCTCCCGCACGGCCATGGGCACCTGATCCGGCAGGGCCGCGGCCGGGGTGCCCTCCTCGGCCTGATAGGCAAAGACGCCGAGATGGGTGAAGCGGGCCGCTTCCACAAAACGGCAAAGCGCCGTGAAGTCCGCCCCTGTTTCGCCGGGGTAGCCGACGATCATGGTGGTGCGGATGGCCGCGTCCGGCAGGATGCCGCGCACGCGGTCGAGCACGCGGCGCGGGTCGCCGGCGAAGGGGCGCCCCATGGCCCGGAGCAGGCGCGGCACCGCATGCTGGAAGGGAATGTCCAGATAGGGCAGGACTGGGCCGCCCGCGCCATTGGCGCCGCCCAGAGCGCGCATGCGCCGCAGCAGCGCTTCGGTGACGCCGGTGGGATAGAGATAGAGCAGCCGCAGCCACGCGAGGCCGTCCAGCCCGGCGAGGGCCTCCAGCAGATCGTCGAGGTGCGGCGTCCCTTCCGCCGCCCTGTCGCTGCCCCAGGAGGCGACATCCTGGGCCACCAGATCAAGCTCGCGGACGCCCTGCGCCAAAAGGCAGCGGGCCTCGGCCAGCAGGGCTTCCATGGGCGTGGAGCGCAGGGGGCCGCGAATGGCCGGAATGGTGCAGAAGGCGCAACGGTGGCGGCAGCCCTCGCCGATCTTGAGCCAGGCATAGGAAGGCCCGGTGGAGAGCAGGCGTCCGCCGGCCGCGCCGGGGCTGTCCTCCGGCGCGGGCACAAGCCCGAGGGCCGCGTTGACGAGGTCGGGCCAGCGCGCCATCGCATCCGTGGGCAGCCAGAGGTCCACTTCGGGAAGTTCCTTCGCCAGCTCGCGCGCGCCGTAGCGGCCCACCATGCAGCCGGCCACGGCCAGCAGCGGGCGCCGGCGCAGTCCGCCCGCATGCCGGGCCGCATCGAGCACGGCGCGGATGGATTCGCGCACCGCGGGCTCGATGAACCCGCAGGTATTGATGAAGATCAGGCGGCTGTGGCCCAGATGGGCCACGGTTTTGACCGGAACGGCCAGTGAGCCCAGCAGGCGTTCGCTGTCCACGCGGTTCTTGGGGCAGCCGAGGCTCAGGGCCCACACGGGCAGGGGGCGCCGGTCGGGGCGGGAGCTGCGGGAAGAACGCGGGGGCGTGGGCATGGCGTCAGCAGGGCACGCGCAGAAAGCGCGCGCTTTCGGGCTGGATGTGGAGCAGGCGGTGGGCCGAGACATGGGCGGCGCTCGTCACGAAGCTCGTCCTGTCGATGTTGAGGATGGCCTCGGCTTCGTGGCTGCAATCGAAGAGATGGAGAATGTCCCCGTCCACACGGTCGGCGGTGGTCCAGTGGCGGTTCATGGGGCCGCCGTCCGGCGTGAGGCTGCGGAGAAACCGAAAGACGATGGCCCGCCCCCGGCCCGGGGCCAGCCAGTCACGGCAGGCGGCGAAAAAGGTGTCCGGGTCCGGCGGCTGCCGCCATGCGGCGGACGCGGAGCCGCCGTGTCCCTCCGGGGCGAACGGCGCCTGAATCTCCATGGGAAAGGCGCGGGCCTGGATGCGGAGCAGGTTGTCCACCAGCGGCAGATAATCCGTTTCCTGGGCAAGCACGGCGCGGAACGCCTCGGGCCGCGACGCCAGACCGAGCAGTGTCTCGTTGAGGATGTCGCGCGCCTTGAGCACGCGGATGCCGTAGAGCAGGCGCAGGGCATTGAGCACCGCGTAAATGGCGCAGAAGGTGTCGAGCTTGCCCTGGTAGAAGGGTTTCAGCATCACGGCTCCGCGTGGTGGGACGTCACTCCACGGTGACGCTCTTGGCAAGGTTGCGGGGCTGATCGACATCCTTGCCGAGATAATCGGCCACCTCATAGCTGAAGAGCTGAAGCGCCGGGAGGACCGCAAAGGCCGAGACGGGCGCGGGCAGGCGCGGGATGCGCCACACATCGTCCGCGGCAAGCTCCACGCCGGGATTGGTCAGGGCGATGACCCTGCCCTGCCGGGCCTGCACCTCCTCGATATTGGACTTGACCTTGGGGAAGAGCGCGTCATCCAGCGCCAGGGCGAAAGTGGGGAAGGAGGGGTCCACAAGGGCGATGGGCCCGTGTTTCATTTCTCCCGCCGCATAGCCTTCGGCATGGATATAGGAAAGCTCCTTGAGCTTGAGCGCGCCTTCCAGCGCCAGCGGGAAGCAGTGCCCCCGGCCCAGGTAGAAGAAGTTGCGCGCCTGGGCGTACTTGCGGGCAAGCTCGCGCGCGGTCTTGTGCAGTTCCGGCAGACTGTCGTCCAGCAGCGCGGGCAGGGACTGGAGCAGTCCGAGGTATTCCTTTCTGCGCGCCGGCTCCAGCGTGCCCGCGCGTTCGCCCCAGTGAAGCGCCATGAGGGCCAGAGTGAGCATCTGGCTGCACATGGCCTTGGTGGAGGCCACGCTGATCTCCGGGCCGGCCTGGGTGAAGAGCACGGCCTGCGCCTCGCGGGCGATGGACGAGCCGACCACGTTGCACAGACCGAGCACCGGTACGCCGCGTTCCTTCATCAGACGGAGGGCGGCGAGGGTGTCCGCCGTTTCGCCGCTCTGGCTGATGACCAGGGCCATGTCGCCTTCGCCGAAGCGCAGGCTCTCGCGATAGCGGAATTCCGAGGCGATCTCCACCTGAACGGGAATGCCCGCCCAGGCTTCCAGCAGGTGCCTGCCCCAGAGCCCCGCATGATAGGAGGTGCCGCAGGCCACCACATGCAGGCGTCCGGGCACGGGCAGGTGCGCCAGTTCCGGCAGGAGGACGCCGTCACCGGCCGGAGCCACGCGCCCGGCAAGGCCGTCCGTGATGACGCGCGGCTGCTCGAAAATCTCCTTGAGCATGAAGTGCCGGTAGCCGTCCTTCTGCGCGGCCTGCATATCCCACTGGATGGTCTGGGTCTCGCGGTCCACGGGGGAAAGGTCGGCAAGGCGGAACAGCGCATGCCCGGAGGCCGTGGCGCGCACGATCTCGCCGTCCTCCAGAAAGAGCACGCGGCGCGTGTATGGCAGAAAGGCCGGGATGTCCGACGCCACGAAGTTTTCGCCCGTGCCCAGGCCGAAAATGAGCGGCGCTGACATGCGCGCCGCGTAGAGCGTGTCCGGCTCGGCGCGGTCGAGCAGGCAGACGGCATAGGCGCCGTGCGCCTCGCGCAGGGCGCGCGCAAAGGCGTGGAGCAGGTCCGGCTCGCTCTTGCGCCGTTCGGCAATGAGATTGACCAGGACCTCGGTATCGGTTTCGGAATGGAACACATAGCCCCTGGCCGAAAGTTCGGCCTTGAGCTCCTGATAATTTTCGATGATGCCGTTATGCACCAGGGCGAGCGACTGGTCGTTGCTCAGATGCGGATGGGCGTTGCGTTCGGCCGGAACGCCGTGGGTGGCCCAGCGGGTATGGCCCATGGCGCAGGTGGCGGTGATGGCCGGTGAATCGGCGAGTTTTTCCTTGAGAGCCGCCAGCTTGCCCTTGGCCCGCGTGACGTGGATGCGGCCCTGAAGCGCCCAGGCCACGCCTGCGGAGTCATAGCCGCGGTATTCCAGCCGCTCCAGCCCCTCCACCACCACGGGGACCGCCGGGCGGTGCCCCACATAGCCGATGATGCCGCACATGCTGTGTCCCCTCCTGGCGGGACCGCCTGGAACGCATTTTATGCTTCAGCCCAAGAGCTGAAGTATGAGGATCATTCGCCAAAAAACGCGGTTTTTGGCTCATTCACGGCGCTTTTCGCGCCGCGCCAGACTCTCGTCCGGCGGTGGAAGCCCTTTCCTGCGAAGGAGGAAATGACTTCTACATATTGACGCGGTCCACAAGATTGCTGTTGACCACTTCCACCTTGGCGCCCTCCGCGAGGGCCTGGAGGAAGAGCGCGTAGATGGCGTCCTGCCGTTCGCGCTTGACGCCTTCGGCCATGGCCTCGCCCACGCTGGCCCATTCGGCGCCGTCCGGCGGCAGGACAGCCGCCACGCGGCAGATCAGGGCGCCGGGGCCCTGCGGGCCTTCCACGCTGTAGACGCGGGGCAGCCAGTCGCCGGGCCTGCCCGCGAAAATGGCTTCCGCAAGGGCCGGGTCGGGCGCAAAATCCGCCAGGGCGCCCCCGCGTTCCATGGGCGGCGCCAGCCTGACGCCCAAGCGTTTGGCCTCGGCCTCAGGCAGCGCGCCGTTTTTCAGCCCCGCGCGCGTGGCCTGCGCGTTTGCCAGGGCATCGGCCAGCGCCTTTTCCGCGCGGAGGGTCGTGAGGATGCCGTCCTTCACTTCGGCGAAGGGCCGGGTGGACGGGGGCTCGGTGGCGATCACGCGCGCCACCAGATAGCTGTCGCCCGCTTCCAGCGCGCTGTCCACGGGCAGGCCCGCTCCGGCGGCCAGCAGGGCCTCCGCGCCTTCGGGCTTGATGCCGAGGGCCTTCACAAGGCCGTCCCTGTCGAGGAAGCCGCTTTCCGTGGCCGTGAGGCCGTAGCGCGCCGCGCTCTCCGCCAGGGGCTTGTTGAGGATATTGTCCTCGATGAGGCTGTCGAGCGCGTCATGGAGCTTGTCTGAACCGCGTTCAAAGGCCACGCCCTTGCGCGCCGCGGTATCGACCTTTTCAAAGGAGGGAACGCCGCCGGGCTTTTTTTCTTTCACCAGAATAAGATGAAAACCAAAGGGGCTGCGCACCGGCTCCGAGACCTGCCCGGGTTCCAGCGCGAAGGCCGCGGCGTCAAAGGCGGGCACGGTCTTGCCGTGCGTGAGCCAGCCCAGATCGCCGCCGGGGCCTGCCGCGCCCTCGGGATTGACGGCATCGGCCACACTGGCGAACGCCTCGCCGGCCTTGAGGCGGGCCCGGGCCTTGTCCAGGGTCTCGCGGGCCCGGGCCTCCGCCGTGGCGTCGGCATCGGCGGCCAGCGGCACGAGGATGTGGGCCGCGCGCACCTGCGCCGGTTCCTCGAAACGGCTCCTGTTGGCCTCGTACCACTGACGCGCGTCGGCATCGCTGACGCTTTCGGGCGTCACCAGCGCTTCGGGCCGCACGGCCACATAGGCCACATTGACCCTGGCGGGCACGGCGAAGTTTTCCTTGTGCCCGTCATACCACGCCCGCGCGTCGGCCTCCGTGACCGTGACCTTGTCCGCAAAGCGCGAGGCCGGAACGAAAATATAGTCAACGCTGCGCTGTTCGCGCAGGAAATCATAGCGGTGGCGCGCTTCTTCGGGGTCGTTCCAGACCGGGGCCGTCACCAGGGCGAATACCTTGCCCGCGAGGAGCTCGTCGGCAAGTTCCTTTTCATACTGGGCCGGGCTCTTGCGCTGCGCGGCCAGCACGCGGGTATAGGCGTCGGGGTCGAAGCGGCCCGCGTCGTCCTGGAAGGCGCGGATCTTGCCCACGGCCTGGCGCAGTTCCAGCGGCGTCACGGTGATGCCCGTGCGCTGCGCCTCCTGGAGCACCAGCGTCTGCCTGATGAGGTCGTTGAGCACGCTGCGGCCCAGATGGTCCTTGATGAGCTGCTCGCGCGTCAGCCCGGGATTGGTGCGCAGGAGATATTCCTCGGCATTGCGGTAGGCGCGCTCAAATTCTTGCGCCAGGATGGGCTCGCCATTCACCATGGCCACCACGTTGGTGTAGTCCCGGTCATTGAAGTTGCCCACGCCCCAAAAGACGAAGACAAGGATGATGATGCCGAATGCCACCTTGACGCCGAAGGACTGCGCGCTGGTGCGGATATAATCAAGCATGGGGGCTCCCGGCTGCGGCTGGGCCGCAGGAATGAAGAACTCGGAAAGGCGACAGCTTACGCGCAGACGCGGCAAATTTCAAGAAAGTCCCGCATGGCCGGAGACGCCGGGCAATGCCGGGAAGGAACGCATGTGGGGAAAGATGCGGCAAAGGGCGGCAGGGGAAGAAACGCCCGCTACCGGCCCTGCACGCCCGGAGGGCACGGACGGTTCCCGCCGCACTGGAAGCCTGCGCCGGAGTCGGACACGATACCGGAAAGGCCGCCCGTGTCCAGCGGCAGGCGTTCATCCCGTGGCGCATCATCGCCGGGGGCGGAGGTTCCCGCCGGGGCGGCGGCTTCGCGGCCTGCGTTTCCGGCAGCGTCGGACGGACTCCGCGACTGGAGCGAGCGTTCCACCCGTTCGCGGATGTCGCCCGGCAGGCCGCGCTGCTCAAAGAAGGGGACGCCCCGGGAACCGGCGGCGAAGATATGCGCCTTGTTGCGCAGGAGCCGGAAACGGAGCAGGAGCATATCCGGCCGCCAGGAGCCGATGCCGGAGGGCGCGGTGGCGTTCTGGCACTGGGCCAGGGCCTGGGAGAGGTTGAGCCCTTCGTCGAGCAGGCGCTGCATGCGCGCCACCTTCCAGACATCGGCGTCGGTCTCCGCCAGGGGATAGAAGGCCACGTCCACCTTGCCGGAAAGCACATTGATACCTTCAATGCAGTAGCGGCAGGAGGGGGAGAAGAACATGCGCGTGGCGGCGTTTTCGTTTTCGCCGAGAATGGGCCAGACATCCGTCTGGGAACGCGCCACCGCGCCCAGATTGACCACAAAGAGCGCGAGCCAGACCCAGAGGAGCACCGAATGCCGCTGTTCGTTGCCGCGCATGCGGCCCCCCTGCGGCGTTGAGGCGCGGCGGAGGAGAAAATAGACGACGGCAAAGAGCAGGGCCGCCACCAGGCAGCTGACGCAGGGCGCGGTAAAGGCCATGAGGAGGAGCAGGCAAATATCGCCGAGCAGGGCGAGCGCGGCCAGGATGCGCCCCCAGTCTGCGGCCCCGAGCAGGGAAAGCCCGGCCAGCGCGCCGAAGGCCGCCGTGCCGAACCACCAGAGCGAAATGCCCGCGACGGTGAAATCCTGATACAGGGTGCAGCCGGTGGTGACGCAGAAATTGACGTCATTGCCCAGGGCGCTCCAGACGCAAAAGGCCGTGCCCAGGAGCGCGAAAAAAAGAGGACCGGCGAGGATGGCGTGGCTTCTGTACATGGCGTGTGTGGCGCTTGACGACGGCGGAGAGAGTTGGGGAAAGGGGGTCTTGCGGGCGCGGCGTGACCGGCGGCCCATATGCCCTGGCCGGTCCGGAGCCGCCGGGACCGCTCCGAATCATGACACAAGGTCATAACCATAGATGTTTTTCAGGATTTCGTAAAGCCGCAAGGTGCCCGGCAGCGCGGGCGCCGCGCGGCGGAGGCCCAAGGCGGCCGCGGTTGGGAGGGCTCCCCCTGTTGACCCGGCAGAAGTTGCCGCCCGGAAGTCCGCGCCGCACTGCGGCGGAAAACCACGCGTTTCCGCCGCTTGTCCCGTTCTGAGGGGAAATGGCGGCAGGACACCTGAGGAAACTATCTGTCGTGCGGATATTTCCCCCGGCAAAATGCGCTACGACCGCTTGAGCTCCATGGCCTTCTGGAGCATCTGGTCCGCCGTGGTCACCACCTTGCTGTTGGACTGGAAGCCGCGCTGGGTGATGATCATGTTGACCATTTCCGTGGCCATGTCCACATTGGAGAGCTCGATATTGTACGCCTGGACGGTGCCGTAATTCTCCGTGCCGGCCATGCCCATCTCCATCTGGCCGGCGTCGGGCGTGGCGGAAAAGAGGTTGCTCCCCTCCCGGCGCAGGCCGTCCTCGCTGGTGAAGCGGCAGATGGGGATCTGCCAGAGGTCGAGGCTTTCGCTGTTGGAAAAGTGGCCCACCACGGTGCCGTCGTTGCGGATGCTGACAGTGCTGAGAAAGCCCTCGGCGTAGCCGTCCTGCTTGTAGGTGCTGGTGGGCGTGCTGCTGGAGAAGGCCGTGGTGGGGTACTGGGACGTGATGGCGCCTTCGCCCATGGAGGGGAGCAGGTGCATGTCCGTGCCCACGTCGGCGGCGGAGGCGGGCGCGTTTTCCCAGCCGCCCGCGGCGCGGATGCCCAGATCGAGCGTCATGGGCGCGCCGTCAAGGGTGAACTGGGGCAGCCCCCCGGCAAGCTGCGCCGGGACCCAGTCCTCCAGCTCCTTGCTGCCTTCGGTGGCGGGCGTGAAGGCGGACACGCTCTGCAGGTTGCCCGCCGAATCGAACTGGAGCACGCCGCTCATGAGCAGGCCGTCGCCCGGCTCCGGCGCGATGGCGTTGCCCTCCTCGTCATATTTGACCGTTGGCTCCGCCGCGAGGAGGAATTCCATGTAGCGGTTGGGGGAGTCCGAGGGCGCGCCGTCAAAATAGGCCGTCACGGTGCGCGCGTTGCCCTCGGCGTCATACACGGTCATGGGCTGGGAATAGGTGTAGGCGTCCGTGGAGAGCGGCGTGGAGGAGCGGCCGTCATACTGGTCAAGCAGGGCGAAATAGGGATTTTCCGCGCTGGCGCTCTTGTCGGCGCGGGAATTGAGATTGAGCGTCAGCTCCACGGAGCTTGTGGTCCTGGCCGGGATGGTGGCGAAGGTGTCCACCTGGACGGGCGCGAGCGAGCCTTTGCTGCCGTCCGCGCCGATCTGCCAGCCCATGAGCGCAAGGCCCGTGGGCGTGCGCCAGACGCCCTGATTGTCGGGGCGGAAGTCGCCGGCGCGGGTGTAATAGACGCCCCCGTCCTTTTCGTCCATTACCTGGAAGAAACCCTTGCCGTTGATGGCCATGTCCGTGACCGTATTGCTCGATTCCAGGCCGCCCTGCTGGAAGATGGTGCGCACGGATTCCACCTGGAGGCCCATGCCCACCTGGCCGATGGCCACGCGTGAATCCTCCTGGGCGTTCCACCAGTTGCCCATGCCCGCCTGGCTCTGGTAGAGGATGTCCGAAAAGAGGATGCTCTGGTGCTTGTAGCCGATGGTGCTGACATTGGCGAGATTGTTGGTCGTCACCTGCATGCCCTGGGCAAGGCCCTTCATGCCGGTGGCGCCGATATAGAGCGACGAGTTCACGCTGCTGCCTCCGGGAAAAAAGCGGCGATGGGGAAAATTCTTCCCCACCGCCTCCGGTAAAGCAGCATTCGTGCCAGGTGTGAAACCGGTCATTTCACCAGCGGCAGGCCCGCGTCCTTCCAGCCCTCGATGCCCTGATACATGTGCAGGATGCGGTCCATGCCCGCCTCCCCCAGGGTTTCGGCTGCCGCCGCCGAGCGTTTGCCGCTGCGGCAATAGATGAGCAGGGTGGCGTCCCTGGGCAGATCCGCCGTTTCCATTTCAAAACGGCCCCCGAAAAAGTCCACATTGCGCGCCCCGGCAAGATGGCCCTCGCGGAACTCCTGGGGGGTGCGCACATCCAGGATGATGAGGCCGGCGGGAGCGTTGCGGAGCAGAGCCGCCGCGTCCTGCACGCTGATATTGCCGGCTGCGGGGAGGGCCCGTGATTCCCCGGCGGGGGCCGCATCCCGCGCGCTTTTGGAGACGCCTCCCACTGTTGCCGTCGCCGGCATCCCGGGTTTTTCTTCCGGCGCCGCCATGACCGGCCCGGTCAGGCTAAGGAGAAAAAACGCCCAGAATGCCAGGAGCAATGGCATTTCAATATTGACGAGGCGAAGCGGGCGCCCGCCCCCCAGGGGGCGCGGATGCTTTCCTTTAAAGATTTTGGTCGTCATCGCTTGATTCCTTGATGACATATGGAGGTTTTCCTGATGTCGTATTTAAAATTTTGTAAAGGTAGTCTCCAACTATTCCAAGAATAAATAGATTGATTGAGCCCAAAAGTCCAGTCAGAAGCATCAGGGAACTCCAGCCGGAAACTGAATGACCAAAAAATTTGGCATACAGTATGTATATGCTGTATATAATACTTGTTGATATGCCAAGAATGCCACAAATCCACGCAATACGGATTGGTAATGTGCTGAACAGGGAAATTCCCTTCCATGCGAGGGAAAACATTTTTTTTATGCTGTATTTGCTTTTTCCGCTGTGCCTTTTCCCCGCCGTATAGGTGAGGGAAATCTGATTGAAATTCAACCAGCTTATGAAGCCGCGCCAGAAAAACACATCTCCTTTCAGGGACTTGCATACGCCGGCGACCCTTTTGTCCATCAGGCGGAAGTCAGCCATGCCGCGCCGCATGGGAACACCGGTGACGGCACTGAAAATTTTATAAAACATATCTGACGAGAGACGTTTGAAGAACGATGGTCTGCTGCCTTCGGAAGTGTCGGGAGCATCCTCCGTTTCTCGTATCGTATGGATGATGTCATACCCGTTTCGCCACAGGGAAATCAT
This sequence comes from uncultured Desulfovibrio sp., assembly GCA_900547595.1. GTDB lineage: Bacteria > Desulfobacterota > Desulfovibrionia > Desulfovibrionales > Desulfovibrionaceae > Desulfovibrio. The sequence continues at coordinate 12,820 of URHE01000040.1, forward strand.
TTTCGGCAACAATTCCGGCGGATGTTGCATGTCCCCGTCCATGGTGATGAGGCAATCTCCTGTTGCGCTGTCAAAACCGGCCTTAAGCGCATTCTGATGCCCAAAATTTCTGGAAAACGAGATATAGCGCACATTGAAATTCTCCACTGAGGAAGCGGCACCCTCTCTTAATGCAGTAAGTGTCCCGTCTGTGCTGCCATCATCAATGAAGATACATTCACACTTTTCTGAATTCATGATCTGACGCAGACGACTGATGAGCAACGGGATATTCTTTTCCTCGTTGTAGACGGGGATGAGTATACTGACGATTTTTTTCATTTCAGTTCCCTCCTGCCTCATAGTTGAATTCCACTGTTGCCACTTCAGGAGCGGAATCCGGAGTCTTTGGCGGGTACACTCCCAGCTGGAGGAGGGGATTTTCCTTGGTATCCTGTATCGATTCGGGAGGAATCCGGATGGCTATGGCGGCGTCTGTTTTCCTGAGGGCGCCATGCGCCAGCTTGATATCATCCACGCTGACTTCCACTCCCTCAGGATTCTTGAATTTTCCATGGAGGGTAATGCTTGTCAGCCGGGAATTTTTGTATTGCCGCGGCGCGTATATCGTTATCGGCCTGTCAAGACGATAGTAATTCCCACGGGTACCTTGCAATTTTTGGTCGATGAAAATCTTATCAATTGCATACTCTTTGATGCCTGGGTCAAAGATGAATAAATTTCCTTTGAAATCAAATCCGGATAGGGCATATATTCCTTGTGTTACATCTTTTGAAAAATCAGTTGAGGCACGTCCTTTCTTAAATAATGATTCTAATTGAAAATAGAACTGATTTTCAGGAGTCTGAAACAAAGGGTAGTAACGGACTACACCTTCAAAACCTTCAGACATGCCGGCGTCCCTGAAGCTTATCAAGGCAGGGAAAGGTTCAAAGCTTTCAAGCATCTGGCGGGGATTTATGAGCAGGATGCCGCGATACTCTTTTGCCTTTTCGAAAACCATCTTCACACTTCGTGTGCGAACTGCCTGAGACTTGTTATTCTCATACAATTTTATCATGCTTGGAAAGCAAACAATGCAGGTAAGAATCGTGCATACGGCAGTAAGAAGTGCATAATGTTTCTTTGTCATGCAATATTTGATATTGTACGCCAGAATGAGAACAAGAGGAAGCGCCAGGAAATAAAAGGGGAAGCCATATCTGATTGACCAGCCGAGGTGCTGTCTGTAGAATATGATATTGAAGAACATAAGGATGATGATGATTACCGCCCAGCAAACTGATTGTTTGTGTATTTCTGGGGAGACATTTGCGTCTTTCCGATAAAATTTGGGTGCGAGGATGATACCGGCAAGACAAAAAATACAGACCACGAAGGCGGCAACCCGGATGTGGAGAAAGGGTGTCAGAAAAGCATGCAGGTCCAGCGTGGCGAAATAGGTATCGTGCCGTACCAGAAAAAGCGCGCGAAACATGACATAGCCGACCGGGATCGCCATTGCCGCGGGAATGAGAAGCCAGAGCAGCGAGCGTTTTTTCCGCACACCGGTGGCGAGAAAAGCGAGTGGCAAAAGCAGGCACAGAAAATTTTCTTTTGCCCCGATGGCCAGGGCGGCGGAAATGCAGGCGAGCGGCCAGGCCCAGGGTTTTTTCTGATACGCCACCGCGCAGATGAAGAGCATGCTGAAGCAAAACGCCTCACGTTCCGAAGGTCCCAGCCTGCACCAGAGATCGCGGTTGAATCCCAGGCTGAGGGTCGCAAGCAGCAGCGCAAAAACCAGCGGCCAGGAAAAGAATCGGCGCGCGGCCATGCCCAGCGCGAAAAGGCCGCCTGCCAGAAGCAGCGCATTGAAAAAAAAGTAGGGATTCGGATCCATCCCGAAGAGACCCGCTTGAAGAATGCGCAGCAGGTAATATACCGGGCGGAAGCGGGAAATGCTGTTATTTAGATCCGAAAGCTCGGTTAATTTGATTCTTTCAAGGAATGCATCCCAAAAGGAGCTGTTTTGCCTGAATATGGCTATGGATCCTAGGTGTTCAGTATCGTCTATCAGCCAGAACCATGCCCCTCGCAGAGGGAACATGCACACGCCTGCGAGCCCGACCGCCAGCAGCAGCACAAGCGGCCAGGTTCTCTCTCTCTCTCTCTCTCTCTCTCTCTCTCTCTCTCTCTCTCTCTCACGGGAATTTCTCCGGCAAAGTTTTTCATGGGCCGCTCTTCAGGAAAATGGCCGCAGCCGTCCGGTTTATATCCCGTCCTGTGCCGCCCTGGCGAAGCCCGGCGCCGCGTTGCGGATGACGCTCTCCTCCACGCAGAAGGCCAGGCGGAAGTGGCCCGGCCAGCCGAAGCCCGAGCCCGGCACCGCCAGAACGCGTTCTTCCATGAGCCGGTTGACAAAGGCCACATCGTCGCCGCCCGGCGCCTTGGGGAAGAAATAGAACGCGCCGCGCGGCATGACGAACGCATAGCCCGCTTCCGTCAGCACCTGGGCCATGGCAGCGCGCCGGGCGGCGTAGATGGAGCGGTCCACCGAGCTGCCAAGGGCCGCGGCCATGATGTGCTGGCCGATGACCGGCGGATTGACAAAGCCGAGGATGCGGTTGGTGAACGTGAGCGCGGCCATGAGTTCGGCCTTTTCGGGCATTTGCGGCGCCAGCGCCACATAGCCCACGCGTTCGCCGGGCAGGGAGAGGTTCTTGGAAAGCGAGCTTACGGCCACGGCATACGGATAGAGCGGCAGCACCGAGGGCACCTCGGCCCCGTCATAGGCCAGAAAGCGGTAGGGCTCGTCCGCCAGGAGCCAGATGGGGCGCCCGTATTGCTGGCTCTTGTTTTCCAGGAGGCGCGCCAGGGCCGTGAGGTCGGAGCGGCTGTAGACGGCGCCCGTGGGGTTGTGCGGCGAGTTGATGAGCACCACGCGCGTCTTTGCGTCAATGGCCTGTTCCAGAGCCGCGAGATCGGGCGCGAAGTTTTCCGCCCGGCTGGGCACGGGCGCCAGCTCGCCGCCGTGATTGGCCACATAGAAGCCGTATTCCACAAAATAGGGGGCAAAGGTGAGCACGCGCTCGCCCGGGTCAAGCACGGCACGCAGGAAGGCATTCAGCCCTCCGGCCGCGCCGCAGGTGAGGATGACATCCTCTATGCCGAGCTTCACGCCCTGCTCGGCGGAAAGATGGGCGGCCAGCCGCTCCCGCAGCCACGGGAAACCGCCGTTGGGCATGTAGCCAAAGGCGAAGGGCTCCCCGGCTTTGGCGGCAAAGGCGGCAAGCCCCTCTCCCACGGCGGCCGGCGCGGGCAGATCGGGATTGCCCAGGCTGAAATCGTAGACGTTTTCCGCGCCATATCTGGCCTTGAGCTGGGTGCCGGCCTCGAACATCCTGCGGATCCAGGAGGCATTGCCCAGATGGGCGGAGATGTTTTTTGCGAGAATGGACATGCGAAACTCCGGATGATTGTCTTTGATGGGAAAATCAAATATAATCCCGAACAGCCTTGGAATGCAATCATCACGCCCTGTGGCGCCCGCCTGGGAACCGCGCGGCATGGAGGACGATATGAAACTGCTGTATCCCGCGCGCGCGCTGATGCTGCCGCTCCTTTTCGCGGCGCTGCTTCTCGCGGCCTGCGCGGCCAGGGAGGAGGACGGCAGCCGCGAGGAGGGGATGACCCTCAGCGTGGATGTGCGTGAAGTGCACCGTTGCTCGCGCATTTCGCCGGAGATCACGGTGGCCTATGCGCCCAGAGGGACGAAATTCTACGATGTGCGGCTCATCGAGTACGGCGAGGAAGAGCGGTTCTTCGGCGGCGGCACCTGGGTCGAGGACGGCAGCGGCGTCATCCCGGAAGGCGCGCTGACCCGCCATTACCGCGGCCCCTGCCCGCCCGGCGGCACGAGCAGGGAATATGCCTATGTGGTCTCGGCCATGGAGAGCGAAACCTCCCAGCCGCTGGCCGTGCGCCTGTACCGCTTCACGCAGGAGTAGGCGCGGGGCGCATCGCCGTTTGCCGCAGGCCCAGCGGCTTCGGGGCGGTGAAAAAATGCTTGCCAATTCCGCGCCGGAAGCATATGAATGCCTTCACGCGGGCCGAGGTAGCTCAGTTGGTAGAGCAGGGGACTGAAAATCCCCGTGTCGGCAGTTCAATTCTGTCCCTCGGCACCATATTTGAATCCCACACAGCCCCGCAAGGCCGCAAAAGCCTTGCGGGGCTTCGTTGCTGCGGGAAAGGCAAATTCCGGCATTGCGCCGGGCCGCTGCCCGTCCGGAGCGGAGGGGAGTTCCCGTTGCCTGCGCTTCCCGTCTGGCGCGCAGCATGGCAGTTCCTGAGCGGCGCAACGTCCGGAAACGCCGCGCCTGTCGTGGTCAGCGGGTTCCGCCGCAACAGCAGCCACCCCCCGGACCGGAAACAGCGGGCTCCGCGGCGCCCTCGATCCAGGCCGCGACTTCCTCCCTGCGCGGCACGCGCCCCGCGGCCTTCACGACCCCGTCAATGACGACAGCCGGCGTGGACAGCACGCCTGCCGCCATCATTTCCCTGAGGTCGGAGACTTTTTGCACGCTGATGCCGCCGCCCCTGGCGGCGACCACCTCCCGGACAACTGCTTCGGTTTCCGCGCATCTGGCGCAGCCGGGGCCGAATATCCTGATCTCCATATCCGCTTCCCTCGTGGTTAGAGTGTTTTCGCAATGAAATTGCGGAACGTTCTGGCGGCTGCGGGAGCAGACGCCCGCGCCGGAATAAGGCGGAAAACCACGCTT
>URHE01000041.1 GCA_900547595.1 uncultured Desulfovibrio sp.
CGCGGTCCCCCGCCTCGCGCTATGCTTTCCGGCGGCGGCATCCGCGTTCGCCGTGAACCCCTGAAAGGCGGCATATATGGATATTGACGGCATCCGCGCCCTGCTCGCGGACGACAGACCCACAGTGGGCACCTGGCTTCAGCTCCCTTCGCCGGATGTGGCGGAACTCATGGCCCGCGCGGGCTACGACTGGGTGGCCGCGGACCTGGAGCACGGCTCTTTCGGCCCCGGCGACCTGCCGGACATTTTCCGCGCCGTGGAATGCGGCGGCGCGGCGCCCTTCGCGCGGCTCCCCGAAGCGTCCAAAACCTGGATCAAGGCCGCGCTGGAGGCCGGGGCCCAGGGGCTCATCTTTCCCATGATCGAGAGCCGCGCCCAGCTTGACCGGGCCATCGACCTCGCCACCTATCCCGGCCAGGACGCGTGGCGCGCCGCCGGTGAGACGGCCCCGGAATACCGGGGCGTGGGCTATTGCCGGGCCAATGTGTTCGGCAAGCGCTTCGACGCCTACCGGGAAGGCCGCGCGCCGAAGCTCTTTCTTGTGGCCCAGATCGAGCATATCCGCGCCCTGGACGAGCTGGACGCCATCCTTGCCCATCCGCGCCTTGACGCCATCATGGTGGGCCCCTACGACCTTTCGGGCAGCATGGGGCTGACGGCGCGGTTCGACCATCCCGACTTTCTGGCGGCCATGGAGCGCATCAAGGCGGCCTGCGCCCGCGCCCACGCCCGCATGGGCCTGCACATCGTCCAGCCGGACCCGGCGGCGCTGGCGCGGGAGATCGCGGCGGGCTGCCGCTTCATCGCCTACGGCATCGATACGGTCTTTCTCTGGCGCGGGGCCGAACGTCCGGCCCGCGCATGATCCCACGCGCGCAAGGAGGAACTGCCGTGCGCATCACTGTTTTCGGCGGCTCGGGTTTTCTCGGTTCGCATATCTGCGACAAGCTTTCGGATGCCGGGCATGCCGTGACCATCGTCGATATTCAGCCCTCGCCCTGGCTGCGGCCCGACCAGCGGATGCTGACAGGGTCCATCCTGGACGAGCGCACCGTGGCCGAGGCCGTGGACGGCGCGGACATGGTTTTCAACTACGCGGGCATCGCCGACATCGGGGAGGCCAATGCCCGTCCCGTGGACACGGCGCGGATCAACGTGCTCGGCAATGTCATGGCGCTCGAAGCCTGCCGCAAGGCGGGCATCTCCCGCTATGTCTTCGCCTCCTCGCTGTACGTCTATGGCAAGTCCGGCGGCTTTTACCGCTGCAGCAAGCAGTCCTGCGAGATATACATCGAGAATTATCAGGCCATGTACGGGCTGCCCTATACCATTCTCCGCTACGGCTCGCTCTACGGGCCGCGCGCCGACAGGCGCAACGCCATCGAGCGCTTTGTCCACGAGGCGCTGACCACGGGCGTCATCACCTATTACGGCGCGCCCACGGCCCTGCGCGAATACGTCCATGTGGACGACGCCTCCACGGCCACGCTGGAGATTCTCGCCCCCGAGTTTGCCAACCAGAACATCATCATCTCCGGCAATCAGCCCATGCGCGTGGGCGACCTGTTCAAGATGATCGGCGAGATGCTCGGCAGGGAACTGGTCATCGAATACCAGAACGACCCCAACAGCGGCCATTACCAGATCACGCCCTATGCCTTCATGCCCAAGGTGGGGCGCAAGCTCGTGCCGCCGCTCACCGTGGACCTGGGCCAGGGCATCCTCCGCGTCATGGAGGAGGAGCATCGCGCCCTGCATCCCGAACTTCAGTCCGAGGGGGGCTGTCTCGTCCCCACGGATGATTAGCCCGGCCATGGCCGGCCTTCTTCTTTAACCGTCCCAAGGAGCATTCCTGTGAACATCATTGCCGTCATTCCGGCGCGTATGGGTTCCAGCCGCTATCCCGGCAAGCCCCTGGCCCTCATCCACAACGTGCCCATGGTGGGCCATGTGGCCTTCCGCACGGCCATGAGCCCGCTGCTCGATTCCACCTGGGTGGCCACCTGCGACCCCATCATCGAGGATTATTGCAAACGCGCGGGCCTTTCCTGCGTCATGACCGGCGACCATCATGTGCGCTGCTCCACGCGCACGGCCGAGGCGCTGCTCAAGATCGAGGCCGCCACCGGCAAACGGGCGGACATCGTGGTCATGGTCCAGGGCGACGAGCCCATGGTGCGCCCGGAAATGATCGACGCCGCCGTCCGTCCGCTCCTGGACGATCCCGGCGTCAATGTGGTCAATCTCATGGCGGAAATGGACACGGTGGAAGAGTTTGAGGACCCCAACGAGGTCAAGGTCGTGGTGGACCGCGCGGGCGACGCGCTCTATTTCTCGCGCGAGCCCATCCCCTCGCGCAAGAAGGGCGCGGACACGGTGCCCATGCGCAAGCAGGTCTGCATCATCCCCTTCCGGCGCGACTATCTCCTCCGCTTCAACGCCATGGAGGAAAGCCCGCTGGAGATTTATGAATCCGTGGACATGCTGCGCATCCTGGAGCATGGCGAAAAAGTGCGCATGGTGCCCACGAGCTGCCGCACCTGGAGCGTGGACACGCCCGAGGACCTCGCCCGCGTGGCCCGGCTCATGAAAGACGATGACCTCATGGCCGCCTACGCCGACAGGGCGCGCTGAATGGACACTCCGGAATCCGGCGCGAGCGCGCCGTCCGCTCCCGGAGCCCCGTCCGCGCCCGGGCCGGCGGCGCGGTTTGCCGCCGCCCTGGAGGAACTCTGGATCGCGCTTTTCGGCTGGATACCCACGCCCCTGGGCATGGCCCTGCGGACGCTGGCATGGCGGCCGCTTTTCGCCGCCTGCGCCCCTGTGCGCTTCGGCACGGGCCTGACCCTCGCGGGGTGCCGCAACATGCGCTTCGGCAGGGGGGTGCGCGTCGGGCGCTTTTCCATCCTCACGGCGCAGGGCGGCGAGCTTGTCCTGGGGGAACGGGTGTCTCTCTCGCCGGGCGTCCATCTGGGCGCGGACAATGGCCGCATAGAGATCGGAAAGTGCTCGGCCATCGGGCCGGGCACGGTCATCCGCGCGGCCAATCACCGGTTCGCGCGGCGGGACGTCCCCATCATGTATCAGGGGCATGAACCGGGCACCGTGGTCATTGAGGAAGATGTCTGGATCGGCGCCAACTGCGTCATCACGCCCGATGTGCGCATCGGGCGCGGCGCGGTGGTGGGCGCGGGGGCCGTTGTCACGCGAGATGTGGCGCCGTTTGCCATTGTGGGCGGAGTGCCCGCGCGGGAGATCGGTCGGCGTGGGCAGGAGGAGGAATAAGGCGGAACCATGAAACTGGAATGTCTGGTTTTTGACTGCGACGGCGTCATCCTGGACAGCGTGCCCGTCAAGACGCGGGCCTTTGCCCGGCTGGCCGAACCTTTCGGCCCGGAGGCGCGCGACCGTTTCGTCATGTACCATACGGTCCATGGCGGCGTGAGCCGCTACCGCAAGTTTGCCTGGTTTTTCCGCGAGGTGCTCGGCCGGGAGATCACCCCGGAGGAATCCGAAACCTGGGGGCGCCGTTTCGCGGAATATGCGCTGGATGAGGTGCGCCGCTGCGCGCTCATCCCCGGCGCCGCCGATGTGCTGGAAACCTGGCGCGGGCGGCTGCCGCTCTATGTCTGCTCCGGCGCGCCGGAGGAGGAGGTCCGCGTGGTACTCGCCGAGCGCGGGCTGGCGGACATCTTCACCGGCATCCACGGTTCGCCGCCGGCCAAGGCCGAACTGCTGGCGCGCATCGTCGCCGGGGCCGGGGTGCCGCCCGAGGCGGCCCTCATGGTGGGCGACGCCGTGACGGACCGCGACGCGGCCGAACAGGTGGGCACGCGGTTCTACGGCGTCGGGGCGGAGCTCAGGGGCGGCCCCTTCCCGTGGGGCGAGGATATGCGGGGGCTCAATGCCTGGGTTGAGGCTCATGTCTGAGCGCGGATGGCTTCGGTGGCTGGCGCGCGGCGCGTGCGTGGTTGTGGCGGCTGTCCTTTGCGCCTGCGGTTCCGACGAGGAAACGGCGGGGCGGGGGGACGGCCCTCCCCGGGAAACCGCCGCCCCGGTCGGGAGCGTGGCCGGTGATTCGGGCGCGCCGCAGGTCCCGGCGGCCGTTGCGGAGGCCGTTCCGGCCGCGCCGGAACCGGCCCTGACGCCGGAGGAACGGGCCCGCGCCGAGCGTGCGCTTGATTTTCACAATGCGGCCCTGAGCGCACTGGAAGAAGGCTATTACGCCCTGCCGGACGCGCTCTACGCCAACGCGCGCTTTTATCTCAAGACCTGGCAACTGCCGCGCAGGCCGCGGACTTCCGGCGGCCGCGAGGCGTCACGGGCGCGGCTCACGCCCGAGGCCGGGCTGTTCAGCGACGAGGAGGCGGCGCGCCTCACCGCCGCCCTTGACGGCATGGACAAGGCGCTGGATTCGCTGCTTGGCCGCTACAGGTCGCTGGAACGCTATGTGGCCGACCCGGACATCCGGGACGACGGCGCCAGGGGCACGGCGCTGGCGGCCAGACTGGGCGAGGATCACGCGGTATTCATGGCCGCCCGCAGATCGTGGCTGGAAATCGTCGAGGCGCGGGCGGCCGCCGCCGAAGCCGCGCTCCTGCGCGGGCACCCCCTGCAACGGCAGATCCGGGGGGCCGAGGCCATCTTTGCCTGTTTTGCGCGGACAGCCGCCGCCCTAGGCGCGGAAGATGCCAACGGGAGCGGCACGGCCACCCAGGGGGAGGGAACAGCGCCCTCCCGCAACGAAAGGGAGGCCGCGGCGCGCGCCGGGCTTGAACGCATCCATGCGGAACTGGAAGCCGACATCGCCGCGTCCGGCAAGCCGCCCTTCCCCGCCGCCCCGGAACTGGAGCGCCGCTACCGTGCCTTTCTCAAGGAGGCCACGGCCTATGCCGCCGCCCTTGGGCGGGGACTGGCCGAAGGCTTTTTCGCGCCGCAGCGCCGCGACCTCAATGTGGCGGCCATGCGCAGCCGCGCGGCCTATAACGCCTTTGTGCGCGCGGCCAACGGCCTGCGGACGCGCTGAAGCCGTCCCGCGCATGCGCGGAACCCTTCCCCGGGAATCCGTTCCTGCCGTTTCCCTTGCGGTTCCGGCCCTGTCAGAAGCCTGACAGGGCCGGACGTTTTTGCGGCGCGGGCGCGGGCTTTTTGCGGGCGTGGGCGCCTTGTTTCCGGGATGAGAAGTTTTGCCATGCCTCTGGCAAGGTCTTTGCATAACAGAAAGTGCCATGCGGCGCCGTCAGGACGGCCCGTGTGCCGGGAGGGAACACGCCGGCGCGGCGAAGCGCCGAAAGCGGTCAGAGAGAGCAGTTTGGGGAGGTTGCCATGTTTTTCTTGCTCGGAGGCAGCGACAAAAAGGCCCGCAAGGCCGAGAGGCAGAGCCGCACGCCCGCCGCGGATTCGCGCGTGCGGGAGGCATTTCTTGCCGGGCGTTTTCCTGTGGTCACCACTCATCAGGTGGAAGGCCGCAAGATCGCCAAGGTGCTGGGCCTGGTGTGCTGCCGGGGCTTTGACTCGGAAGAGGCGTTTTTCGGCATGGCCGCCCGCGCCATGAACAAGGGCGCGCAGGCCATCGTGGGCTATAACGAGAACGTGGCCTTCCATCCGGACGGCAGCAAGTATTTCACCTGCTACGGCACCGCCGTCCTGTTCGAGTATGACCCCACAGACCCGGAAAGTCTGCCGCTCATGCTCCAGCAGCGCTTCCGCGAGCGCGACCAGCGCGTCAATGACGATATGATATGATCCGGGTCAGAGCGGTTTGGTAATGAACTCATCCAAACCGCTCCGGCGGATGCGGACGCCCGCGCCGTAAGAGCGGGGAAAAGCACGCTGTTCCGCCGCTTGTCCCGCTCCGCGGGGAAATGGCGGGAGCAAAATCTGAGGAAAATATCCGCAGGACAGATATTTTCCTCAGAGCAGCATGCTCCGGGTGATACCGGCGCTAACCGCCGAGATACGCCTCGCGCACTCCGGCGTCGGCGAGCAGGTTTTCCGCCCGGTCTTCCCTGACCACCCGGCCCACTTCCAGCACATAGCCCCGCGTGGCCAGCTTGAGGGCCGCGCGCGCGTTCTGCTCCACCAAAAGCACCGTCACGCCGCGCTCGTTGATGGCGCGCACAGTGTCAAAAATGGAGCGCACGAGCAGCGGCGCCAGGCCGAGGGAGGGCTCGTCCAGCAGGAGCAGGCGCGGTTCTGCCATGAGGGCGCGGCCAATGGCGAGCATCTGCTGCTCCCCGCCCGAAAGCGTGCCCGCGAGCTGCCCCTTGCGTTCCAGCAGCCGGGGAAAGAGATCGAATATCCACTCCAGCGTGCGTTCGCTGCGGGCGGTGTCCCGGATGCTGAAGGCGCCGAGGCGCAGGTTCTCCAGCACGCTCATGGCGCCGAAAACGCGCCGTCCTTCCGGAGCCTGGGCAATGCCCAGGCCGACGACCTCATGGCTCGGCAGGCGCAGCAGGGGCTTGCCGTCAAAGAGTATCTCGCCCGAGCAGGGGCGCACCAGCCCGCTGATACTGAGCAGGGTCGTGCTCTTGCCCGCGCCGTTGGCGCCGAGGATGGTGACGATCTCGCCCTCGTCCACATGGAGATCGATGCCGTGCAGGGCCTCCACGCTGCCGTAGCGCACCCGGATGCCGGAGAGTGTCAGGAGTGCCATGTCACCACCGTTCGTCGTCCGCGCCGAGATAGGCTTCGATGACCGCCGGGTCCTCGCGCAGGGCCGCCGGGTCGCCCTCGGCGATGAGCGTGCCGTGCTCCAGCACCACCAGCTTTTCGCAGACCTGCATGACCAGGCGCATGTCGTGCTCGATGAGCAGGATGGTGATGCCCCGGCCACGAATGGCGCGGATGAGTTCCACCAGCGCCGCGGTCTCCTGGTCGTTCATGCCGCCCGCGGGCTCGTCGAGGATGAGCAGGCGCGGGTCCGAGGCCAGGGCGCGCGCGATTTCCAGCAGGCGCTGGTTGCCGTAGGAAAGGGCATGGGCCATGGCTTCGGCCTGGTCCGCCAGGCCGACGAAGGCCAGTTCTTCCAGGGAGCGGGCCACGGCGGCGCGCTCCTCGCGCCGCTGCCCCGGCGTATGGAGCATGCAGGCGAAAAGCCCGGCCTTCATGCGGCAGTGGCGTCCGGCAAGCACGTTCTCCACCGCCGGCAGACGCCCGAACAGCCGGATGCTCTGGAAGGTGCGGGCAATGCCGAGTTCCACGATGCGGTGCGGCGCAAGCCCGGTGATGTTCCGCCCGGCAAAGCGGATGGTTCCGCGTTCTGGCGCGTAGTTGCCGGTGATGCAGTTGAAGACCGTGGTCTTGCCCGCGCCGTTGGGCCCGATGAGGCCCACCACGCTGCCTTCCTCCACGCGGAAGGAAAGATCGTTGACCGCCACCAGACCGCCAAAGACCTTGGTCACGTCCTCCAGTTCCAGAAGCGTCATGAGGGCGCTCCCGCCCGGTCCGGCGGCGTGGTGTAGCGGCGGGGCAGCGGCGGCAGGAGCCCCTGGGGCCGCCAGATCATCATGATCATCATGGCCAGACCGAAAATGAGCATCCGGGCTTCGGAAAATTCGCGCAGCAGCTCGGGCAGCCCGATGAAGAGAAAGACGCTCACGAGCACGCCCACCTGGCTGCCGCCGGAGAGGATGACCACGGCGAAGAGGATGACCGATTCCATGAAATTGAAGGATTCCGGGGCGATGGTGAGCATTTTCGCGGCATAGACCGTGCCCGCCATCCCCGCCCAGACCGCGCCCAGGGTAAAGGCCGCCAGCTTGTAGCCCGTGACGTCGACGCCGCAGCCCTCGGCGGCCACATCGTCCTCCTTGATGTAGTTGAGCGCGCGGCCGAAGCGCGAGCGCCACAGCCCGTAAAAGAGGAGCAGGCTCACCCCCACCATGCCCCAGACAAGATAGTAGAACTGGGGCCCCTTGACGATTTTGAAGCCGAACGCCACGGGCCGCGAGATGCCGAAAATGCCGTTGGCGCCGCCCGTGAGGCCAAAGACATCGTTGATGAGGGCGATGCGCACGATCTCCACGATGCCGATGGTGACGATGAGCAGATAGTCGCCGCGCAGGTGGATGATGGGCCGGGCCACGGCCAGGGCGAACAGCCCGGCGGCCGCGCCCGCGGGCAGCATGGTGAGAAAGATGGGCCACTGGCACTGGGTATTGAGAATGGCCGTGGCATAGGCGCCCACGGCGAAAAAGGCCGCGTGCCCCATGTTGAAGATGCCGGCCTGGCCGAGCATGACGTTCAGCGAGAGCGAGAGCAGGGCATAGAGCCCGATCATGACGCACACGTCCGTCCAGTAGGCGTTGCACACCAGCGGCAGGCCCGCGATGGCAACGGCAAGGATGACATAGAGCGGCGCGCGGCGGCTCATAGCTTGTCCGCCGTGCGTTCGCCCAGAATGCCCGTGGGGCGGATGATGAGAATGAGGATGAGGACCAGGAAGGCTACGGCGTCCTTCCAGGCCATTGCCACATAGCCGGCGGCGAGCGCCTCGGTGACGCCGAGGAGCAGGCCGCCCAGCATGGCGCCGGGGATATTGCCGATGCCGCCGAGAATGGCGGCGGTAAAGGCTTTGAGGCCATAGGACCAGCCCATGGTGAAGTCGATCTGGCCGTAATAGATGCCCACCATGAGGCCGGCCATGCCGCCGAGCCCCGGCCCGATGAGGAATACCAGGGCGATGACCCTGTCCACGTTGATGCCCATGAGCCGGGCCGCGCCGGGGTCGATGGCCGTGGCGCGGATGGCCGCGCCCATGCGCGTGCGCTGGATGAAGGCCGAGAGCGCGAGCATGAGCGCCACGCTGGCGCCGAGGATGAGCAGGCGCACGCCGGGCACGCTCACGCCGAAGAGGCTGACCGTGAAGTCGGGCCGGAGAAAGTCGGGGTAGACGTAGACCCTGGCCCCGTAGATGAGCATGATGGCGTTCTCGAAAAAGATGGAGGCCCCCAGGGCCGAAACCACGGCCGAAAGCCGGTTGGCCCCGCGCAGGGGGCGGTAGGCCGCGCGCTCGAGAAGCACGCCGATGAGGGCCACCAGCAGCCCGACCATGAGAAAGACCGCCAGCACGGCCACGGCGGGCGGCAGGATGCCCGCGAGATTCCAGCTCGCCAGCAGGGTGAGGCCAAGGTAGGCGCCGATGGTGAACAGGTCGCCATGGGCGAAGTTGATGAGCTTGAGCACGCCATAGACCATGGTATAGCCCAGAGCCACCAGGGCGTAGATGCCGCCCACGGCCAGACCGTTGAGAAGCTGCTGGAAAAACTGTTCCATGACGTGCGTGTCAGGTGCGCGTTTCCGCCCGGAGGCGGAAACGCGCGGGTTTTGCTTGCCCGTGGCGGTCAGACCGCCGCAAGTTCCGCGCGGATCTCCGGTGTCCGCGCGTGCGCGCGGACGTTAGCGCGGTTGCAGTTCAAAGGTTCCCGCGGGGTTGACCACATAGGTGCGGTAGAACTCGCCCACCCGGTCGCCCTTGGCGTCAAAACCGAGGCTGCCGGAAAGGCCGGGCATGTCCTTGAGGGCCTTGAGCCACGCGGCCATGGCTTCCGGGTCGCTCTTGCCCGCGGCCAGCGCGGCCTCCACCGCCTTGTAGGCGTCCCCGGCAAGCACCGCCCACACCGAGACGGGCACGCTGGCGTATCTGGCCTTGTACGCCGCGAGAAAGTCCCTGGCTTCCTTCGTGTCCATATCCTGCGGCAGCGGCGGGCTGATGAAGAAATAGCCGGCGGCGGCCTCGGGCCCGGCGATCTTGACAAGGTCCTGATGGTTGGCCGCGTCGCCGCCCATCATGGGCACGTTCCAGCCCATTTCCTTTTTCTGGCGCAGGAGCATGCCGGTCTCGGGGTAATAGCCGGTGAAGAAGATCAGGTCGGGATTGGCGGCCTTGAGCTTGGTGAGGATGGCCGTGTAGTCGCGTTCGCCCGGCGTGAGCGCGTCGAAGAAGATGACCCTGATGCCGTCCTTTTCCAGCGCGGCGCGGCTTTCCTCGGCGAGGCCCTTGGCATAGGAGGAATTGTCGTGGAGCAGGGCCACGGCCTTGTAGCCGCCCTTTTTGATGGCCGCGGCCGCGGATTTGCCCTGGGCGTCGTCGCGCGGGCAGGTGCGGAAGAAGCGTTCAAGCCCCTTTTCCGTCAGGCGCACGCTGGTGGAGCCGGTGCCGATCTGCACGAGGCCCGCTTCATCCAGAATGTTCTGGCTCGCTTCCGTCACCGCCGAACCGTAGGTGCCGATGACCGCCACAACGCCCGCGGAGGCGAGCTTCTGGGCGGCAAGGGCCGCGGTGCGCGGGTCCCCGGCGTCGTCTTCCACCACCAGGCGCACCGTATCGCCGTTGATGCCGCCCCTGGCGTTGGTCTCGTCCACCAGGAGGCTGACGATATTCTTCATGTCCTGGCCTTCGGAGGCCCACTTGCCCGTGAGCGGGCACATGAGGCCCACCTTGATTTCCCCGCTCAGGGCGGGCCGGGCCGTCAGCAAAGGCAGAAGGGCGAGCGCCAGCGCGCCCAGCAGGCCGAAAAGTCTCTTCATGCGGAACCTCTCACAAGCGGCAATGTTGAAAGTGGCGGCATCGTACCGCAAAACTCGACAAAGCAAAAGCCCCAATCCCGCCGGGTTCCCGGGGCCCCTGTCCTTTTTCAGCGGGGGCGCGGGCAAACCGGCGCCGGGCGCGGGCGGTCCCGCCGCTGGCGCGCGGCGCGGAAATGCGGCATACTGGCGCCATGCCCGGCATCCTCGCGCGGCGCGGCGTTGTTCCGGTCACAGGAGACAGCGGATGAATCCAGACACGTGGAAGATACTGCTCGAATATTTCGATTTCCGTCAGTTTTTTGCGGACAATCCGCCCCTGCGGCTGGCCTGCATCTTCGGCGGCATGTGCCTCATGGCCGCGGCCATCCATGCGCTTTCGCCCTGGTGCCAGCGCAGGCTCGAAGCCTTTGCCGCCAGGAAGTACCATCTGGAGAGCGGCAACGCGCCCGCGGGCAGGAGCGTCGGCGGCAACGGGGACGGCACGCTCAACGCCATGGACTTCGCCATGTTCGAGCGCGTCATGGTCAACCTCAGGCGGCTGCTCTATCTCGCCGTTCTGGCCTGGGGGGCGCATATGCTCAACCTCGCGCCGGCCTATGCCGCAGCCGTTGCCTCCCTGTTTTCCATCATCTGCACGGTCACGGGCATCGCCCTCGTGGCCTCGCTGGTGCCCTTCAACCTCGACCTCTACATGCGCCGCCACGGCGAGACGCTCAAGACCTCGCAGACCCGCTCCCTCATGCCCATCATCACGGGCATCATCTGGGCGGTGGGGCTCACCTTCCTGCTGGACAACATGGGCTTCCACGTCTCGACCATCATCGCCGGCCTCGGCATCGTGGGCGTGGCCGTGGGCCTTGCCGGACAGGCGATCCTGGCGGACTTTTTCAGCTATATCGTCATCCTGCTCGACAAGCCCTTCCGCATCGGCGACCATGTGCAGCTTGCCGGCGGCAAGGCCGGGGATGTGGAATACATGGGGCCCAAGACCACCCATCTGCGCAACCTGGAGGGGGACCTCATCATCTGCGCCAATTCCGAGATGACGCGGGGCGTCATCGTCAACCTCGGCAATGTGCGCGAGCGGCCCGTGGCGCTGGAGATCGGCGTGGCCTATGAAACGCCCATGGCCGTGGTCAGGCGCGTGCCGGACATTTTGCGCGAGGTGGTGGAGGGGTTCCCGCAGTGCAGTTTCGACCGCGCCTGCATGCTCGGGTTCGGCGCGGCCAACTTCCGGTTCCAGTTGCTCTATGTGGTGCATGAAAGCAGCATCCGGGAGTTCCAGCTGACGCGCTCGGCCGTCAACCTCGCCATTCAGGAACGGCTCGATGCCGGGCATATCCCCAGCGCCTATCCCACCACCCATGTGCTGCTGACGGAAACGCCGGAGGGCGCGGCGCCCGCCGCGTCCGCGGGGCAGAGCGGTCCCGCCGCGGCGGAGCAGACCACCGGCGCCGCCACGAGAGCGTCATCCCCTCCGTCGGGCGCATAGCCGCCCTCGCGTTGCGGCTGCCGCTTCGGCAGGCTCAATGCCGGTGCCTGCGCGGCGTATCCTCCACAGCGCCGTCCCTGCGGAGCAGCAGGGTCAGGACGAGCGAGAGCAGCAGGCAGACGCCGAACACGGCATCCGCCAGGGCATAGCTGCCGCAGAGGTCATGCGAAAGTCCCATGACGGGAAAGCCCGCGCAGCGCAGGATGATGAAGATGGAGATGAACTTGTAGGCCGGAAGGAAGTTCCGGCTGCCGAAATAATAGGAAACCACGGCGGGCAGCACTGTCCACAGGCCGCCGATGCAGCTGCCGAACGCCATGCTGAACAGGGCCATGCCCGTCAGCGAGGGCGGCAGCCGGAGCAGGAGCAGGCTCGCCACGCTGCACGCCATGATGCACCGGGCGGCGGCCAGCGGAGTGAAACGGTCGCTGAACCAGCCCCAGGCGTATTTGGCCAGGGCCGCGAACAGGGCGGAAAGACAGGCCAGGAGCATGGCCGGATAGGGGGCGAGGCCCATGTCCGCGAAACGGGGCTTCATCTGGCTCATGACCGCGGAACCTGTCATGAGCGCCAGCCCGAAGGCCAGACCCACGAACCACGCCTGCCGCGAATGCGCCAGCGCCGTGAACGAGGCGTTGACCCGCGCGACCCCCGCCGCGCGCGGCTCATGCCGCCGTCCGTCGGGATGCAGCGCCATGGCCTGAGGCTCGTCGCGCACGAGGAACCACGAAAGCGGCGCCAGCAGGAAGGTCAGGGCGCCCAGGAGCATATAGGACGCCGCCACGCCGAAGCCATGGATCAGCACCATGCTCAGAAAGGGCAGGACCACGCCGGAAAGGGAGGTGCCGGCATTGGCCAGGCCGAACGCGCGCCCCTGGAAATGGCGGAACCAGCGGCTCATGAGCGCATTGCCCACCACGCCGCCGCTGAACTGGGTGCAGACCCACAGGATGATGAAGAACAGCGTGAACAGGCGCAGGTCGTCCGTCATGCCCATGCAGGCGGTCGCCAGCCCGCCGCACAGGGCGCCCAGGGTGGTGAGCGCGCGCAGCGAGTGGCGCGTGGATACCGCCGCGGCCAGCGGCATGGCGAGCTGGCCCATGAGCGCGGCAAGGCCCATGCTCATGTTGAGGCCCGCGCGTGTCCAGCCGTGCAGGTCGCACAGCGGTTCCATGAAGGCGTTCATGCAGTAGAGCGCGCTCCCCTGAAGCATGAAATTGCAGCCCAGGGTGAGGAAGCTCAGTTTCCAGCCGTAAAACATGGTCATCGTGTCCTTGCGCCGCCGCGCGCCCGCCTCAGGGTTTCCCTGCGGGCCGCCGGCGGCGTTGCGGCGCGTTCTAGAGCGGCAGCACCTTGAAATGCTGTTCCGGGATGATGCCCTTGAGGATGTCCCTGACGCTCAGGGAAGCGACCCCCCTGGCCCGCGCCCTGGCGAGCCAGTCCTCGAGCACGGCGATATTCTGCGTCATGTGGGTGTTGAACACGCCCGCGCCGCCGTATTCCCGGCGGCATTGCGTGGCGAGCCGCTCCGTCTCCGCCGCCGGGGCCGCGCTCACAAGGCCGAGGCTTGCGCGGTAGTAGCCCGCGCCCATGCGCAGGGATTCCAGGTAGTCCCTGAGGTCGCTCCCGGCCTGGGCCAGCAGCTTTTCCGCCTGCGCCTTTGTGGCCGCGTCCATGGGTTTTTTCAGCATCTCGCGGATCTTTTCCCGCTGTTTGTGCGCCGCGCTGTAGCGAAAGGCAAAGGCGCGCAGGGTCTCGGCCTGATAGAGCAGGGAGCGGAATTCATGCTCCAGCGTTCCGGCGCGCTCGCGCCGGGCGGCGCTTTCCTGATCTTCAAGCATGGCGCGCAACTGGTCGAGCTGCGGCTTGAGGCCGGGAGCGGCGGCGGCAAGGGCTTCCACGGCTTCCAGGGGCGTGCGCCCCGCCTTGGCGGGCGCGGGGGCCGGGGACGGGGCGCGTTCTTCCCTGCGCAGGAGTTCCAGCCGTTCGGCATTGGGGATATTGATCCCGGAAAGCACCACCCGCATGCCCAGGTCCTCGGGGCGGCTCGGGCCGGATGCCGTGTGGAGCGGCACTTCGTCGCGGCGCCCCGGCGCCACGCCCGCCGCATCGCTGCGAAAGCCGCCGCCCTTGACGAGGATGCCGCCCGCCGCCCCGTGGAGCCGCTGCCGCACAACGCCTGACTGCATGTCCGCGATGGAAAGCCGGAAAAATCCGTCCGTCATTTCGCGCACATTGCCGAGGGTATCGTGGATGCCCAGGGGATTGGCATTGCGCGAGCCGATGGGCGCCGGGCCGGAAAGGACCGCATCCGCGGAAAAGACGCCATAATCCTTGAGCGCCTTGCCCTCTTCCAGCGGAAAAACATCCTTGTCCGCCCACCACTCCGGGGGCACCCCGGCGCCGCCGCGCGCCGCGAATTCCCATTCCTCCTCGGTGGGCAGGCGCAGGAACCCCACATTCCTGGTGCCCGCGAAGCGCGGCAGGCTGTCGGCATGCTCGCGCACCAGCCACGCGTTGTATTTCTGGAGAAAGCGCTGGGCGTCAAACCAGGAGATGCCGCCTTGCGGCAGGTTGGCGGCCGCCGGGGCCGTCGCGCCTTTTACCGGGCAGGCCGCCTCGTCCACGCCGCCGTCGTCGTTGACGGCGCGCATGACCGCCTCCCACTGGAGGCGGCTGATTTCGTATTTGCCGATGAAGTAAAAGGTGTCGCCGGAGCCCCCGGAGGCCGATCCCCTGTCGTCAACGGCCTTGCGCCAGCCCGCGGGCAGGTCGGCCGGGGTGAAGGGCGCGGCGATATGGCCGTCGAACTGGCGTTCATATATCTGGCGTTCGCCATCCGCGGCATTGACCACGCCCATGGAAAAGGTCCTGTCCTTGATGAGGCCGCCTGCGGGCACGCGGACGGCGCGCAGGCTCAGGGAAAGGCCGCAGGGCATGGGCAGGACGATGTCGTCCTGCGCCGGGCGCGGGTTCCAGGTTGTTTCCACGGGAACGCCGTCATTGGCGGACGTGAAGGCCGCCGTCACGGGGTGCGGCGCAAGCAGGAGCAGGGCGGCCAGGGCGGCGCGGATGCCCCACCGGAAACGGCGGCAGGCGGGCGGCATGATCATACCTCGCGGATGACGATGGAAGGTTCGACAGCAGCCGCGGCGCGGGCGGCCCGCGCTGTGGAGAGCAGCGAAAGCGCCACCACGGCGGCGGCCGCGCAGGCTATGTCCATGGGGCCGAGGCGGCAGGCGATGGCGCCGCCCTCGTGCGCGAAGGCCCGGGCAATGCCGAGGCTCACCGCCACGAAGAGCAGGCAGGAAAGGCACAGCCCGCAGATGGAGGTGAGCAGGCTCTGCGCCATGGGATAGAGCATGAGGGCCGCATGGGGAAAGCCCAGGAGCCGGAGCATGCCGAGCATGCGGCGCTTGCGCTCCACCGCGCCCTGGACGGAACTCAGGGTGAAGGCGGCAAAGCCCGCGCCCACGGCCAGCGAGATGATGAGGATGACCTGGTTGATTGAGGATTCCAGCAGGCGGATGGCGGCGATTTCCCGCGAGCGCGTGCGCGTCTCGATATGGCGCGCCTCCAGGGCTGCCGCAAGGCTCTCCACGGCGTCCAGGTCCCGCGCATAGAGCCGGAAGGAGGCATATTCCCGTTCTCCGGCGCGGGGCGTTCCCGTGAAGCCCCGGCCGGGCACTTCCAGATAGTCGCGGTAATCTTCCAGGTCCCGCAGGGCCGGCAGGGGCGCGAACGCCATGCGCCGGTCCGCCGCCGTCTCGGGCAGGATCGCCGTCACGCGAAAGACCAGCCGCGCGGATTCCAGGCGTCCGTCCGGCGCGCGGCGCCCCAGCCGCGCCAGCAGCAGGTCGCCGGGGGCG
>URHE01000042.1 GCA_900547595.1 uncultured Desulfovibrio sp.
CGCTCCTCGGCGCCGGAGCCGCGCGGCGGCAGGGCCGCCTCGATGGCCCCGAAGGTGCAGGCGGCCACACAGGCCCCGCACAGGACGCATTGACCGGGATCATGCCGGACGATCCACGGCAGGTCGTTCACGGACGGCGCCTGCGCCCGGGTCAGGGGGCGGTTCACTGGAGCCATCGCCGCATCTCCAGTCCGTTGTCCACCACCAGCAGCTCACGCTCGCCGAGGTAGATGTCCCGCGCCCTGTCGCGCTGCGGCAGGATGGCGTTGAGCCCGCAGACCTCCGAAGCCATGGCGACCATTGCCCCGTCGCCGCCCACCACCAGCGGGCGCAGCTTCTTGGCGTCGCAACAGGCGAGCATGCGGCCATCGGGCAAAAGGCCGATGACGGCATTGGGGCCGTTGATCTCCAGCTGGGCCAGCGATTCGCGGATCAGGCCCAGCGCCTCGCCGTCCTCCCGTTCCGCGGCCTCGGCGGCGGGCAGGGGCGTGAGCACATGCTTGTAATAGATGAGCGGCCAGCCCAGTTCCCGGAGCACATAATGCAGGGTGTAGAGCAGGCACTGGGAGTCGGACTCAAAGCCGGTATAGCCCCGGTGCAGGGATTGCTGGAACTCGCGGTTGCGGGTGAACATGGTGTTCTCGCCGTTGGCGCAGAGCGTGTGCCCCTGCAGGAAGAAGGGATGCGCCGCGTAGCGCACGATGCCGTAATTGGTGTTCTGGCGGCACTGGGTCACGATATTGCGGGCCACAAGGCGGCCATCGTCCTCCCAGAGGCGGAAATAGGCGGCAATGTCCGCCGGATCGCCGATCTCCTTGAGCGTGAGCACATCGGGCCAGAAGGAATAGACATAGCCCGCGTCGTGCGCCTCCAGCAGGCGGCGCAGGGCCAGGCGCGTGTCGAGCAGCAGCTCTTCCCGCGCGCGCCGGCCGCTGCGGCGAAAGGCTTCGGGGTAGTCATAGTTGCTGAACACATAGCGCGGCATGGCCGCCATGTTCAGCCCGGCGCGGGCGTCCACCTCCGGAACCCACTGGGCCACCTGCACAAAGCCCAGGGCCGCCATGTGGTCGCTCACCAGCCGGAGCCCCTCCGCCGTGCAGGCGAGCGAGAGCAGGGGCATCGCCTTGTAGTGGCCGAACACGCCTTCCAGGTCCTGCATGACCAGGGCGAAACCGGAGTTGTCGTGCCCTTCCTGCTGCGGCAGCATGAGCCGGAGCGCCAGCGACGGCGGCACCGCCTCCCGGCACTTGATGGAGCCTATCCTGCACATGTTCGTTCTCCGCGTTTTCAGTGCGCCCAGAGCAATTCCGCATACTTGGGCAACGGCCACAGGCTGTCGTCCACCAGCCGCTCCAGCGCGTCCGCATGCGCGCGGAGGGCGGCGAACTGCGCCTCCTCCTGCGGGCAGGCCGCCTCTCCGGTCACCGCCCGCGTCTTGAGCAGCACGTCCGCGGCCCGCGCCTGGGCCGCGCGCGCCGACGGCAGGACCTGGCCGCGCGCCATGTCGGCCAGTATCTGCCCTTCGATGCGCACGGTCTTGGCGTAGTTTTCCAGCAATATCTCCTGCCGGGCCGTTATCTCGCGCTCGGAGAGCACCCCGTGGCGCAAAAAGACGTCCATCACGTCAGGGTCGGTATAGTGTTCCAGCGCGTCCACGGTGGTGGCATGGTTGGGCAGCCCGCGCCGGGCCGCCTCTTCCGGCCACGCGGCCGCATAGCCATTGCCGTTGAACACCACGGGCATATGCTCCCGGAACAGGCGCGGCAGCAATTCCTGAAGGGCGGCCGTCAGGTCCGCGCCGTCGGCGAGGGCCGCTTCCAGCTCCGTGGCGATGTCGTCCAGGGCGCAGGCCACAGCCGCGTTGAGGGCAATGTTCACCGGCGCCACGGACTGCGAGGAGCCCACGGCGCGGAACTCGAACTTGTTGCCCGTGAACGCGAAGGGGCTCGTGCGGTTGCGGTCGGAAAGGTCGCAGGGCAGCGGCGGCAGCGTGGACACGCCTACTTCCATCACCGGCGCGCGCTCCGTGGCGGCGTGCGCGCCGCTGATGATGTTTTCCAGCACCGCCGTGAGCTGCTCGCCCAGATAGACCGAAAGGATGGCCGGCGGCGCCTCGTTGGCGCCCAGGCGGTGGTCGTTGCCCGCGCCGATGGCGCCCAGGCGCAGGGCCGTGGCGTGCCTGTGCACGGCGCGCAGCACCGCGGCCAGAAAAACGAGGAACTGGGCGTTGTCCTGCGGGGTGGAACCGGGATTGAGCAGGTTCTGGCCGTCGGAATCGCAGAGCGACCAGTTGTTGTGCTTGCCGCTGCCGTTGACCCCGGCAAAGGGCTTTTCGTGGAGCAGGCAGACGAAGCCGTGCCGCCCGGCCAGATGGCGCATCATGTTCATGGTGAGCATGTTGTGGTCGCAGGCGAGGTTGGCGTCCTCGTAGACCGGGGCGATCTCGAACTGGCCGGGGGCCACCTCGTTGTGCCGGGTCTTGGCCGGGATGCCCAGGGCCAGCAGCCCGTTTTCCAGGTCCTGCATGAAGCTCATGACCCTGGCGGGAATGGCGCCGAAATAGTGATCCTCCATCTCCTGCCCCTTGGGCGACGGCGCGCCCACCAGGGTGCGCCCGGCAAGCATGAGGTCGGGCCGGAGCGCGGCAAGATTTTTATCCACGAGGAAATATTCCTGCTCCGGCCCCACCATGGGCCGCACGCCCGTGGCAGAACTGTTGCCGAAGAGCCGGAGCACGCGCAGGGCCTGACGCGAGAGCGCCTCAATGGAACGCATGAGCGGTATCTTGCGGTCCAGGGCCTCGCCCGAATAGGAATAGAAAAAGGTCGGGATATGCAGCGTGGCGCCGTAGGGCCCGTCGATGATGAACGCCGGGGACATGGGGTCCCACGCCGTATAGCCCCGCGCCTCGAAGGTGGAGCGGATGCCGCCCGAGGGGAAGGAGGAGGCGTCCGGCTCGCCGCTGATGAGCATCTTGCCGGAAAATTCGCTGATGCCGTGCCCGTCGGCCGCGGGGGAGAGAAAGGCGTCGTGCTTTTCCGCCGTGAGCCCGGTCATGGGCTGGAACCAGTGGGTATAATGCGTGGCGCCGCGCTCCATGGCCCAGTCCTTCATGGCGTTGGCCACCACGTCCGCGATCTTCGGGTCAAGGCGCGTGCCTTCGCGCACGGTCTTTTCCAGCGTGCGGTACACGTCCCTGGGCAGGCGGCGGCGCATGGCGTCAAGGCCGAACACATCACGGCCGAAGAGCGCGTCGGCGTCGCGGGAACGGGCTTCATCCGCGCGCGCGGAAGCGTCGGGGGACGAAAGCGGGGCCGTGGCATGGGCGCGGGCAAGAGCCCGGCTGCGGGGGGAAGACATGGGAAACTCCTTTGCGAAACAATGAAAGGGGGACCGCGAAATCACAGGGCATCCACGCCGCGTTCGCCGGTGCGGATGCGCACGGCATCCAGCACCTCGCTGACAAATATCTTGCCGTCGCCCACCTGGCCGGTGCGCGCCGTGGCGACCACCGCGGCAATGACGCTCTCCAGCGCCTCGTCATGGACGACCACCTCGATCTTGATCTTGGGCAGGCAGTCCACCTGCACCGTGGCGCCGCGATAGACCTCCGTGTGTCCGCGCTGGCGGCCAAAGCCGCGGATCTCCGTATAGTTCAGTCCATGGATGCCCAGACGGGACACGGCGTCCCTCACGGCCTCAAACATGCCTGGCCGGATGATGATCTCGAGCTTCTTCATTCTCTTGTTCTCCTGCGGCGCGGCAAAAACGGTTCAGAGCGAATAGCCGCGTTCATTGTGCTCGCTGAGGTCAAGGCCGAGGTGCTCGGCCTCGGGCATGACGCGCAGCCCCACAAGGGCGTCCACCACACGCAGGATGCCGCGGCTCACCGCATAGACATAGGCCCAGGTGGCGACGACGGAAACGGCCTGGACCCAGAGCTGACGCGGGTTTCCGTACAGCAGGCCGTCCACGCCGTTGACGGCGGCGGTGGCGAAAAGCCCGGTGGCGAGCGCGCCCCAGGTGCCGCCCAGCCCGTGGATGCCCACCACGTCCAGCGCGTCGTCATAGCCGAAACGGTTCTTGAGCAGCACGCCGCCATAGCAGACCATGCCGCCGATGAAGCCGATGAGCATGGAGGGCAGCAGCCCCACAAAACCCGCGCCGGGAGTGATGGCCACCAGGCCCGCCAGCGCGCCGGAAACCGCGCCCAGGCTGGTGGGCTTGCCCGTGCGCTTCCATTCCACGAGCATCCAGCCGAGGATGCCGCACGCCGAGGCGAGATGCGTGGTCAGGAGCGCCTGGCCCGCGAGCATGCCCGCGGCAAGGGCGCTCCCGGCATTGAAGCCGAACCAGCCGAACCAGAGCAGGCCGCCGCCCAGAAGGGTCATGGGCAGGTTGTGGGGCAGACCGCCCTGCCGCCCGTTGCCAAGCCGGGGGCCAAGCGCCTGGGCGCAGGCGAGCGCGCCCGCGCCGGAGGCCATGTGGACCACCGCGCCCCCGGCAAAGTCCACGGCGCCCATGCGCGCCATCCAGCCGCCGCCCCAGACCCAGTGCGCCATGGGCGCATAGGCGAAAATGAGCCAGAGGCCGGAAAACAGCAGCATTGCCGAAAAACGGATGCGTTCGGCATACGCGCCGGAAACGAGCGCCACGGTGAGCACGGCGAACATGCACTGAAAGGCCACAAAAACCGTATGCGGCAGCGCGGAAGCCGCGGGAGCTGCCGTGCCCTGCACGCCGTCGAGCCCGAAAAAGGCGAGATTGCCGATGAGTCCGCCCACATCCTCACCAAAGGCGAGGGTGTAGCCGATGACCGCCCAGAGCGCCGTTATGAGGCCCAGACTCGCGTAACTGTGCATGTTGGTGGACAGGACGTTGCGGACCCTCACCAGGCCGCCGTAGAACAAGGCCAGCGCCGGCGTCATCAGCATGACCATGGTGGCGCAGATGATGACAAATCCCGTATCGGACGCATTCATGCCCCAAAACCCCTTGAAGTTTCGCCCTCTCGTTCACCGGCGCGGACAGCGCGGGACGATCCGGCGGACCGGCCCCCTCTGGGCATAAAGCATGCCAGCGACCGGAGCGGCTGGGGGAAATAAAATAATACACTGTTTTTATTGATAAATTTTAGCAAAATTGCCCGGGCAGCCGCGACGGCACGGGCAGAGGGGGCACAGGGCGGGGGAAAAATCGACAAAAAGGTAATTAATGCTCCCTTTCGGGGCTCAGCCGGGGGCGCCGCGCACTGGTATTCTGGAAAGAATCAATCAATATCAACAAGATGTAGCCAGAAGCACAAAATATACATTTTGGTCGTTTTCTGGCAGGGCACACGCGTGCGGGCGCCCCGCAGACCGACAGGCAGCCTCGGGACAGGGCGTCCGGCAGGAAATTTCGAAAAATCGACAAAAATGTCGATTTCATTCATGCGCCGGCCCGCGCGCGGCCTTGCGCCGCGCCCGGAAGCTCTTGTAGCTGATGCCGTATTTTTTCAGACGTAGGGCCATGACGCGCTCCGTGAGCCCCAGAGCGGCCGCCGCCTTGCCCATGTGGCCGCCGCAGGACTCCAGCGCCTCCTCGATGCTGGCGCGTTCCACTTCGTCCAGGCGCGCGGCCAGGCTGCCCCCGGGCAGGGTGGCGCCCCCTCCTCCGCGCCTGTCCGCCGCAACCTGCCCATGGAGCACGGTCGGCAGGTGCTGGGGAAGCACCACGCGCCCGGAGCCGAGCAGCAGGGCGGCCCGCTCCATCACGTTTTGCAGTTCCCGGATATTGCCGGGCCAGGCATAGCGCTGGAGCATGTCCATGACCGCCAGCGAGAGATGCGCGCGGCCATGGCCGCCCCCCGCCGAGAACCGGCCGAGAAAGTGCGCCGCCAGCGGCAGGATGTCTTCCTGACGCTCGCGCAGCGGCGGCAGGAAAATGGGAAAGACATTGAGGCGGTAAAAAAGGTCGCGCCGAAAGCCGCCCTCCGCCACCATGCGCTCAAGGTCACGGTTGGTGGCGGCGATGATGCGCACATCCGCCCGCAGCGTCTCCATGCCGCCCAGACGCTCGAAGGCCCGCTCCTGAAGCACGCGGAGGAGCTTGGCCTGCGTCAGGAGCGAAAGTTCGCCCACCTCGTCCAGAAAGAGCGTGCCGCCGCGCGCCAGCTCGAAGCGCCCCTTGCGCATCTGGGCCGCGCCGGTGAACGCGCCGCGCTCGTGGCCGAAAAGCTCGCTTTCGATCAGGGTTTCCGGCAGCGCCGCGCAATTGATGGAAACAAAGGGCCCTCCGGCGCGCGGGCTGGCCGCGTGGATGGCCCGGGCCGCCAGCTCCTTGCCCGTGCCCGATTCTCCCTGCAGGAATACCGTGGCCGGTGACGGGCCCACCTGGGCGATCTGGGCATAAATCTGGTGCATGGCTTCCGAATTGCCCACAAACCCGCGCGGGCGCTCCGGCGCCGGGGCGGCTTCGGCCATGCGGTCCAGGCTTTCCAGCGCCGTGTGCGCCAGCAGCGCGGCGATGATCTGCAGGAGGTGCAGCTCGTCCTCCAGCGTGGCCGCGTCCACGGGCAGGTGATCCACCGAGAGCGCGCCCACCACCTGATCATGCAGCCGGATGGGGACGCAGAGGAACGATACGCGCTCGCGCTTCAGATCGCGCGACCGGGTCCTGTTGAGAAAGAGCGGCTCCGAACCCGCATCGCAGACGCACATGGCGCGACCGCCGGCAATGACGCGGCCGGTGACGCCTTCCCCCTGAAGATAGCGCCCGCGCCGCCGCTCCGCCGGATTCAGCCCGAAGGCGGCATTGATGCGGATCTCGCCGCTGCGCGGGTCCACAAGCGTCACCGTGCTGTGGAGCAGGGGCAGATGCGCGGCCATGAGCGCGAGCGCCTGTTCCAGGCATTCCGCCACGTCGCCGTCACTGTTCACCTGCGCGACAAGTTCGCGCAGAAGCGCCAGCTGGGAGGCGGGCGCGAAGGCCGCGGCGGCGGATGCAACAGGCTGGGACTCGGACATGCGGCAGGCTACCGCAGGCGCGGGCCACAGACAAGGCCCGGCGGCACGGACGCCGGCGCCGGGGGAAACGACGGCAAGCCCCGGCACGAGGTTGCCCGCACCAATGCCCACGAACGGAAAAGCCCTTGCGGCCGGTAGCGAGGGAAGTGTCGTCAAAAACTGACAACCTATTGAAATTATTGGAGATAACAAAATGTATAAAAATAAAATTATCTAATAAAATCAATAGTTTGTTATGATAATGACGACACGTTCTCGTGCCCATGGCTGTGGTGTGCGTTATAAAATTTCATCAAGCGCATCGCTCACTTCGCAAAGCAATGAATCAACTTCCACAGGGTCATACGTTTTCATAGGGAATGAATGCTGCGGAAGTGTGAAATTTTTCCCCGTTTTTTCATTGAAAATAACCGTTATTGGCGTCCCCTCCGTGGTAAAAAATTGCCCTTCCGGCGTGGTTTTCTCTTCGTAACTGAACGCAAACACAGCTTTGACATTTTCAAACTGAGTAGCGCGGGGAAACATGGCGAAGGCGCAACTCCGCTTCCCATGCCCAGAAATACCGCCGTACACTTCAAACAATTTGTCCAGAACCTCTTTCACGTTCATTTGCTTTGCTCCTTTTCAACTTACCGTCTAAGCCACTTTTCTATCATTTCCAAGATTGCTTTTTCCTTGGCGTGAGACATCCGGCAGGTACTCGGCAAAGTTGTAGCTCGCCCTGACGCGGTTGCGTTCCCCGTGGGCAAGTTGTCGCTCAATCCAGTCCCGGGTGTAGCCCTGTTCATTGAGCAGCGTTGAAACCAGAGACCGGAAGCCGTGGACGGTCATCTCCTCCTTGCCGTAGCCAAGCCGCCGCAACCCGGCAAGAAGGGCATGCCTGAAATGGGTCGGGATTCAGCGCGCATGCTGAGGAAGAGGTAACGTCCGCCGCCGGTGTACTGCGCGAGGTCGCGCACGATTTCCACCGCCTGCCCGGCTAATGCCCTTTCGGAGTTGCGCTATGTGCCCAAAGCCATGTGCCCAAAAGCAAAGCCCTCACGAGCGTTGTCGTAAGGGCTTGAAATTCTGGTGGGTCGTGCGGGGATCGAACCTGCGACTCTCTGCTTAAAAGGCAGATACTCTACCTACTGAGTTAACGACCCATTCGACTATCTTAAAATTCTTCGATTGCCCTGTCAAGCGCATGGAGCCAGGGAGACATTCACCTTATCAATGATAAGAGTTCTTCAATACTCCCATTGACGCGAAACCTTTGAAATAACGCCATAGTTTTATTCAGCATATCCAAAGAACGAGAAACAATTTGAGTTCGACGTCTGAATCTTCCAAGCCAGCGACGT
Organism: uncultured Desulfovibrio sp.; assembly: GCA_900547595.1. Taxonomy (GTDB): domain Bacteria; phylum Desulfobacterota; class Desulfovibrionia; order Desulfovibrionales; family Desulfovibrionaceae; genus Desulfovibrio. The sequence goes on from URHE01000042.1 coordinate 8,351, forward strand.
TGTAACGGCATTATTTTGTTCTATTTTGTAAGCGTTCTGTTTTCCCTGACGCAAGCGCTGACTTCCCACCACGTCAGCGTAACACACATGAAATCAGAATATATTCTTTTCGCCCGCCACAAATTAAGTCTATCCAAAAATTTTGTTAAGGTTTGGGGACTGCGATCACCACATTCCCAACCGATAAGTTTTCGAGTATTATGATCAATAGCTTTCCATATCCAGAGGTAATCTTTTTTTATTAATATATGAAACCATTTCATCAATTTCTATTTCTTCGATATTTGATTGGATGTCATCATTAATAAATTTTTCATGAAACATTTTTATCCATCGCATGCCACTTTGGCCGCTGACTCCGACAATTTTTCAAATCATATTCATGGATAATCCTGAAAGGTACAAGATTAGAGCAAGAATTTTATCCCTCATTGGTGTTCCGTGAGGTGTTTCCCGTGTAAACTGAAAACCACAATGTTTGCATTTGTAGCACTGAGTTCCAGACATGAACCCATTTTTAACAAACACCTCGGAACCACATTTACGATAGTGCGAAGATAGCATAAAATCAAATTTTTGTCATTGAAAAAGTTTATGTCTCATGCCGGAATATGCGCGGGCATGTGCGCCCGCATCCGCCGGAGCATGTGCGCACTTTCATTGCGAAAACACTCTGGGTGGCGCCCCCGGGCGACGGGCACGCCCCCCGGAGCGGGTCATTCCTTCGTTTCCGCCGCCGCATACTCCCGCGCGCGGGCCAGCCGCGCCAGCGTCTCGGCGCGGCCCAGAAAGGCCATGATCTCACTGAGGTGCGAACCGCCCATGAAGCCCATGAGCGCCGTGCGCAACGGCGGCGCCACTTCCTTGAACTTCAGGCCGTTGTCCGCCACATAGGCGTTGAGCGCGGCCTCGACGGACGGCGCGTCAAACGGCTCCACGGCGGCAAAAACAGCCGCCAGCGCCGCCAGATGGGCCTTGCCCGCCGCGCTGAAGTGCTTGTCGGCATCCTTTGCCGCATACTCCAGTTCGGCCGCGCCCACCAGAAGCGGGCGGAAACTTTCCGCCAGGGCCGCCAGATTGCTCGCCCGCTCGCGGAACATGACGCACAGCGGCTCCAGCCGGGCATAGGGATCGTCGCCCAGGCGCTCCCACAACCCGGCCGCCCTGGCGAACGGCTCCACCAGCTCCACCAGCTGGTTCAACGGCAGTTCGCGCATGAAGCGCGCGTTGCACCATTCCAGCTTGGCCGGGTCAAAGGCGGCGGCCGCCGGATTGAGGTTTTTGCCGTCAAAGAAGCGCACCAGCTCCTCCATGCTGAAGAGTTCCTGATCGCCGTGGGACCAGCCAAGCCGCGCGAGATAGCTCACCAGCGCCTGGGGCAGGAGGCCGTCGCGCTGATATTCCACCACGGCGCGCGCGCCGTGCCGCTTGGAAAGCTTCTGCCGGTCCGGCCCGAGGATCATGGGCACATGCCCGAAGCGCGGCACGGGGAGGCCCAGCGCCTCGTAGATAAGGATCTGGCGCGGCGTGTTGGAGACGTGGTCGTCGCCGCGGATGACGTGGGTCACGCCCATTTCGTGATCGTCCACCACCACGGCCATGTTGTAGGTGGGCATGCCGTCCGCGCGGCGCAGCACCATGTCGTCAAGCTCGCCGGCATCCACGGCGATGCGGCCCTTGACCATGTCGTCAAAAACGATCTTGCCCGTATGCGGCGCCTTGAGGCGCACGCAGCGTCCCTCGCCCGGTCCCAGGCCCAGTTCGCGGCAATGGCCGTCATACCGGGGCTTGCGGCCTTCGCTGCGCGCGCGCTCGCGCATGGCCTCCACCTCTTCCGGCGTGCAGGAGCACCAGTAGGCATGCCCGCTTGCCAGCAACCTGTCCACATAGCTGTTGTACAGCTCGGTGCGCTGCGTCTGGTAGGTGAGCCCGTCATCCCAGTCAAGCCCGAGCCAGCGCATGGACGCGAGGATGGAGTCCGTATATTCCTGCCGGGAACGCAGCAGGTCCGTATCCTCGATGCGGAGGTGAAAACGGCCACCGTAGTGCCGGGCGAGCAGCCAGGAAAAAATGGCGGTGCGCGCGCCGCCGATATGCAGATGCCCGGTGGGGCTGGGCGCGAAACGGGTAACAACGTCTGCCATGTGATCTCCCTTGACGCATGGGGGCCTGACCCCGTGCGCGCTTAAAAAACAGGCATGCCCGGCGCATGCGCCCTTGTCAGCACTCTTCGCTTCCGGCGCGCGCCAGCAAATCCCGGACCTCGGCGTTGTCCGGCTCCAGCTCCCGGGCCGTGCGCAGGAGCGGCAGCGCGTGCATGCGGTCATTGGTCGCCAGGAACACGGTGGCGAGGTTGATGGCGATGCGCACCGAGGTGCGCGGCAGGTCGGGATTCAGCGCCAGAGCCTTGAGGCAGGCCCCCCGGGCCGCCTCGGCCTCCTTGCCTTCCAGCCAGGCCATGCCGAGATTGTAGTACAGGCCCTCGTCGTTGGGCGCAATGGCGAGCGCCTTCTGGTACTCCTCGGTGGCATCGCGCCAGCGCCCGGCGCGCCGCAGGAGCAGGCCAAGCCGGTTGAAGGCCGCCAGGTCTTCCGGGCCCCAGAAGTCCCTGCGCGCATCCAGCGCCCGGCGCAGAAAGCCGGCGGCGGTTTCCGGGTCGGATTCGGCGTACAGTTCGGCCACGCGGGAGGCAACGCCCGCCGTGCCCTCTTTTGCCTTCCGGGTGGAAAGCCTGACCGCTTCACCGAATACCTTGCGCGCCTTGTCCGTCTGATTGAGCCGGAGATTGAGCTCGCCGATGCGCAACTTGCGCTCCAGGTCCAGCGGAGAAATGCCGTCCATCCGTTCCAGACATTCAAGTTCCCGCGCGGTGTCGCCCTTTTCGGCGTGCAGGGCGGCGAGATTGCGCAGGGGATCGAGGAACATGGGCGAGACGCCGGCGGCCTTGGTGTAGGCATCAGCGGCCTTGTCGAACTCTCCCATGGCCTTGAAAATGTCGCCCATGAGCAGCAGGACGGCGGCGGCGTTGCTCTTCTGCTCCAGGGCCTGCATGCAGACCTGGAGCGCGCGCAGATTCTCGCCCTGCCCCAGCAGGGAACGCGCCCAGTCAAGCGAACGCTCCACCTGGCCCTGCGGCCTGACGGTCAGGGCCATGCGCTCCAGCAGGGCCGCGCCATCCACGGGCTTGATGATGCAGCCGTCCACGCCGCTCTCGTGCAGCAGGACGATGCGCTGGCGCTCACTTTCGCGGCCGAGCATGAGCACCTTGAGCTCAGGGTAGCCGTTCTTGAGCAGCCGCACGGCAAAGGTGAGGTCGCGGCCCTTGATCTCCCGCTCCACAAGGAACAGGGGGGCCTGCCCGGCGTCCACGCCCTGCCGGGCGAGGCGCACGAGCATCTCGGCCCCGGAGGTCGTCACGAGGCAGGAGGCGGGCATCTTGAGTTCCTCGCGGATGATGCCGCGCAAGGCGCCGATGAACGTTTCGTCATCGGAAACGCAGATGATGCGGCCGCCGTCGCGCAGATAGCCGATGACGGCTTCCTCATATCCCTTGCGCTGGCGGGCGCCGTCCACCTTGGCGTCGGCAAGGCTCCTGTCGGCGCGGCGCATCTGGATGCGCCGGGCAAGACCACTTTTTTCCGCGTCCCCGTTCATGCCGTCCCCCTGCTGCCATCAGCGCGGCACGCCGCCGCGCACCGCCGCCACGATAGTCAAAACCGCCGGCAACGTCCAGCGGCGCGGGCGTCCGCGCCCGGAGCCGCCGGAGCGTTTCCGCACTTCCATTGCGCAAACGGTCTATGCCCCGTTGACCACGTTGACGGGCTGCCCGGCCTGCCAGCGCCGGATATTCTCCGCGGCAAGGTCGATGATGTTCTGCCGCGCCCGCACCGTGGCCCAGGCCATATGCGGCGTGATGAGCACATTGGGCGCGCGGAGCAGCGGATTGTCCGGGCGGGGCGGCTCCGTGGAAAGCACATCCGTGCCGAGCCCGCCGAGGCGGCCGCTTCTGAGCGCCGCCGCCACCGCCGCTTCGTCCACCAGGGCGCCGCGCGCCGTATTCAGCAGCAGGGCGCCCGGAACCATGCGCGCAAGCCGTTCGGCATTGATGAGGGCCTTCGTCTCCGGCGTGAGCGGACAGTGCAGCGAAATCACATCGGACTCGGCCAGCACCCGCTCCAGCGGCGCGAAGGCAAACGGCTCCCAGGGCGGAGGGTCGCGCGGCGTCCTCTGGCAGGCCAGGACCCGCATGCCGAACGCATGGGCCAGCCCGCCCACACACCTGCCGATGGCGCCGAAACCGATGATGCCCATGGTCATGCCCGTGAGGCAGATGGGCGTCCGCTGCCAGTAGCACCAGCGCCGCGCCCGCTCCCAGTCGCCGTCGAGAACGCTGCCGGTGTGCTCCTGGGTGTGATGGCAGAGTTCGAGCAGAAGCGCCATGGCATGCTGGGCCACATCGTCCACGCCGTAGGCCGTCACGTTGCAGACGGGCACGCCGCGTTCGGCAAAGGCGTCCACATCCACATTGTCATAGCCTGTGGCGAGCAGGGCCACCAGCCGCGCGGAGTGGAAATGCCCCATATCCGCGCGCCTCAGCTCGGTCTTGTTGGTGAGGAGGATGTCCGCCCCGCGCGCACGCTCCGGCAGTTCCTCCGGGGAGGTCTCCGGGTGGACGGTCAGCTCACCCAGGGCCGCAAGGGGGCCCCAGTCCACATCTCCCGGATTGAGGACGGCACCGTCGAGCACAACGATCTTCATGGGGTCCCCCGGCATCAGGCCCGGTTGCTTGTGCGCACGCGCCCCGCGGGCGTCAGCGCCTGCATACCAGCTTTCCGGCGCAAAGCGCAAGGGATGCGCGCCCGGAAGAGCCGGACCCCATGTGGCCGCGCCCCGCGCGGGCGCGCCGAAAACGCAAAGGGGCCGCCCCTAAGGGCGGCCCCATATTCCGCAAAAAAACCGGGACTAGTGGGCGATGACGCGGAAGTCGTCGCGGCGGTTCTTGGCCCACACGGCCTCGCCGGTGCCCTGCACAGCCGGGTTTTCCTTGCCGTAGCTGATCATCTCGAGCTGGCTCGGGTTGACGCCGTTCTGCACGAGGTACTCATAGGCGGCACGGGCGCGGCGCTCGCCAAGGGCGAGGTTGTATTCCTGGGTGCCGCGGTCGTCGCAGTTGCCTTCGATGCGCACGCGGATGGTCGGGAACTGCTTCAGGATCTCGGCTTCCTTCTTCAGGACCGCGTCGTACTGGTTTTCAATGTTATACTTGTTGAAGGCGAAGTACACGCGCGAGTCGGAAATCTGCTGGACGGCGGCGCGCATTTCGGGGCTCATGCCGTCATCGTAGCCGGGCTCGGTGGTGGTTTTCTTCGCGCAGCCGAAGCCGGCGGCCAGGGCCATGACCAGAGTAAGAACGAGAGCGTAGCGTTTCATGTTGTGTGTCCTCCTGAACAGCTGCTCCAAACAAAAAAACCTTTCCTTTCGGCACAATGCGCCGCTCCCATGCGGCGCAGACAGATGGTATCCGGCCTTCTAGTTTTGTCAAGGCGCGAGGCGGGGTTTCGTAAAAGTATTTTTACCCGCCCCGCGCGAGACCGGTCACGCGCTACTTCTGCTGCACCGGCATGCCCCAGCGCGGGAAGAACGCCTGGCCGTCGCCGGTGGGCACCTGCTTGGCGTCGCCGCCATGACGGGTGGTCAGATAGATATGCCTGCCCCCGCCCCGGGTGGAACTGAAGGCGATGAAATAGCTGTCCGCGCAGAACGAGGGTTGCTCATCGCTGCCCGGACCGAAGGTGATCTGCCGTTCCATGCCGGTGACAAGGTCCTGCACGAAGATGCGCTGGCCATATTCCGTCATGCGGCTGTAGACCACCAGGGTCCCGTCCGGCGAAAGATTGGCTTCGGTATTGTAGGTGCCATTCTTGCTCACGCGCGTGACGCTGCCGCTGCCCAGGTCCTTGAGGAATATCTGCGGGCCGCCGAGCCGCGACGAGGTGAAGGCCATGCGCGTGCCGGTCTTGTCGAAGGTGGGCGACACGTTGATGGAATTGTGCTCCTCAAGGATGCGTTCCTTCTGGAAGACATGGTTGAGGAGATAGATGACCGGATATTTGCCCCGGGAGAGCGCCACGGCCACCTTGTTGTCAGGCATGAAGGCCGGCCCGATGACCACGTTGCCGGGGAAGCGGATGCGCTGCACCTTGCCCGTGCTGCGGTCCCACACGCCGAGCGCGTGCGACTTGGGATCGATATGGCTGAAAACCACAAAACGCCCGTCGGGCGACCACGCGGGCGAAAGCGCCTCGCCGGGCATATTGGTGATGCGCCGCAGGTCGCGTCCGGTGGGCTTGACCAGCCAGACATTGGCGTTCATCTTGCCGCTCTTCTTCACAAAGGCCAGGGTGGAGCGGAAAAAGTCGCCGTTGCCGGTGAGGGCCTCCAGCAGGTCCGCGCAGAAGCGGTCGGCCACTTCGGGCAGGTCCTTGCTGTTGACCTTGGTGTACTCCTTGCCGAAGAGGCGACCGCCGGTATTGGTTTCAAACGCGCGGATCTGCACGGGTTTGGTGCCGCTGTCGCCGTTGGGCCAGTAGGTCGTGACCACGATGTCCGACCCGGCAAGCTGGAAGCGCCTGAAATCGAGCGCCGGAGGCTCCCAGCCGTTGAGCACGATGCCCCCGAGCACCGCCCGCGGCTCGGTCAGACGGGCGAACGGCAGAAAGCTGAGGTTCTGTTCCACCAGTTTCTGGAGTTCGGCCCCCATGCCCGTGGCCTGACGCTCCGGCCCGGTGAGCGGGGCGGCCAGGGCCAGATTGACGATGTTCTGGCCCGGATTCATGATGTCCACACGCATGGCGGCGCGGGCCTCGCCGGGCCGCAGGCCCGGCAGAAACGCGGCCAGCAGCGCGAACGCCGTCACGGCCAGAAGAAGAGAAAGTTTTTTCATGGCACGTTCTTCCATTGCAACTTCCGGCGGGGGATGCCGCGCGCACCCGCGCGGCGCCGTCACTGCCGGGTAAGGGTAAAGGTGAGGTCCAGCGTGTCGCCGAGCCCGGCGGGCGGCGGCGGCACCGAGCCAGCACGGCGTATGCCCTGGAGCACATACTTGTCAAGAAGGCTGTCGCCGCTGCCCTTGAGCAGCGTGGCGTCAAGGATCTTTCCCGCCGTGTCGCAGCGCACCTGCGCCGTGGCGTGATAGGTCCCGGGCCGGGTTTTGGCCGGGATGTACATGGCGTTGCGCAGCTTCCAGACCACCTTGCTGATGTATTTCTGGAAACGGGCGTCATACTTGTCCTGCGCCTTGAACCCCGCGCCGGAGGCAGACGCCTGGGCGGCCGCCGTCTGTTTCGGGGCGGATCCCGGCGCCACGGCGGCACCGCTTCCGGTGGCGGTCTCGGCGGC
>URHE01000043.1 GCA_900547595.1 uncultured Desulfovibrio sp.
AGGCGCAGCAGGCCCGGCGCCGGAGCGCGGTGCTCCCAGTGGACATCCACGAGCGGCACTTCCCCGGCGGCGGGAATATCCGCCGCGGCTACCCGCCGGAAACGCGGCGGCTGCGCCCCGGGCAGGCAGGCGCAGGGGTCGCGCAGGGGCACGGGCTCGCCCTCAAGCAACGCGGCGGCCACCCGGGGCAGGCGTTCCCAGTCGAGGATTCTCAGGTCCGCGTCACGGGCGAGCATGTCCAGGGCGGGCGCCGCGTCGGGCGTCGCGTCCGAGGCGGTGGTGATGACGGGCTGTGCCCGGAGCAGGCGGCCCAGATGCCGGGCGAGGGCGTTGCCGCCGCCCCAGTGCCCGGAAAGGAGGCTCACCGCGAAGTGTCCGGCCGGGTCGAGCACCACCACGGGTGGGTCCACGCTCTTGTGGCGCAGCAGCGGCGCCAGCGCCCGCACGGCGATGCCCGCCGCGCCGATGACGATGTGCCCCCGGTGGCGGCGGTAGTTCTGCGCCAGAGCGGCGGAAAGGCGGCAAAAGGGACGGAAGCCGGCATGGCGGAAGCCCCCGCCCCGCGTGGCGGCGCTCTCCGGCGCGCAGAGCCGCGCGGGCGCGAACAGGTGACAGATGCCGAGAGCCGCGCCGCCTTCGGGCGGTGTCCAGGGCCTTTTCGCCAGGCAGGCGGCAAGGGCGCGGGCGGTGGCAAGGCCCGGGCGGCTGAGCGTCCAGCAGGCAAGGGAGGGGAAGGCCGCGTTTTCGCGGGGCATCGTTCCCGGCTGCCGCCGGGGGCGCCGCGAAAAGCGCCGGGCCGCGCGCGGGAACGCGGAACGCCGCACCGGGATCACGCCCGGAAGTCCACCGCTTCCGCCGCCTCCAGGGCGCGGGCGAAGTCCTCGTCCGTATGCGCGAACGAGACCATGCCCGTCTCGAAGCCCGAAGGCGCGAGATAGATGCCTTGCGCCCGCATCTGCTTGTAGAAGGCGGTGAAGAGCTTCTGGTCGCAGGCTTTGGACTGCGCGAAGTTCGTCACCGGCGTGGCGCTGAAGAAAGGACAGAACATGGAGGCCAAGGCCGGCACCTGGATGGGCACGCCCTTGGCGCGCAGGATGTCGGCCAGACTGGCGGCAAAGGCGCTGGTGCGGGCTTCCAGGGCGGCGTAGTCCATGGTCCTGAGCCGGCGCAGGGTGGCGAGGCCCGCCGCCATGGCCAGCGGATTGCCCGAAAGCGTGCCCGCCTGATAGACGTCGCCCGCCGGGGCCACGCGCTCCATGTAGCGGCGCTTGCCGCCGAACGCGCCCACCGGCAGGCCGCCGCCGATGATCTTGCCGAAGCAGGTGAGGTCCGGGTCGATGCCGAAGCGCGCCTGCGCGCCGCCGTAGGCCAGGCGGAAGCCCGTGATGACCTCGTCAAAGATGAGCAGGCTCCCGAACGCTTCCGTCAGGCGGCGCAGGCCCTCCAGAAAGCCCGGCAGCGGCGGCACAAGGCCCATGTTGGCGGCCACGGGCTCCACGATGACCGCCGCGATGCGCTCCCCGTGGCTCCGGAAGCAGGTCTCGGCCGCGTCGGGGTCGTTGTACGGCACGAGCAGGGTATCTTCCACCACGGCCCCGGGCACGCCCGGCGTGCCGGGAATGGAGAGCGTGGCCACCCCCGAGCCGGCGGCGGCGAGGAAGGGGTCCGCATGGCCGTGGTAGCAGCCGATGAACTTGACCACCTTGTCCCGCCCGGTGACGGCGCGGGCTAGGCGCAGGGCGCTCATGGTGGCCTCGGTGCCGGAATTGACCATGCGCACCATTTCCAGGCCGGGCATGGCCCGCACCACCTCCTCGGCCAAGGCCACCTCGTCCGGGCAGGGGGCGCCGAAGCTGGTGCCCCGGCCCACAGCCGCGCGCAGGGCCGCGCTCACGGAGGGCTCGTCATGGCCGAGGATCATGGGGCCCCAGGAAAGGACAAAATCCACATAGTCCCTGCCGTCCACATCCCGGAGATGGGCGCCATGGGCCTCGGCGATGAAGAGGGGCAGGCTCTCCACATTGCGGCAGGCCCGCACCGGGCTGTTGACGCCGCCGGGAATGAGGGCGCAGGCCGCTTCGTAGAGCTGGCGCGAACGTTCGTCCATGGCAGGGGCTCCTTGTCTCGTTCTCGTGCCGCCGGGCGCGTGGGGGAAACGCGTCAGGCGAAATAGGTCATGGAGGTTTTTTTCAGTTCCCTGAGGCTGCGCAGGACGGCATAGTCGCGCAGGGGCCAGGCGCCCAGCAGGTCCTCCACCACGCCCAGGCATTCGGCCTCGCTGCGGCCATGGACCATGGTGTAGAGGGTATAGGGCCAGTCGGGCGCGGAACTGGGCCGGTAATAGGCGTGGGAAACACGCGCGTGCGCGGCGGCGATGGGGCCGCAGGCGTTTGCCTCTTCCTCGCTGGCGACCCAGGCCACCATGGCGTTGTGCGTCCAGCCGGTGCGCTGGTGGCGGATGCTGGCGCCGAAGCGGCGGATGGCCCCGCTTGCCTTGAGACGGGAGAGCAGGGCAAGCACGCCGGCTTCCGTCAGGCCCGTCTGCGCGGCAATGTCCGCATAGGGCGTGAGCGAATCGGGAAGATCCCCCTGCACGATGGCAAGCGCCGCGCGTTCGGCGGCGCTGAACTGCGGCGGCATGTGCGCTCCCGTTTTCAGGGCATGGGGGCGCTGCCGCGGCAGTCGCCCCGTCCTCTCGTCAGATGGTGATTTCCGCTCTAGCGCTTGAACGAGCGCGCGAAAAGGTCCTGGATGGCGATGCGGCCGTTGTCTTCCAGAAAACGGGTGCCCGTGGCCGCGAAGTGGGCGTGAGCGATGACCGGCGCTTCCACTGCCGTCCAGACGTCCTTGTCCCAGAGGAACCAGGCGCCGCGCGGCTGGTCGAAGACATGGAGGGGCTTGTTGCATATCTTGGCGAATTCCGCGCCCCAGCCCGTGCCGCCCTTGACGGTGTTGTCCGGCTGGATGGCGCCCACCACAAAGACCTCGTCGCCGCTGCTCACCTGCCAGCAGATGGACTGGAGCACCTTGCGGAACAGCGGGGCGCGCGTGTACTCCCGGTTCATAAGCCGGGAAACGTAGGTCAGGCTTACGTCCTTGAGGGCCAGCTCCTCGGAGGTGAGAACGCGCACGCCGCGGCTGCGGTCGATCTGGTGGCCTTCAAAGCTGTAGTTCACTTCCTCGATGCCCCAGCTTTCCGCGAGCGCGCCGAAAAACTGTTCCGTTCCGGCGGCGCCGCCGCTGTAGAGCACGCATTGCGCGGGATTGAGCATGGTCGACTCCTGAAAGAGGGTGATGGCCCGGCGGCCGGGCCGACATCATGGCAGAATTCCGCCTCCGGGGCAAGGCGCGGGCGTCCGCTCCAGACGGGACCTGGAATATCGTATACTCCCATAGCTTTGCAAAAGCGCTCTATTGCCGTCCGCCCGTGTCCTCTTCCTCGAACGCGGGGCTGAAGCTGTTGATGCCCCAGGTGAGCGCCAGCACATAGAGCGCGGCGAAAACCGCCAGGGCCGCGCAGAGAAACGGCGGCGCGGACAGGGCCAGGCGCATGAGCAGGGTGCCGATGACAAAGCCGGAGTTGCGGAACACGGCGAAATAGCAGGGCATGTAGCGCTGGGCGATGAGCACCATGCCGATGTCCGCGAAGATGAGCACCGTATAGATGGTCTCGAAAAAGCCGGAGCCTCCGGGAACCGGATGCCCGTGCAGGGCCGCCCAGATGTGCTCCGCGCCGATGCCTACGAAAATGCCGAAGAGAATGAGGGCCAGGAGCTTTTTGCTGAGGATGTAGCGCTGCCGCTGCTCGGCGCTGCGGATGAAGTGCTGGTGGCGCTGGATGTGCCGGTAGACGCCGAGACAGAGAAAGACGCAGAGCGCGGCCGTGGCCGAAGCCGCGATCTCCCCTATCTGGAGGAGGTTGCCCAGGCCGATCTCCACGGGTTCGCCGAATTTGGGCAGCTCCTTGAAGGCGTTGCGCAGCAGGATGAGGGTCAGTATCTCCAGTTGCTTGCCCATGGAGCGCGAAAGCGAGGCCGGCAGCACAAAGATGAGGCTCAGCACCTCCATGCCCAGGATGAGCGTGAAGGCCAGTTCGATGGCCCAGAAATGGCTGTGCGGCGGTTGCGGCAGCCACGCCGGAAAGACGCCCTGACGCTGAAGCTCCACCGCCGCCAGGATCAGCAGGTATATCCAGAGCAGATACAGGGCGAGACGGCGCTGGGTGAGCGCGCCCTCCCAGAAGTGGTGGAGCCGGTCATAGAGGCGGCAAAGCGCGGGGGCAAGGGTGCCGGGCATGGGGTCTCCATGGCAAGTGGCCGGCGGCGGCCTGCGCGCCGGCGGATGCGCCGCGCAAGCATAGCGTCACGGGCGCAAAAGTCAAAGCGGAACGCTGGGGGGGAGAGAAAAAACCGCCGGAGCCCCGTGAGGGGCCCCGGCGGCCGGAAGCATCGGGATGCCGTCCGTCAGAGCCGGAGCGTTTTCACAATTTCCGCGAAAGCGCTCTAGAAGCCGAAGCCGTCCGAATCGGCGCCGGAGGTGCCGAAGCCGAAGTCGTCGGGCACGCTGCTCTCGGCGGCGGGCTGGGCCTCCTCCGCCGCCGCCGCGCCGGCGGCTCCGGCGGCAGCGGCGCCGCCCACGACCATGCCCTTGAGGCCGTCCTTGATGGCGTCCTTGATGGTCTGCATGAGTTCGTCATGGCTCACGGCGACCTTGCCCTGGAATTCGGCGATCTGGCGGTTGAGGCCGCCCATGTCGGTCTTCATGGCCTTGATCTTGCCTTCCAGCTCGTCGCATTTTTTCTGCGCGGCCTCGGCGCGGGCCTCAAAGGGTTCCAGTTCGCGCACGCGGGCCTCGAGCCTGACCACGGCCTCGCTCTGGCGGGTGGCGGCGGCATTGGCCTCGGCCAGCGCGTCCAGCGCCTGGGCGGCCAGGGCCTTGGTGCGGCCATCCATGGGCGTGAGGGAGACATTGTCGCCCAGGGTCTTGCGCCACTTGGCCACAAAGGCCGCCCAGTCCTGGCCTTCGGCCCATTCAAAGTCCATGAATTTCGGGTACCAGCGCGCGAGCCACGCGGCGGCGAACGGCGCCACAGCCGCGGCGCAGGCGGCGCAGGTCACGGAGCGGCCCGCGATGAAGCCGGCCAGTTCCTTTACGTCCGCGTCCTTTTTGCCCGTGACGAGGGCGAGAACGGATTCCAGGGGAAAGACTTTGCGATCGTCAGCCATGGCGGCTTCCTCCTCAAAAAGCGATACGACGTTCGTGCGATGCCCGTGCCGTGGCTGCGGGTCAGCTTCTTCCATACATCCGCACATAGACCATGGCCGCCACCCGGTAGACAAAGTGCCCGAGCTTGGACCACGGCGCATAGGCGAAGAGCATCCAGACAAAGACCAGATGCAGGTAGTAGACGATGAAGGCCGCGTGGACGGAATCCATGAGCCGGAAAATCTGGGAGAGCATGCCGGTTACGGCCACCAGCCAGATGATGCCGAGCAGGTACCAGTCGTACCAGCTGGAGGACTGGTATTTGGGATTGAGCCGCGCGCGCCGCCAGGTGAGCAGGGCCAGGGCCGCGAGGAGCAGGAGGGCGCCCACGTTGGCGAGGATTTTCACCGGGAAGGTCAGGGGCATGGGCGTTTCGATGAGGATGCACGGCAGCACCTTGCCGCCCCAGTGCCCCAGGGCCACGATGGCCGTGACGCAGGCGAGGATGGCGAAGCTCCAGACCAGCATGGTGTGCGAGAGGCGGCGCCCCTCCTGGGGCACGCCGGTGGCCGGGCCGTCCTGGCAGTCGTCGAACTTGCGGCCCGTGATGATCTCGTCAAAGAGCACATCCCAGAGGTGCAGGAGCCAGCACTTTTGCCTGCCCAGCACAAGGAGGCTGCCGCCGGGCTTGAACATGCGCCAGAGGCGCACGCAGCCCACGGCGAGGATGGCCGCCGCGCCGAAGAAGGTGAGCATGAAGATGGGGTCGATGGTATAGTCGCCGTAGAATATCTGGCCGAAAACGATCCGGCCGTCCGCCGCGCGGGGGAACCATTCGCCATTGTTGTAGCCCGCGCGGATCCACCAGACCACCAGCCAGAGGAGGGCCGGAATGGCGAAGAGCCACGCAAGCCCCCGGGAGGAGCTCATCCACTTGCCCACGATGGCCGGGGCCGTGAGGTCGCGGTAGATCATGTTTCTGGCGGCGGCCATCATTTCCGCGGGCTTGGCGCCGCGCGGGCAGAGGTCCGAGCAGTTGCCGCAGTTGTGGCAGAGCCAGAGGTCCACATCGGCCGCGAGCTTGTCCTTCAGGCCCCAGGAAGCCCAGACCATTTCCTTGCGCGGATAGGGCGCCACCTCCGGCGAGAGCGGGCAGGCCACCGAGCAGGTGGCGCACTGGAAGCACTTTTTGAGGTCTTGGCCCCCGGCTTCCATAAGCTCCCGCGTGAAGGCGGGATCGGTGTGCAGCGTCATTTGCGCCATGAGACCTTCCTCCTACATGCCCTTGAACGGGTTGGGGCCAAGGGCCGTGATCCGGGCGACAAAGCCGTCGATGAGGTCCGGCACCCTGTCATATTCGTCAATGGCCACTTCAAGCTGATCCACGCGCTCCGGCTCCACGCCGAGGCGGCTCAGGGTCTCGGCGATGTTGTCGCGCCTGCGGCTGCAGATCTCCGAACCCTTGATGAAGTGGCACTGGTAGTCATCGCCGTACTTGCAGCCCAAGAGGAGCACGCCGTCAAAGCCCTTGCTCATGGCGTCGGAAACCCAGATGGCGTTGACCGAACCCAGGCAGCGGACCGGGATGACGCGGCAGTACGGGCTCCAGGCCCTGCCGCGCATGCCCGCCATGTCCAGCGCCGGGTAGGCGTCGTTTTCGCAGGCGAGGATGAGGATGCGCGGGCCTTCCTTCTTGAAGTCCTTGGGCACCTGCACTTCGCGGATCATGGAGCCGATCTGGTCGATGCTGTAGTTGGCAAAGGAGATGACGCGTTCCGGACAGGCCCCGAAACAGGTGCCGCAACGGCGGCAGCGCGCCGGATTGGGCTTGGGCGTGCCCTTTTCGTCATCGTCCAGCGCGCCGAAGGGGCATTCCTCGGTGCAGCGTTTGCACTGGGTGCAGCGCACGAAGTTGAAGAGCGGGTACGAGGTGTCGCCGGAGCGCGGCAGGACCGCCACGCCGTGTTCCGCCGCCTCGATGCACTGGATGGCCTTGAGCACGGCGCCGCGGGCGTCCTCCTCGCAGGCGTCCAGGGTCATGGGCTGGCGCACGCAGCCGGCGGCATAGACGCCGGTGCGCCGCGTCTCGTAGGGGAAGCAGATGTAGTTGGAGTCGGCAAAGCCGTCAAAGAGGTCAAGGTCCGGGAAGTCCGGGCCCTGCCGGTAGGCGAAGTTGACGGTCAGGTCCCTGGCCGTGGTGGGCACCAGGCCGCAGGGCAGCACGACGAGGTCCACATCCAGATCAAAGTCCATGCCCAGCAGGGTGTTGGCGCAGGAGACCACCACGCGGTCGCCATGGTCCGTGATGGCGGTGACGTCGGCCTTGGTCAGCATCAGGCCCAGACGGTCCTGCATCTTCTTGTAGAAGCGTTCCAGAATGCCGGGAATGGCCATGTTCTTGTAGATGACGAATGCCTGGACCGCGTCGTTGGTCTTGTCGCAGATGATATTGGCCTGGCGCAGCATGCCCACGCTGTTCACGGCGTTGGAGTACTGGAGATGGCGGATGCTCTCCAGGTCCTCCTTGACGTAGGGCGCGTCCATGTTTTCGCCGTCGCTCTCCACGTTCTGGCCTTCGTCCGCCTTCTGCGCGTCGGCGGCTTCGTCGGCGCCGCCGTCGCCGGCCCTGGCGGCCAGGGCGTCCGCGCCGAAGGCTTTTTCGGCCAGGGTGGTGTCGAGCACAAAGGCGATGCGCCGCGCCGTGACCGTGCCTTCCACGAGCATTTTCGCGAACTGGCCCGCATGGATGATGGACGGGCTGCCGTAGCCCATGGGCTCCAGATATTTGCCGTCCAGCGGCGTCCAGCCCGTGGCGAGCACCACCGCGCCCACCTGGACCGTCACCGCGCCGGAAGGCGTGGCGAGCTCGGCCGTGAATTCGCCGGGCTGGCCTTCCAGCTTCGCCACCGTGGACTGAAGATGCAGGGTGATGGCGGGTTCGGCCTCCAGCCGGGCGATATGGTCCGCCAGGTTGAGCGGTTCCTTGTCCGTCCAGGGGGAGGACAGGGGCGAGGTCATGGGGATGTTGTTGGCCGCGCCGCCGAGCTTGTCGGCCTTTTCCACCAGAACGACCTCATAGCCCGTGGCCGCGGCCTCCATGGCCGCGCGCATGCCCGTCCAGCCGCCGCCGATGACGAGGATGCGGCGCACCCCGGCCACCACGGCGGGTTCGGGGGTCTCGGTCTTCTGGAGGCGCACCATGCCCATGTTCACATAGTCGGTGGCCATGAGCCGCAGGAGTTCGGGCGCCTCGCCGGGGGCAAGCCCTTCCACGGAGGCGCCGTCCGGGTCGCGGTAGGCGAGCACGCACTGTTCGCGCAGGTTGACATGCTCCACCTGGACGGGCGTGTCGCCATTGGGCGCGAAGCGGTAGAGGTCCGCGTCCACGCGCGGCGAGGCGCCGCAGAGGAGCACGCCGTCCAGCCCCTGGGCCGCGATGTCGGCGCGGATCTCGTCCACGGCCTCGGCGAGCACGGGCACCGCCTTGACCGTGGCCGCGAGCTCGCCCCACTTGTCGCGCACGCCCTGGGCCAGGGCCTCCGCGTCCAGGCCGCCGCCGATGTTTGACAGATCAAAATAGACGCCAATCTTGCCGGCCATGCCGCCTACCTCCCTTTCACCGTTTGTACCGCCTTCAGGGCGGCGGCTGTGCCGGACTGGGCCGAACGCGTCACGTCAAGGGGCATGCGCGCGCAGCCGCAGGCAAAGATGCCCGCTTCCTCGCCGCCCGCCACAAAGCCGTCCTCGTCCAGCGGGAGCGGCAGGGGCAGGTCCTCTGCGGCCAGGGCGGGTTGCATGCCCGTGGCCAGGACGGCAAGATCGAAGTCGAGAGAAAGTTTTTCGCCGCGGATCGCGTCCTCGGCCGTGAGGCGCACCCGGTCGTTTTCGATCTGGACGGCCTCGGCCACCTTGCCCTTGATGAAGGTCACGTTGGGGAGCGCCTGCACCTTTTCCAGCACCTTGACGTAGCGGCCCGGCGCGCGCAGGTCGATATAGAATACCGTGACCCTTGTCTGCGGATGCTGCTCGGCAAGGTAGAGGCACTGCTTGAAGGTGGCCATGCAGCAGATGTAGGAGCAGTAGCCGAGGTGGTTCTGGTCGCGGGAGCCCGCGCACTGCACAAAGCCCACCGAGAGCGGCGTCCGCCCGTCGGAGGGCCGCACGATCCTGCCGCCCGTGGGCCCGAAGGCCGAGGCCAGGCGCTCCATCTGCATGTTGCTGATGCAGTTGCGGATGTCGCCGCCGCCGAGATTGGCGAGATTGCGCATGTCATAGGGCTTCCAGCCGGTGGCCACCACGATGGCGCCCACGGAAAGCTCGATCTCGCGCGGGGCCTCATCCACCTGCAGGAAGCGGTTCCCGGCCACGCGCGCCGCGTCGGCGCGGGTGAGGGTGTCCGGGTCCAGCGCCCAGCGGGCGGGATAGGCGAAGGGCATGGGCTTGTAGAGCGCCTTGCGCGAACCCAGGCCGAAGTCGAATTCGCTGGGGGCCTCGCCGTCCAGGCTCTGGGCCAGCAGGCTGAAATCCACGTTATGCGGCGCCGTGTGCCGGGGCGAAAGGCGCACGCGCGCCGTGTAGTCGCCCTTGCGCCCGGAAAGGCCCACCACCTCCGCGAGCGTCAGGCAGGTGATGCGCGGGTTCTTCCTGATGCGCTGGAACTGGATCTCCAGACCGCAGGAGGGCGGGCAGAGTTTGGGAAAATACTTGCTGAGCTGGGCCACCCGGCCTCCGAGCCAGGGCGATTTTTCCACGAGGTAGACGTCGTGGCCCAGTTCCGCCGCTTCGAGGGCGGCGGTGAGGCCCGAAAAGCCCCCGCCCACGACGAGAATGGCGTTGGACATCCTGGAGATCCTCCTGCGTTGCGCGGCGCACGGAATACCGGCTCCCGCCGCGGGAACCGCCCCGGAGGCCGGAGCGGATGAAAAAGGGGGCCTTCCCCCTGACAGTGGCAAACGCCGCGAGGCGGGGTTTGCCGCCAGCGGCAAACCCGCCGGCGAAAAGACACGAAAAACAGGCGTGTGACGGCGCGGCGGCGCCGCGGGCGTCCGCTCCCGCATTCGCCGGAGCGTTGACGCGATTTCCTTGCGAAAACGCTCTCGTGGTAGTCTCAGGAGGCGGCCCTGGGGCCGCCTCCTGAGAGCGTGATGCCGTTTGCCCGACTAGTCGGGGATGATCTGGATGTAGGGCTTCTTGAAGAAGGTGGTCTCGCCGGTGGCGGGATTGAACTTCGAGTTCACGAAGCACTTCCACTTGCTGTCGTCCAGGCCCATGTGGTCCGCGCGGTAGTAGAAGCCCGGATAGCGGGATTCCTCGCGGAAGGCGATGTGCTGCATGTGCAGGCGCACCGTCCACAGGCGATGGTAGTTCTCCCAGCAGCGCAGCAGTTCATGCAGGTCGCGGGCGGCCAGCTTGGCGGAGTCTTCCTCCAGCATGTCAAGCAGATGGAAGCCCGTGTTGAGCATGGCCTGGGAGGTGGTGTAGTAGGTCGCCACGCCGCCGCCGTATTCGTCGGTGGCCTTGATGAGCCGCATCATGAAGTTCTTGGGCGCGATGTAGCTCGGGTTGACCACGGGATCGGTGGAGACGGCCTTGCCCTTCTGGAAGTTGTAGTAGGGCCGGTAGATGAGGTCGCGCAGCTCGTCCTCGGTCTCCTTGATCTGGGGCTGGAAGTCCTTGTGATCCACGCAGAAGCGCACCATCTGCTTGCCGGCGATGCGGCCTTCGGCGTGCGAGCCGGAGGAGAACTTGTGGCCGGAAGCGCCCACGCCGTCGGCGCAGGTGAACAGGCCCTCGACCGTGGTCATGCGGTTGTAGACCTTGCCGTTGCTGGCGCGGATCTTGTACTCCTCGGGAACCCAGGCTTCGTCCGGACCGGAGACCCAGATGCCGCAGCAGCCGGAGTGCGAACCGAGCAGATACGGCTCGGTGGGCATGATCTCGGAGCCGCGCTCCTCGGGCATGGTGTCGGTGCAGGCCCACAGGTTGGCCTGGCCCACGCACATGTCGAGGAAGTCTTCCCACGCCTCGGACTCAAGGTCTTTCTGCTGCTCTTCGTTGAGCGTGGCGAAGGTGGTGTTGAGGGCGGTCTTGGTGTCCATGTAGATGGGGCCGCGGCCTTCGCGCATTTCGCGGAGCATCATGTGGTTGCGCAGGCAGGTGGGGATGACGTTGCCCTTGGCGTAGCCGCGGTCCTCGTAGGGCTTGAGCATGGCCTTGTTGGTCACGCAGTAGTCCTCGCCCTTGGCGTTGGTGGCCTTGGCCTTGAAGAGCAGGAACCACGCGCCCACCGGGCCGTAGCCGTCCTTGAAGCGGGCCGGGACGAAGCGGTTTTCCATCATGGTCATCTCGGCGCCGACCTGGGCGCAGAGCGAATAGGTGGAGCCGGCGTTCCACACCGGGTACCAGGCGCGGCCCATGCCCTCGCCGGTGGAGCGGGGACGGTAGACGTTGACCGCGCCGCCCGCGCCCACCATGATGGCATTGGCGCGGAAGATGTGGACCTCGTTGGCGCGCAGGTTGAAGCCCACGGCGCCCGCGATGCGGTTGGGCACGTTCTTGTCGAGCAGGAGCTTGACGATGAACATGCGCTCCATGATGCGGTCCTCGCCAAGGGCGTTCTTGGCCGCTTCGGCCACGATGCACTTGTAGGACTCGCCGTTGATCATGATCTGCCAACGGCCGGAACGCACGGGCTTGTCGCCCTTGCGCAGGCTCTTGCCCTGGGCCTTGGCCTGGGCGCCGTTGAGGTTGTGGCCGTTGTCGTCCTTGATCCAGCAGGGCAGGCCCCAGTCCTCGAAGAGCAGGACGCTGTCATCCACATGGCGGCCCACGTCATAGATGAGGTCCTCGCGCACGATGCCCATGAGGTCGGTGCGGACCATGCGGACATAGTCGTCGGCGGAGTTGTCGCCAAGGTAGGTGTTGATGGCGGAAAGGCCCTGGGCCACGGCGCCGGAGCGCTCGAGGGCGGCCTTGTCGCAGAGCATGATCTTGAGGTTGTGCTTGTCGCCCCAGCGCACGGCCTCGTAGGCCACGCCGCACGCGCCCATGCCGCCGCCCACGATGAGCAGGTCGACGTCATGCGTTTTGCAGACAGGTTCGGAAATGGGCACGCCCTTGGAGGGTTCTTTCACAGGGATCATCGGCATCTTCGTATTCTCCTTCTCGCGTCGCGCGGATGGCTAGTTGCTGTGGGCGATGACGGTCATGGTCTTGTCGGCCTCGGCCACGTCAAACTTCTTGCCGAGGACTTCCTTGGGCGCCGGCAGCGAGGCTTCGGTGAAGAGTCGCTCGTCGTCGAGGCTGTCGCCTTCGGGACGGCCGTCATAGGGTTTGATGGAGCCTTCGGGCGTGGTGCGGATGGGGAACTTGAAGCGTTTCACGCTGCCGTTGCGGAACTGCACCGTCCACATGATGGAGTCGGCCGAACGCAGGGGGATACAGGTCCCGCCCATGGGGCAGAAGTCGGCGTAGGGGCGCGCCGAAATGGCGCCCTGAGGGCAGATCTTGACGCAGGAATAGCATTCCCAGCAGGCGTCCGGCTCCTGGTTGTAGGCCTTCATTTCCTCGGGGTCGAGGATCATGAGGTCATTGGGGCAGATGTACATGCAGGCGGTCTTTTCGCCACCCTTGCAGCCGTCGCATTTGGACGGATCGACAAACGTCGGCATACGTGTCCTCCAACTCGTAAGAAGTTATGCCGTGCTCATGCCGGAAATGGCGCGCCCCCCCGGGCATCGCGCGTTTCCGTTCCGGAAAGAGAGTGCATGGCTTGCGAAATTAGTAACAAGGGCTGGCGCTTTGCGTCAAGCCCCCCCTGAAAAATTTCCCGGCTACTTGCCGGGTGCTGAAAAAATATTCATTGTATTTCAGCAAGTTGAGTGTGAGGAAAAATTTCGCCGCGCGGGCGGAAGGGGCCTTCTCCGCCGGTCCCCGCATGGCGGCAAAAAACCGGGCCGCCGGGAGTGCCGGCGGCCCGGGAAAGTTCCCGCACGGCCCTGACGCTCGCGGGGCCGGACGCGGCGGGGCTCAACGGCCCGTGAGGATGTCCTCCAGCGTGACGGCGAAGCTGTCGAGGTCCACTTCCGGAATGGTCAGGGGCGGCAGCAGCCGCAGGGTCATGCCGTGGCAGAGATTGCAGATGAAGCCCCGCCGGAGGAGTTCCTCCCACACGGGCTTGCCTTCCACGGCGAGCTCCACGCCGATCATCAGGCCCGCGCCGCGCACTTCGCGGATCTTTTCCGGCAGGCGCGCCTGAAGGGCGCGGAGCCTGTCCATGAGGGCCGCGCCAAGCCTGGCCGCGCGCGCCGGAATGGCATCGCGCAGCAGTATCTCCACCACTTTGGCGGCCACGGCGCTGGTGAGCGCGCCGCCGCCGAAGGTGGTGGCGTGGCTGCCGGGCTCGAAGCCGCGCGCCGCCTCGTCCGTGGCGAGCATGGCGCCCATGGGCAGGCCGTTGGCCAGGGATTTGGCCACGCTGATGGCGTCGGGCGTGAGGCCCGCGTGCTGGAAGGCCCAGAATTTGCCCGTGCGCCCCATGCCGCACTGCACCTCGTCGCAGAGCAGGAGCACGCCGCGCTCGCGGCACAGGGCCTCCACGCCGCGCAGGTAGTCGGCGGGCAGCGGCACTATGCCGCCCTCGCCCTGGACGCATTCGAGGAGGACGGCGGCCGTGGCCGGCGTCATGGCGGCCCTCAGGGCATCGAGGTCGCGGGACGGGACCTGGCGGAAGCCCTCGGGCAGCGGCGTGAACCCGTCGGACAGGCTTTCGCGCCCCGTGGCGGCGAGCGTGCCCAGGGTGCGGCCATGGAAGCAGCCGGAAAGGGTGATGATCTCGAAGGCGTCGCGCCGCTGCACCTTGCGCATGTAGCGCCGGGCGAGCTTGATGCACGCCTCGTTGGCCTCGGCGCCGGAATTGCAGAAGAACGCCTTGCCGTGGTGGGTGGTGGAGAGCAGGCGCCGCGCCAGTTCCAGCTGCTCCTCCTGATAGAAGAGGTTGCTCACATGCCAGAGCTTGCGGGCCTGCGCCTCAAGGGCGGCGTTGACCTCGGGGTTGCAGTGGCCGAGGCCCGTCACGGCGATGCCCGCCAGCAGGTCGACATATTCCCTGCCGTCCGCGTCCCAGAGGCGCGCGCCCTCGCCCCGGACGATGGCCAGCGGATAGCGGCTGTAGGAGCGGCAGAGCAGGCGCTCTTCCTCCGCCCGGATGGTGTCGAAGGCGTGCGACATGATGAAACTCCTTTGCGGCGGCATGCGCCGGTTGCGGTTTGGCGAATGGAGGCGGGATGTTCCGCCGGGCGGCCCGGCCCGGGATCAGAGGCCGGTGTGGCCGAAGCCGCCCGCGCCGCGCTCCGTGGGCCGGAGTTCCGGCACTTCTTCCCAGGCCGGGCGGACATAGGGCTGGAACACGAGCTGGGCCACGCGGTCGCCCCGTCGGAGGACCCGCTCCTCCCCGGAGGTGTTCAGCAGGACGACGAGGATCTCGCCGGTATAATCGGGGTCGATGACGCCCACGCCCTGGGCCACGGTGAGCCCGTCCCGCGCACCGAGGCCGCTGCGGGAATAGATGAAGCCCGCGTAGCCGGGTCTGACGGGCTGGATGCTGAGGCCCGCGGGCACGGCCAGGCGGGCGCCGGGGGCGATGCGGGCCTCTTCCTCCGCAAGGCAGGCGCGGAGGTCGAGCCCGGCGGAATGGGGCGTGGCCGGCGCGGGCAGGCCGCCATGGGCGCGGGCATAGAGCTCGCGCGCGCCGGGGCGCGCGAAGGCGATGCGCACGGGAAGCGCGGCGTCAGTGACGGGACCGGTGATGTTCATGCCGCGTTGTAGCGCAGCGCACGGCGGACTGCAAGCGCCCGCGCCCCGCGCGGCGGCGCGGGCATTGACCGCACCGCTCCCGGCGGCGTATGGATGGGGCAACTTCAGCCGGGGGCACGCATGTCCGCACCGCATCTTCCCGAGGCGCTGTATGGCGTCATCGGCTGGCCGCTGGGCCAGAGTCTTTCGCCGCTCGTCCACAATACGGGGTTCCGGGCCCTGGGCATCCCCGCCGTCTATCTGCGCTGGGAGATTGCGCCGGAGCGCCTGGCCGCGTTCATGGACGCCCTGCGCCTGCTGGACATCCGGGGCTGTTCCGTGACCATTCCGCACAAGCAGGCCGTCATGCCCTTTCTGGATGTGGTGAGCGAGCGGGCCACCCTGGCCTGCGCAGCCAATACCCTGTACTGGAAGGACGGCGCCCTGTGCGGGGACAATACCGACG
>URHE01000044.1 GCA_900547595.1 uncultured Desulfovibrio sp.
GGAGGCGGGGATGGCGGGCACGGGAACGGCGCTGCCGGTCGCGGCGCTTGCGGTTTTTGCCGGTGCCGCCGGCGTTCCGCTGGTGGCCGGGGCCTGCGCTGCCGGGGGAAGGTCGACAGGCGGCAGGGCTGCCGGAGCGGACGCGCTCTGGGCGGCCAGGGTGCCGGACGGCCCGGCGACGGCTTCCGGATGGCCAACGCTGCCGGTGGCGCCCGCGCTTCGTTCCGCCTGGCTCCGTTCCGTCTGGGCCCGCGCCGTTCTGGAAACAGCGGCTGGGGCCGGGATCGGCGTTGGCGCGGCTGCCGGGTCGATCATCCTGCCGATGGGGGACGTTGCCGCGGCGCCTTGCGTGTCGGGAGTGGCCGCGGCGGAGGCGGGAGCGCCCTGCGCGGCCTGATTGCGGGCGGCGGCCGCCCTGCGCGCCGAGGCGAGGAGAGCTTCGGCCCGGCTGTTGGGATGCGTTGCCCTGGCCACCGGGGCGGAACCCGCCGCAGGCGCCGTTGCCGTTGTGGCCGGAGTTGCGGATGCTGCCGTCGGCGTTACCGCCGCGGTCGCGGGGGAGGCGTTCGGCGCCGGCGCCGGCGGCACGATGGGCACCACGGTCATGGAGGTCTTTTTACCGTTGCGGTTGCGGACCTCATAGACGCGGTTGTTGAGCTGCGCCACCTGGGAATTGAGGGACGAGACGCTTGTTTCAAGATTTTTCAGGCGTTGCTCGTTTTCCCGCAGAAGCCGGGTGTTGGTTTCGCTTGTGGATTCGAGCTTGTGCACCTGGCCGTTGGAAGCACAGCCAAGCATGCCCAGGGCCAGCGCCATGACCGGGATCGTCAGGAAGTTTTTCATTTCCCCCTCCGGCTTTTTTGTGCCCCAAAGTGACGGATATTTCAAGGAGTCTTGCGGGACGGGCGTTTTTGGGGCAAGAAAGATGCGGTTCCGCCCCGCGCCGGGATGCGTTCCGGCGGGCGGCGGCCCGCAACCCGCAACAGCCGGCATGCGGCATGGGAGCCTTTGCGCATGAACGCCCTGGAACAGATACTTTCCGCCTTTCCCCATCTGCGGACGGCAGTTGACGTCCTGAGTATCGTCGTGCCGCTCTCCGCGCTCTTCGCCTTTGCCGGTATGGGGTTCATTTCGGCCACGGCGCGCATCCTCGCGGACACCAGGGGCAGGAGCTCCTTTGAAAAATGCGCGCGGCAGCTTGCCTTTCTGGGCATGATGCTCGGCTGGATACTGCTCGTGGGCGGCCGGGTCTGGCTGCATTTCACGCGGGATGTCTATGTGCCGGGCAGCGTAAGCGCCTATTTTCTGGAAATGAGCTGGCTGCTCCTGAGCCTGGGGGTCATGCTGAACAGCGTGTATTATACGCTGTGGCGCGTGCTCAGGGAACTGCCCATCCTGCACGCGACCATCGGCATGATCAGCGCCGCGCAAAGCAGTTTTGCCGTTATCGTTGTCCTTGGCACGGCGCGCCTGCTGGCGGCCTTTGCCCATCCGCAGGCCGCGGCCCCCGGACTGCAAAATCTGCTGCCGGATGCCTGGTCCTCGCCGTTGTGGACGGCCATGGCCTGCACCCCGTTCCTTCTGGTGGCCGTGCCCGCCGCCGTCGGCGCGTTCTGGCTGCCGCTCCGGCGCACGCGCGACGACTTCGGCCGCGACCATTACAATACCATGATCCCCTGGTGCGCCGCGTGGGCGCGCAATGCCTGGGCCATGCTCTGGCTGGCGCTCATGGCGTTCACCGCCGTCCGTATCTCCCAGACCTGGGGCAGCGGAGGCTTCACCGTGCAGGAGGCCATTCTGGAAAGCACGCGCCTTCTGCTCTGGCTCATTCCCGTTCTGCTCTGGACGCTGGTGCGGCGCAGCCCCGTGGCCCTGCGCCACAAGCCCACCCTTGCGGCGGCACTGCTCATCGTCATGGGCTTCATGCTTCCGTATTATCTGGACCTCACGGCCTTTTAGCCCCCCCCTGCCGGCCGTCCGGAGCGGGCTATTTTTTGTATTGCCTGCGCCATTCATCCAGAAAGAGCAAGCTGGTCTCCGCTTCATTGAGGGGACCGGCGCGTCGGCGCAGCCGGTCCATGACATCCGCGAAGGCCGCGTGCGGCGGCAGCCCGAGCCCGGCGGTGAGCCGCGCCAGTTCCTCGCGCAACGGGGCGTCGAGGGAGGGCGTGTCCCCGTCCTCATGCCGGTCGTCCCGCCACGGACCAAGCCGGGTCTCCATGGCGTCGAGCAGCGTTGTCATGCGCTGCTGGTAGGTATGTTCGGCGAGCACGCGCTCCCGCGCGCGGCGCGCGCAGGCATCCCGCTCCTGCGGATGTGCAAGGAAGTAGTCGATTTTCCGGTAAAATTCTTCGGACGTTTCAAAGGTCGCCAGTTCATCCGGGGCAAAGAGATCGTCCATGAGCGAACGGTGGTCCACAAGCTGGAACGCCCCCATGGCCGCCAGCTCGAAGGTGCGCGGATTGACGAAATCCCCATGGCTGACGATGTCCTGCGCCGACATGCTGGAGTGCAGGTTGAGATTCACCCTGGCGGCATTGTATATCCTGACGCTTTCCTCCTCGCTGATGCGTTGCCCCTGGCGCTGGATATTGGCCGCCAGCAGGGGCTCCCCCTCCCAGTCTGACCCCCATATCCTGAAATCCCTGCCGGCGAGCGGCCGAAAGGCCACCCGCCGGTTGGGGTAGCCCGCGCCGAGAAAGGCGATGTCCGAGCCGTATTCCCGCTGTTCATCGGGGCTCAGCGCCAGGGGCCTGTGAAATTCCGGCAGGGCCGCCAGCGGCAGGTAGAGGGCATGGGGCTGGCCGATGGCGGCGAGTTCCGCAAGGAAGGGTTCCTTCTGGATGACCGCGAACAGGTCATACAGCGGCGCATAGGTCTGCCAGTAGGTAAAGAGCCGGTGATCTTCCACAAACCACATGGCCGTGCGCACGCCCGCGCGGCGCAGCCGCTGGAGCAGGCCGCGGCTCATGGGCGCCTGGGCCAGCGCGAGCACAAGATGGGGTTCCAGTTCCTCGACCTGCGCCCAGATGGCCTGGGCGACCACCTGCAGAAAGGCGGCTTCAAGCGGCGCCCTGCGGGCGGGCGTGAGGTCAAGCCTGCCCAGGCCCGTGAATGCGGGGTGAAGTTCCGGGGCCTCGAACACGCGCACCGTATGCCCGATGTCGCCCAGGGCGCGCGCGCAATAGCGGCCGATGGGCAGGGAGCCGCCGTACATGGGCAGCACCACAAGAATGCGCAGGGCCTGTGTCATGCGTACCTCCCTTGCGGCAGCATCCATTCGGAGTCGGGCAGCAGAAGTTCCCGGAGCCGGTGCGGGCCACCGGTTTTTTCCGGGGCACCGGGCGCGGCGTCCTCCACCGCTCCCGACGGGAGGCCCAGCCATTCCGCCAGCAGGGCGCGGGCCCCCCGGCGCAGGGGCGCATCCGCGTCGCTGCCCGCCGAGAGGCGCAGCGTCGCCCCAAGACCATCCAGCCCGCTTTGCCAGCACTGCAAACCGGCGGGCAGCGTGGGCGCGGCGGTCGCATCAGGTGCGGCCCAGGCGCGGGCCAGCAGGCGCGGAAAGCTCTCATCCCGAAAAACGTCAAGGCAGGCCACATTGCGGGGGCACGGGGCGAATTCAAGGCAGGGCGCGCAGGGAGGGCTGGCCTGCCATACGTTGTGCCCGAGGCCATAGGGGCCGGTTTCGTGACACCATGCGGACGAGAGGAAGAAGGCCAGCGTGGGCACCCCCAGATGCGCGGCCAGATGCATGACGCCCGTATCGGGCGTGACAAGCGCATCCAGCCCGGTGATGGCATCCGCAAGGCCCTGCCAGTCCGTTTTGCCGCTGAGGTCCTCGACCCGCGCCGTCATTTTGGGCGGCAGCAGCCGCAGGAGCCTGTGCGCGGCGGGACGTTCGGCGGTGCTGCCCAAAAGGACGACGCGCGGGCTCCCCAGAAGGCCGAAGAGCGTCTGGATCACACTCGCCAGCACGGGCGTCGGCAGCGAACGGCGCGCCTCGCGCCCGGCAAGCGCCACGCCAAGGCCCCGGCCTCCGGGCCGTGCCACGGGATTGACGCGCTCCGGCGCCAGCGGGGAGGGCGCGAACCAGGCCCAGAAATCCACCAGATTCAGGGGGGAGGCCCGCCGTCTCCGGCTCAGCCGAAAGGCGATCCGGGCCCATGGGGAACGGAGAAGGCCGCCCTCCGAGGCCGGGGCCGGGCGGTAGCCGATGACCGTTTCCGGGGAAAAAAGGCGGCAGATGGCTCCGGTAAGGCCGGAAAAGTTGCAGTTGTAGACCGCATCCGGGCGGAGCGCGCGCATCGCGGCAAAGGCCGGGCGGTTCGCCGCCATGGCCCGCGCCTCGTCATGCCCGTGGAGAAAGAGCGGGTGGATGACGGCATCCGGATAGAGCAGATGCGCCAGCTTTTCCAGGCTTTCATCCACGGCAAGATGCACCCGGCCCTGCGTCTGGAGGGAAAGGATGAGCCGCTTGCTTTGGACAAGATCACCAAAGCGCGCGGCCTGCAAGACAAGGAAGTTCTCCATCGGGCACTCTCGCGGAGGGGGCCGGAGCGGGAATCCGGCCATGACATTCGCTGCCGCATGGTAGTCCATGCCCCGGCGGGAGACAAGCGGGCCTGTTCACGAGGGAACGAAGGATTCGTTCCCGGCGGGAACGGCAGAAGAG
Source organism: uncultured Desulfovibrio sp. (assembly GCA_900547595.1). Lineage (GTDB taxonomy): Bacteria > Desulfobacterota > Desulfovibrionia > Desulfovibrionales > Desulfovibrionaceae > Desulfovibrio. Next base: position 4,673 of record URHE01000044.1, read on the forward strand.
CGTGCGGGACATGCCCCGCGCGGGAAGGGAGCGCGTCCCTCTCCCGCGGCGGTTTTTCCTCCGCGGACGGGGCGGCGCCGTTGCGCTACGCGACCGCGTTCCGGTCTTCCGCGGCCCAGGCGGCAAGGGCTCTGGTCAGTTCCGGGCCGGGCCGCACCTTGAGGGCGGCGTCCAGCCGCAGGCGGCACTCGCAGCCGTCCAGGCAGACGACGGCTTCCGTTTCCACCTCTCCTGCATGGCTTTCCAGAATATTCCGCAAGGCCAGGATGTCCGCCCGGCCCAGGCGGTGCGCCGGTATCTCCACCTGAATGGGCGTATCGCTTTCGGCGCAGACATCGGCCAGCAGGCGCACGCGCTGGCCGAGCAGCTTGCACTCGGCGGCGGGCGCTTCGTTTTCCTCTTCCGCCTCAGGATTTTCGCGGTTGCCCTCTCCCTGGCTTTCCAGCCGCGCCGTCAGGCACAAGGGTTGTTCGCCCCGGATGAGCTCGCGCGCCTCGGCATAGTCTTTGGGGAAGAAGGTCACTTCCGCATGGCCGGTGAAATCCTCCACGGCCACAAAGGCCATGCGGTCACCGCGTTTGGTGACGACCTCGCGCACGCTGGTCACAAGAACGGCGCAGTTGACCCGCGCGCCGGCGAAAAGTTCATGCAGCGCTTCAAGTGTCGTGAGGCCCAGGCGCGGGATCTCGCGGTTATAGGGCTGGAGCGGATGGCTGGTGAGGAAGAAGCCCAGGGCTTCCTTTTCCGCCTTGAGCTTGAGGTCGTCGGCCATTTCCGGGAGCGCCGCTTCCGGGCAGTCGAGGCCGATGCCGGGCAGCGGCGCGCTCTCCTGCGGCGGAGCCATGGCCAGCAGCGAGACTTGCGGGGAGTTCCGGGCCCTGGCCTTTTTCTGCGCACGCAGGACGACCAGCTCCAGCGCGGCGAGCAGGGCCGCGCGGGGCACGCCGAAACAGTCGCAGGCGCCGCCCTTGATGAGCGATTCCAGAACGCGCTTGGTGACCTTGCGCAGGTTTACCCGGCAGCACATGTCGAACAGCGAGGCAAATTCGCCGCCTTCGGCTCTGGCTTCCACAATTTCACGTATGGCTTCATCGCCCACGTTCTTGATGCCGCCGAGGCCGAAGATCACGCGGCCGCCCCTGGCGGAAAACTCGCGCTCGCTCTCGTTCACCGAAGGCTGGGCCACCTCGATGCCCATGTCCTTGCAGGCGGCGACGTATTTGAGGAGCTTGTCCTGGTTGCCCATCTCCGAAGTGAGCAGGGCCGCCATGAATTCCACCTTGTGGTGGACCTTGAGGTACGCCGTGAAGTAGGAAATGAGCGCATAGGCGGCCGAATGCGACTTGTTGAAGCCGTATTCGGCGAATTTTTCCATGAGGTCAAAGATTTCGTTGGCCTTTTCGGCGGCGATGCCGTTCTTTTCCGCCCCGGCCACAAAGGTCACGCGTTCGCGGGCCATGGCCTCCGGCTTTTTCTTGCCCATGGCGCGGCGCAGCAGGTCCGCCCCGCCCAGTGTATAGCTGGCGATGATCTGGGCGATCTGCATCACCTGTTCCTGATAGACGATGACGCCATGGGTGTCGCGCAGGCAGTCCCGCAACGACTCGTGCGGAAAGACCACCGGCACCTGGCCATGCTTGCGCTTGATGAATTCGTCCACCATGCCCGAACCGAGGGGCCCGGGCCGGTACAGGGCCAGCATGGCGATGATGTCCTCAAAGCAGGAGGGCCGCAGCATGCGCAGGTACTGGCGCATGCCCGAGCTTTCCACCTGAAAGATGCCGTCCGTGTCGCCACGGGCATAGAGCTCGTAGGTGGCGGCGTCATCGAGGGAGAGCGTGTCGAGGTCGGGCGGCTCGGCCCCCTGGCGCGCGATGTTGTCCAGCGTGTCCTGGATGAGGGTCATGGTCTTGAGGCCGAGAAAGTCGAACTTGACCAGTCCGGCCTTTTCGGTCATGGGGCCGTCGAACTGGGTGACAAGTTCGCCGCGCTTGCCGAGATAGAGCGGCAGGTATTCCTCCATGGGCCTGTCCGAAACCACCAGCCCCGCCGCGTGCGTGGAAGCGTGGCGCGCCAGGCCCTCCAGCCGCCGGGCGGTGTCGAGCAGGCGGCGCACCTGCGGTTCCTCGTCCTGCAGGCGCTTGAGTTCCGGCTCCAGCTCAAGGGCCTTGTCGATGGTCATCTTCAGGCTTTCGGGCACCAGCTTGGCGATGCGGTCCGTTTCCGCAAAGCTCATGCCCAGGGCGCGGCCCACATCGCGCACCACGCCCCGCGCCTTCATGGTGCCGAAGGTGGTGATCTGCGCCACCGAACCCTCGCCGTAGGTCTCCACCATGTGCCGGATCACGTCGCCGCGCCGCCGTTCGCAGAAGTCCACGTCGATATCGGGCAGCGAGACGCGTTCGATATTGAGGAAGCGCTCGAACAGCAGATTATAGGGCAGCGGATCGAGGTTGGTGATCTTCAGCGCCCAGGCCACCAGGGAACCCGCCGCCGAGCCGCGCCCCGGCCCCACGGGGATGGCGTGGTTCTTGGCCCAGTTGATGAATTCCTGCACAATGAGAAAATAGCCCGGAAAGCCCATTTCCAGAATGACGTCGATCTCGTGCTGCAGGCGCTCCCGGTAGCGGGCCGGGTCGATATGTTCGCGGTCCGGGTGCGCCTGAAGGCGCTTTTCCAGCCCCTCCTCGGCCAGCCGCCGGAATTCGGATTCCATGCTCGCGCCTTCGGGCAGCGGATAGACGGGAAAATAGTGGTGCCCGAAGTCCAGCTCCACCTGGCAGGATTCCGCAATGCGCGCCGTATTGGCGAGCGCCTCGGGCACATGGCTGAAGGCGCGCTCCATTTCCTCCGTGGTCTTGTAATACAGCTCCCGGGTTTCAAAGCGCATGCGCTTGGGGTCGTCCATGGTGGTCTGCGTCTGGATGCAGAGCAGCACCTCATGGGCATCCGCATCTTCCGCTTCAAGGTAGTGGCAGTCATTGGTCGCCACAAGCGGCAGGCGCGCGCTTTCCGCCAGCTCCTGCAGGCCGGTGTTGACGCGCTCCTGCTCGGCAAGGCCGTTGGACTGAAGCTCCAGATAAAAGCGTCCGGGGTAAATGGCCGCGTACTCGTCGGCCAGGGCGCGGGCCCTGTCCATGTCATTGGCGAGAAGGGCGCGGGGTATCTCGCCCGCGATGCAGGCCGAAAGGCAGACAAGGCCGTCGGCGTAGCGGCGCAGCTGTTCCTTGTCCACACGGGGCTTGTAGTAGAACCCGTCAAGAAACCCGTGGCTGACGAGCTTGACGAGATTGTGGTAGCCTGTATCGTTCTGGGCCAGAAGGATCAGGTGGTTGCGGCGCTTGCCCGTCTCCGGGCTCTTGTCCGTGTGATCGGGGCAGACATAGACCTCGCAGCCGAGAATGGGCTTGAGGCCGAAATCCTTGCAGGCGGTATAGAAATAGGCCGCGCCGAAGAGATTGCCGTGATCCGTGATGGCGCAGGCCCCCATGCCGTTGTCCTTGGCCTTGGCGCAGAGGTCCTTGATGCGGATGGCTCCGTCAAGGAGGCTGTATTCCGTATGGCAATGAAGATGGACAAAGTCGGACATGGCGGCTCCGAAAACGGCTTCAGGCTGTCGGGGAAGAATGTTCTTCTAGCATAGGGACGCATCGGCCTCAAGGCGCCCGTGCCGCGCGGCATGGCCGGATGCTCGGGGAGAGGACGGCGCGGCGTGCTTTTCGCGGGCGCAGGGCCGTTCATGCGGGAACGGTCGTTGCCTATACCGGAGGCACACGGACAACGCGCGCCAGCAGCGTCGCCACGGCCGCCGCCAGCAGAAGCCCCGGCGCAACGGCGTAGACCCCCGTTATTTCCAGTACGAGCATGATGCCTGTCAGCGGGGCGCGCTCCGCTGCGGCAAAGGCGCTTGCCATGCCCATGGCAATGAAGGCCGCTGCGCTTCCCCCTCCGGCGATGCCCGCGGCCGAAAGGGCTGCGGCGCACAGCCCCCCCGCCACACCGCCCAGAGCGAGCGCCGGAACCATGACTCCGGCGGGAACGCCCGAGCCATAACAGAATGCCGTGAACAGAAGTTTGATGCACAGAAAGACGAACAGCGCCGCGAGCATTCCCCCGGATTCCATGAGCCCGAAAATGGAAAGACCTTCGCCGGTGGCCTGGGGATAGTAAAAAAGCATGAGCGCCGCGCCGAGAAAGGGGAGGATCGGGTGCAGCAGAATGGGGAACCGGCGTCCGCGGGCGTAAAGCTTCTGGGCCAGCCGGAGCATGCCGCAATAGGCGATGCCCACGAGCCCCGCGCAGATGCCCACCAGTGCCGCTGTCCAAAGGTAGGGCGGCGCCGGCGGCACGGCGTCTTTCAGGGGCAGCATGAGGCCCAGCCCGAAAAGTCCCGTGGCGGCAAGATAGACCCCCAGGCTCGCGCCCAACATCAGAATGAGCAGGTTGCGCGAGATCCTTTCTTTCATGATTTCCAGCACATAGAAAATTCCGGCAAAGGGGGCGCTGAAGGCAGCGGCAAGGCCGGCGGCGCAGCCGCACAGGATGAGCATGCGGCGTTTGGCCGCGTGCGTGGCCGCATCACCGCCGCCATCGCAGCGGGCCAGGCCAAGGGCGGTGGAGGCGCCCATCTGGATGCAGGGGCCTTCGCGTCCGACGGAAAGACCGCAGGCCATGACAAGCCAGCTTCCGAGGAACTTGGGCAGCAGGATGCGCGTCAGGACGTTTTTTTGCGGCCCGGCGAGTGCCTGGGTGATCCAGACGGCGCCCCCGGAACGGATGGCCGGGTCTTTTATGAGGCGCCCGGTGATCAGCGCCGCCAGAAGCGCGGGCACGCCCCACGCCGCGCACAGGAGAGGCTCCCCGGCACGGGCGTGGAACCAGTCGAGCACGGCGGCAAAGGCCGCGCTGGAGGTGATGCGGAACACGGCAATGATGGCGCCCGCCAGCAGGCCGATGAGCAGCCCCCAGAGGGCGAACCGGACCTTTCCGCCGGCAGTGTGCGCGTCGGGGGTGGGGAAATGCAGGACTCCGCCAATGCGCTGGAAAAAGGATGCGTTCGTCATGAGTCGTCCCTGCCTTGAAGGTGCCGGGGGGTGGCATTGCTCATTCCGCCACGCCTCTGGACGCCAGCATATATCCTTCACCCATGATTTCCAATGGTGCGTGACGGGCGCCGGCCGTTTGCATGGCTGTGCGCTTTGGCATATGCTCAACCCGCGGCACATGGTTCATGTGCCGCCAACATGGAGAACATCAGAGGACGTATCATGAAAAACGCGAGTTCCCGCCGTTTCCCGCTTGTTCTGGTTCTGGCCGTTGTTCTTGTGGCGGCAATGGCCGGTTGCCGGGGCGCACTGCAACGGGGCATGCTCGGAACGACCTATATTTCCACCGCCCGGCCCAACATTGCCATTGAGGCCAGGAACATGCCCGTGATGACTGCCGGCAGGGGGATGGCAAGCCTGATATGGAGCGACATGCTCGGCGGCCTTCCCATCCAGATGTGGATGGCCGTGTATGGCGAAGGCGGCCTCGCGCCGCTGGCCATCGTCGCGCAGGCGGCAGTGCCCCAGGGCTGGTACTGGGACAGCATCATGCGTCACCCCCAGAGTGTGGATGAGGCTGTGGAGACTTTTGGTGGCGTGGGGTATCAGGCGTGTACCTTCATCGTCGATCCCGCCCGCGATCCTTTCAGCGGCCTGGTCACGTCCGTCCATCCCGACGGGAGCCCGCAACGGTGGCTGGTGCGTTCCTTTGCGGCGCGCTTCAACTTCAATGACGACAAAATCATCATGGAATATCGCGAGCCGCTGCCGGAAGGCGTTGAATCCCTTACCGCGATCCCTTTCGGACAGTCAGGACTGCTCGCCGGTTTCGCGCAGCGCGCGCGTGATGCCTTTGCGGTCAGCGCCGCGCCGCAGGACCTTGCGGGAATGGTCTCGGGATTTATTCAGGGCATCAGGTGGCAGTACATGGGGCAGAATTTTCTCGGCACTGCGTCCCGCTACGACATCTACGATTTCGATTAGCCTGTGCCGGCAACCGGTATCCGGCAGGAGCCGGTCCGCGAAGGAAGGGCGCCCCGCGCGCCCTTTTTCGTTGCCGTTTCCGCTTCGGGAACAGATGCGGCGGGATGCGCGCCCCGTATATCCGCTTCCCTGCGGGAAACGGACGGTGGAAACACAGCATGTACATTGTGCCGCATGCAACGGGATGTTTCGTCGGAGAAGTGCATGTTTGCAACAAAGAGGCATGCCATTCCCCTCTTTTTCCCGTTCAGGGAAAGTTTTTTTCATCCACGCGACAGAATTGACGTTGCGGCGGATGTTGTGTAGTGTCTGCCTGTGTTGACGGATTGAAAGAGTCAACGCAGGTGCCAGAAGCATGCATTTCCATATTAGCCGTTGTGCCGGAAATTGCCTTTGTGATTTCAAAGAACGAGGTGAAGCCATGGATGACTATCTGAAGGAAGCGCTTGAAATCGCGCGTGCCCAGGCCGGCGTGCGCATCATGAGTGAAGAGGAAGTTACCGCGTATATCCAGAAGCTGACCGCCGGCATCCGCGCCATTGCGGAGGATGTCGTTCCTGACGAGATGGATTGCGCGGAAATGGCCCAGGAAGCGCGCAAATCCATCAAGGAAAAATCCGTCACCTGCCTTGAATGCGGCAAGAGCTTCAAAATACTCACCCGTCGTCATCTGGCGAATCATGGCCTCGATAGCGCCGCCTATCGCGAAAAGTGGGGCCTCAAGAAGGATACGCCCCTTGTGTGCAAGTCGCTTCAGCGCGAACGCCGCAAAAAGATGAAAGACATGAAGCTGTGGGAAAAGCGCCGCAAGGCCAGCTAGCAGGGTTCAAGGCCGCCTCACGGCGGCCTTTTTTCACGGTACAGCGCGCTTGTGGAAGCAGTCGCGGATGAGCGTGCGGTTCCCCATACTGGATTTCACATGGATCTCCTTCCTGCCGCCAACGCGGGGGAAGCGCTCAGGCTGCTTGCCCTGCCGGACGCGGAACTTTTCTCCCGCGCTGCCTCGCTTCGTCAGGCGGTGACAGGCCGTTCGGTGCAGCTGTGCGCCATCATCAACATCCGCAGCGGGCAGTGCGGCATGGATTGCCGCTTTTGCGCGCAGAGCCGCCACAATCCGGCACCGCAGCCGGGCTTTCCGCTTCTGGAAAATGCCGTCCTGCGCGAACGCATCCTTGCGCTGGCCGCAACGCCGGTAGGCCGCATCGGTCTTGTGGCCAGCGGCGCGGCCCTGGATGGTGAAGATTTCGAGCGTGTCGTGCGGCTCGTGGCGGAATTGCCTTCCACAGTCCGCAGCCGTCTCTGCACGTCCTTCGGGCGTCTTGACGCCCGGCGCATGGAACGATTGGTCAAGGCGGGCATTACCCGCTACCACCACAATCTCGAAACATCGGAGCGCTGGTACCCGCATATCTGCGCCACGCAACGCTGGGAACAGCGCCGGGATACGGCGCGCCGGGCGCTGGCCGCGGGGCTGAGCCTCTGCTGCGGCGGCATTTTCGGTCTGGGCGAAACCTGGGAGGACCGCATCAGTCTGGCGTTCACCCTGCGGGAGATGGGCGTGGCGCATGTGCCGCTGAATTTTCTCCATCCGCAGCCGGGGACGCCTTTGGCGCAGCGTGTTCCGCCTGCTCCGGAGGAAGCCCTGCGGATCATAGCCATCTTCAGGCATATTCTTCCACAGGCGGTCTTGCGCGTTTGCGGGGGGCGGCCCCTGGCGCTTGGCGCGCGCCAGGACGAAATGTTCGCCGCGGGCGCCAATGCGCTTATGACCGGCGACTATCTGACCACCAGGGGAGAATCCCTGCACAACGACCTTGCCATGATCGCCGCCAGTGGCATGGAGCCGGCATATGTCATGCCCTGACGGCATTCGTCCCCTGCGCGCCGTTTTTGTGGCCGGAACCGGCACCGATGTGGGCAAGACAGTGGTCACCGCCGCCCTGTTGCGCGCCCTGCGGGGGCTTGGCGTGGCGGCTCAGGCCGTCAAGCCGGTCCAGACCGGGGTTCCCGCCGGGGCAGGCGCCCGGCGCGCGGGAACCCATGGCCTGCCCCTCATGGGCGATGCCGCGGCCTGCGCCGCCGCTGTGGCCGATATGGCGACAGGCTCCCCCCTGCCGCCGGCAGCGGTATTGCGGATATTTGCGCTGCCCGCGTCGCCGCATTTCGCGGCGGCTGCGGAAGGGGCCTGCCTCGATGCCGCGGGCCTTGCCGCAGACATCCGCGGGCACTGGGCACGGTCGTCGCCCCCGGCGGACCTGCTGCTTCTGGAAGCGGCAGGCGGCCTTCTGGCGCCGCTCAATGCGCGCGAAGCGATGCTCGACCTCATGGCGGCGGTGGGGGCGCCGGTCATCCTGACCGTTCGCAACGAACTGGGGGCGCTCAACCATGCGTTGCTTTCCCTCGCGGCGCTGCGCCGGCAGGGACTTGCGCTGGCGGCCCTGGTGCTCGTGGAGCCGCCGCCCGAGGCCCGCGAGGCATCCGGGCGGGCCATTCTGGACGAGAACAGCCGTTATCTGCGTGAACGGTCAGGCGCGGACTGGCCGGATGCCGTCATGGTCCGTTTGCCGCATGCGGAAACGCTCGGGCCGGAAGGCTGGAGCCTGCTTGCGGAACAGCTTCTGCCGCTCGCGCATTTCCTGCGCGGGCGACTGGCGGGGGGCCTGTCCCATACGCCGGCGGAGGAGATGGAAGACCGGGACCATGCCGCGCTCTGGCATCCCTACGCTTCGGCAACACATCTGCCACCGCTGGAAACGGCGTCCCGCAGCCATGACAACCGCATCGTCCTGGCCGATGGGCGGGAACTGGTGGACGGCATGTCCTCCTGGTGGGCGGCGGTGCATGGCTACAATCATCCGCGTCTGCTGGCGGCGTTGCGCGCCCAGAGCGACCGCATGCCGCATGTGATGTTCGGGGGGCTTACCCATGCCCCGGCCGTCACGCTGGGGGAGCGGCTGCTTGCCGCCATGCCGGAAGGGCTGGAACGGCTCTTTTTTGCGGATTCCGGCTCAGTTGCGGTGGAGGTGGCGCTCAAGATGGCGCTCCAGTGCCAGCAGGGCCGGGGAGAGCGGCGGCGCACCCGTTTTCTGGCGCCACGCGGCGGCTATCATGGGGACACTCTGGGGGCCATGTCCGTCTGTGACCCGGTCACCGGGATGCACAGCCTTTTTGCCGGGCTGCTTCCGGAACAGCTTTTCATGGAGCGGCCCAGCTGCCGTTTTGATGCGCCGTTTGCCCCGGCCTGCCTGGAGGATGCACGCCGTGTCCTTGCCGAACGCGGTGACGAGATCGCGGCCGTGATCCTGGAACCGGTGGTGCAGGGCGCGGGCGGCATGTGGTTTTATCATCCCGACTATTTGCGCGGGCTGGCGGAACTCTGCCGCGGGGCGGGCGCGTTGCTGATTTTTGACGAGATCGCCACGGGATTCGGCCGCACAGGCCGGTTTTTCGCCGCCGAATGGGCCGGTGTCCGTCCGGACATCCTCTGTTGCGGCAAGGCCCTCACAGGCGGCGTGCTCTCCCTGGCGGCCACGGCATGCACCGCCGCCGTGGCCGGGGATATATGCCGGGATGGCCGCGTGTTCATGCACGGCCCGACCTTCATGGGCAATCCGCTGGCATGCGCCGTGGCGGGCGCCTCGCTGGATATTCTGGAGGAAAATCGCTGGCAATCGCAGGTGGAGCGGCTTGAAAGGCTGCTTGCCCGTGGGCTTGAGCCCTGCCGTCAGTTCCCGGATGTTGCCGATGTACGCGTGCTGGGCGCCATCGGCGTGGTGGAGATGACCGCGCCGGTCAACGGCGCGGCCCTGCAACGCTTCTTTGTGGAGCGTGGTGTCTGGATACGTCCCTTTGGCAGGCTCATTTATCTTATGCCGCCCTACATCACCCCGGAAGAGGATGTGGCGCGGCTCTGCGCCGCTGTGGCCAGCGCGGTGGAGGTGGGCGTCTGGCGTGTCCGGGGCTGATGCCGGAGCGCCGGCCGCAGCGCTGCCCCGGAAGGGCCCCGGCGGTCAGGTTCTTTGACCGTTGTCAGCTTCCGTTGCGTTCCGGGGCGGCGTGAGCCCCGGATTGAGCCCGCGATAAATGAGCCGCGTGGCGGCCTCATCGGCAAGCTCGGCCACATCCATGAGTTTTTCCAGCAGTTCCAGAAGATAGTGGCGGTCGTGTTCGCAGCCGTCCTGAAAATCCTTTTCCAGCTGGCCGGAGCGGATATAGGTCTCCATCGCATCCAGTTCCTGCATGCTCAGCATGTTTTGCTGCTCCTTGTGTTCAGGGAAGAAATGCACTGTTCCGCAAGCCCGGCGACCATGCGCTCCACGGCGGCGATCTCCGCGCGGGTGATGTCCTTGAAGTGGATGCCCGCGCTGACGCTCACCGCGCAGCCCAGGGCATCGGCGAGACGGCGCGCCACCAGCCCCGCGAGCGCGCCTTCCCGGTGCGCGGCCCGCTCGCAGACCTGCGCGGCTTCGCCGGGCGCGGCAAGGGCCGTGGCCCCCACATGAGATTCGCCGCCAAGCAGGAAGGCATGCAGGTCCTGCCCCTGGCGGAGCAGGCGCAGCCGCAGTTCCAGACGGCCTTCCGTGGCCTGGAAGTCCCCGCAGG
>URHE01000045.1 GCA_900547595.1 uncultured Desulfovibrio sp.
CCCCCGCCTGATCCATGCCGGTCTGGAAGCCTTCGCCGTGGGCGGCCTCGCGCACGCGCACGGCGGCCTCGCGCTCGGCCTGGGCGCGGACCAGCTCGGCGGCGGCCTCCTTGCGCAGGGCCTCGGCCTCGGCCTTGAGCGCCGCGCATTGGGCGGCGGTCTCGCGCCGGCTGGCCGCGCTTTCCGCCCTGGCTTCCTCAAGCACTTTCAGGCGTTCGGCATAGGCTTCGCCGAGAATTTCCTTGGCGCGTTCCGTGGCGCGGGCGCGCACGCGCTCCATGTAATCGGCTTCCTGCTCCTGCTTGAGCTTTTCGCGGCGCATGGGCTCCTGCATGGCGTCGAGCTGCTCCACCGTGGCTTCGCGCTCGCCCATGAAGATGGTGCCCCATTTTTTCCGCAACTGCTCGGAGGCCATGCCCGTTTCCCTTGCCGGAGATTATGCCGTCAGAGGAATGGCGCTAGACAAAGACATCGCCACCGCCCCTGCTCACCACCACCTTGTTTTCCGCCTCCAGGCGCCGCACCACCTTGACGATGCTCTGCTGCGCGCCTTCCACGTCGGATATCTTGGTGGGGCCCATGAATTCCAGTTCCTCGCGGATCATGTTGCCCGCGCGTTCGGACATGTTCTTGAAGAACTTTTCGCGCAGGTCCTCGCTGGCGCCGCGCAGCGCGAGGGTGAGCACCTCGTTGGAGATTTCCTTGAGCAGTTCGCGCACGCCCTTGTCGTCGATATTCTTGCAGTCCTCGAAAACGAACATGAGGTTGCGGATGTCCTCGGCCATCTGGGCGGATTCCTCCTCGATCTCGGAGAGGACCTCCTCCTCGGTGGCGCGGTCCACGGCGTTGAGGATCTCGGCCACGGACTGCACGCCGCCCACCTTCTTGCCTTCCTTGCCGCCCATGGCGATGAGCTGGCTCGTGAGCACCTTGTCCACCTCCATGAGCATTTCCTCGGGCACGGATTCGAGCTTGGCCAGGCGCGTGAGCACTTCGGCGCGCACGCCGGCGGGCAGGCTCGTCAACAGATTGGCGGCCTGGTCGGGATGGAGATGGCCCATGATGAGCGCCAGCGTCTGCGGATGCTCGTTGCGCAGGATCTGGGAAAGCAGGCGCGGGCTCACCTGTTCGAGATCGCGGAAGGGCGCGGGGCCGGTGTCGAGGCTCAGGGCGTCCATGACGTACTTGGCGGTTTCGGGGTCCAGGTTGCGGACAAGGAGACGCTTGGCCGTGTCCGTGCCGCCGGAGATCATGTCCACGCCGTCCACCAGGGACTCGTGGAAATTCCGGAGCACTTCCTCCACGGTCTCGCGCGGGATGGGCCCCAGTTCCACAATGGCCTTGGAAACGTCGGCGATCTCCTGGCGCTCCATGCGCTTGAAAACGTCGGCGGTGAACTTGTCGCCCATGGCGAGCAGGAGGACCGCGATGCGCTGCTGGCCGGTCAGTTCCATTCTTGCGTGACTCCTTTCCCGATTCCGCGTCTGTGGTCATGGCCCTGTGGGCCGCGCTAGAGGTCCTCATCCTTGAGCCAGCGGCGGATCAGGCTCACCGCCTGATCCATGTGCTGCTCCGTCATGCGGAACACCCTGAGCTTGAGCTCCTCCACACGCTGGCTGGTGGCTTTCTGGGCCAGCCGGATGGCTCTGAGGTCGGCAAGGGCGGGCGGTTGCGGCCCGCCCTTGCTGCCCCCGGACAATGCCCTGACTTTAGGCTCTTGCTTCATCTTTCTGCATCCAGCCGCGCACCAGGCTCACCACCTGCTCCATGTGGTTGTCGGAGAGGGTGAAGATGTGCGCCTTGAGAGCTTCGATGTCCTTGAATACGAGGTCTTCCTCTTCCTCAAGGGGTTCCGGCTCTTCCTCTTCGACCTTGGCGGCTTCCTCAAGGGCTTCGTAAAGCGCCAGCTGCTCCTCGGCGGAAGGCAGGCCCTCCAGCCCTTCGACCATTTCCCCTGCCTCGACCTTGGGCCGGATGAGGGCCAGCACCACGGGCCGCACCACGAGCATGAGGAAGAGGAAGGCCAGCAGCGCGTTGAGCAGGGGCTTGCCCAGGCGCTCGGCGTAATCCGCCAGCACTTCGGCGAAGTTGGGCTCGTGGGGCGGCTCGGAATCGTTGAACGGCGCCGAGCTCACTTCCAGCGAGTCGCCGCGCGTCGTGTTGAGGCCCACCGCGTTGGACACGAGCTGCCGCACCCGGTCCAGCTCTTCGGGCTTGCGGGGCACAAAGCTCCACACGCCGTCCGTCTTTTCATACGACCCATCAATGATAACCGCAACCGTCAGGCGGCGCAAATCTCCCACATTGGCGATGATCTGCTGCTCTTCCTTGTTGATTTCATAGTTGGTGGTGCGCGTTTCGCGGGTGCCGTTCTGGTTGGAGACCGAACCCGTGATGCCGTCGCCGCGGAAGTTGGCATCCGGCGCGCCGGCTTCAAGATTGGCCTGGCCCTGCTGGCTTTCTTCGCTGCGCTGCTCGCTGCGCACAACGGTTTTTTCCGGATCGTAGATTTCGCGGCGGATGGTTTTCTGGCTGAAGTCCATGTCCGCGTTGACCTTGGCGATGACGCGGCCGGGGCCGAAAATGGGCTGGAGCAGTTCCTCGATGCGGCGTTCAAGGTTGCGCTGCACCGTGAGGCGATGCTCCATCTGGGTGGTGCTGATGCCCGCCAGCGTGTCCTCGTCGGGCTCGTAGAGCACCTTGCCGCCGTTGTCCGTGATGGAGACGTGGTTCTTGTCCAGCCCTTCCACCGCCATGACCATCATGTTGAGGATGGCCGTGATCTCCTTCTGGTCGGGCTTGGTGCTGGGTTTGTTGAGCTTGAGCACCACCGAGGCCGAGGGGTCCTGCCGTTCCTCCACAAAGAGGCTGCGGTGCGGGATGACCAGATGGACGCGCGCGCTCTCCACACTGGGGAACTCGCTGATGGTGCGCGAGAGTTCGCCCTGCAGGGCGCGGGTATAGTTGATTTTCTGCACGAAATCCGTCTGGCCGACCTTGACCTTGTCAAAAATCTCGAAGCCGATGCCCTGCCCCACCAGGCCGCCCTCGCCGGCGATCTTGATGCGCTGGTCATAGACCACTTCCTGCGGCACCAGAATGGTGGCGCCGTTGTCGGCGAGCTGGTAGGTGATCTTGTCCGCCTGGAGCGCCTTGACGACGGAACTGGCGTCTTCCGGCCCCAGATTGGAATAGAGCACCTTGTACTCCACGCGCCCGGCCCAGAGCGAAAGCCCGATGGCGCAGGCCACCACGGCCACGGCGCCCCCGGCCACGGCGATGCGCTGGATCATGGTCAGTCGGCCCCAGAGTCCCTTGATGCTGTCGACAAGATTGGTGATGAAAGCTGGCATGACGGTTCCCCTCGTTCCTGGGCGCCCCATGGCGCCGCAACCCTGTGATGCCTCTGGGGATAGCAAAGGACGTGCCAGCGGTATTTTTATGTAACAAACTGAAATAAAATATATTTTTATATCGGCGATGATTCAAAAAACTGACGCGGAAACGGCGCCCCGCGCGGGGCCCGGGAATACCGCCAGCGCCCGGCGGGTGGCTGGACGGGCGCCCGGAGCTTCCGGCGCGGGCGTCCGCTCCCGCGGCCGCCAGAGCGTTTTCTGATGCTCTACGGGCGCCGGCGCTTCAGAAAGAACCTGCAGATGCCGTAGAGGCTGATGAGCAGCCAGAATGCTTCCACAAGGAATGCGGACATATTGAACGCATAGAGGAGCGAAACGCCGATGCAGCAGGAGGCCGCCGCGTTGAGCAGCGAATAGGCGAGACTGGAGCTTTGGAGCTTTCCCAGCTGAAGGAGGAGGTAGGTCCCGAGCAGCAGGACAAGGCCGATATTGCCGATAAAATCATGCAGCGCGTACTCCATCCGGCCACTCCTCCGGGGACCGGCGGCTGCCGCCGGTCCCCTGCGGGCTGAAGGGTTTGGGAGGGTCAGGGCCTGGCTGTGCCGGCGGTTTTCGCCGCGCGCACCTTTTCAAGAAATTCCGGATGGATGAATTCCTCCGCCCGGGCTTTGGACACATCGTTCTTGATCCGGCCCTGCTCCAGGAGGAATCCGGCCACGTTCACGATGTCCTGGACGGACTGCCCCTTTTTCCCGCTGGTGCCGAGGAATGCGGGGCTGAGCTGTTCTTCCAGCCCCAGAAGGCGCGTGCCGCCCATCATGCGCCGGGCATCGGCTTCGGAAATGCCGCCCAGCTCCTCGGCGATGATCTTCGCCGCTTCATCGGGATGCTCGCGCCAGTAGTCCATGGCCTTGAGTTCGCTGATGATGAACTTGTTCACGATGTCGGGGTACTTCCTGGCGAATTCGGGCTTGACGCTGATCATGTCCCAGGTGACATCGTTGTTTTTTGCCATGTCCTCGCTGGTGAGGAGGATCTTGCCGCCATTCTGCACCACAAGGCCGAGGCTCGGCTCCCAGATGTAGGCGGCGTCAATGTCGCCCCTGATAAAGGGCGCCAGAGCCTCGCCGGGCGCCATGTCCATGATCTTGACCTTGGCGAGGTCCACTCCCGCGTCGCGCAGGGCCTTGATGAGCAGATAGTGCGAGGTGGAGCCGAAGGGCGTCACCACGGTCTTGCCCTCAAGGTCCTTGAGCGAATTGATTTCCGGCTTGACCACCAGCGATTCCACGGCGCCCAGAACGTTGGCGTTCATGATGCCCCAGTAGTCCATGCCGCCGGCCAGGCCGATGGTGGCCGGGGGAAGGCCGACATTGCCGAAATCAATGCTGTCGGAGGCCATGGCCGTGTTCACGTCGCGCCCGGAATTGAAGCGGTACCATTCCACCGGCAGGCCCATCTCCTTCTCGTGGAGCTTGAGATACTTGGAAAGCAGCTGGCCATTGACAAGGGACAGATAGCCGATGCGGACCTTTTCGGGTTTTGCGGTCTCCGCCTGGGACATGCCCGGGCACAGGGCCAGAAGGAAGGCCGCGAGCAAAAGACTGAGCAATGATTTCATGGGTTCCTCCTTTTGACGTGGTTGTCGGCGCTGAAGCCGTTTGCCTTCATTTATCTTTTCCAGCGGAGCAGATGGCGGGCAAGGAAACGGAGGCAGGCGTCCAGGGCAATGCCGGTCACGCCCATGGTGATGATGCCCACAAAAATGATGTCGCTGCGCATGAATTTGCTGGCGTCCCAGACCATCCAGCCGATCCCTTCCGTGGCGGCGACGATCTCGGCGGCCACCAGCACGGTATAGGTAAAGCCCAGGCTGATGCGCATGGAGGTGATGATGGCGGGCGTTGTGGCCGGGAGAATGATCTTGAAGAAAACCTGGCGGCTGTTGGCGCCAAGGGAACGCGCCGCCTGGATGACGGATGTGGGCACATCCTTCACGCCTTCGACCGCGCCGATGGTCAGCGGCGGGATGGCGGCCAGGAAGAGCAGGAGCACCTTGGAAAATTCCCCGATGCCGAACCAGAGCACGAGGAGCGTGTAATACGCAAGCGGCGGCAGCGGGCGGTAGAACTCGATGATGTAGTCAAAGACCGCCCGTATCTTGCTCGAAAGTCCCATGGCGAGGCCCAGGGGAATGGCGACCACACAGGCCGCCACCCAGCCGAGGAGCACCCGGGCGAGGCTGACAAGACAGTGATAGACGAGGCTTTTGCCGTGGTAGCCCCTCAGGATGGTTTCCTGAAAGCCGTTCCAGACGTCCGCGGGCGAGGGGATGAATATCTTGGGAACCACGCCCCGCCGTGTCACTTCATACCAGACGAGAAAAATGATGAGCAGGGTGACAATGGTTATCAGGGTTTCCACCTTGAGCTTGAACGGCATGGCGCGCATTCCTGCCTCCTCGGAATCGGGTGTGATGCGGGCTGCGCCCGCATGGCGGTCTCTCGGGCGGGACCGGTGAAGGGGTGTTCACTCCCCGGGGCGCAACCCCGGGACATGTTCGAACGATTTCAGGGCCTCGCTTTCCAGGGCGGCGAAGGCCGTGGCCTGGATCTCCGCGAAGGCTTCGCTGGTCATGGTCTCAAGCGTTCTTGGCCGCGGAAGGTCCACCCGCATGCTCTTTTTGACGGTGGTGGGCATGATGGAGAGCAGGTGAACGACATCGCCCATGAACACCGCCTCATCCAGCTCCGAGGTGATCAGCAGCATGGTGATGCCCGTCGTTTCAAAGACGTTGAGGAAATATTCCTGCATCATGCCGCGGGTCATGGCGTCCAGCCCCCGGAACGGCTCGTCCATGAGCAGTATCTCCGGCTCGTTGATCAGCGCCCGGATCAGTTCGGCCCTGCGTTGCATGCCCCCGGAGAGCTGGCCGGGAAACTTGTGTTCAAAGCCGGTCAGCCCCGTGAGCTCGATGAGTTCCCGCGCCTTTTTTTCCGCGGCGGCCATGTCCTTCCCGCGGATGCGCGGGCCGAAGAGCGTGTTGTCCCACAGGGTCATCCACTGGAAAAGCGTGTTTTCCTGAAACACCACAAGCCGGTCGGGGCTGGGGCCGGAAACAGGCTCGCCCTTGTACAGGCAGTGTCCGTTGTCAGGCGGCAGATAGCCCGCCATGACCGACATGATGGTGGTCTTGCCGCAGCCGGAGGGGCCGCAGATGCAGGTGAATTTTCCTTTTTCCAGCGTGAAGTTCAGATCCGAGAGGATCTGTCTGCCGTCAAAGCTGACATCCAGATGTTCGCACGCCATAAGGGCCTGAGCGGGCGAACCTTCAACATTGCCCATGATGTCCCCCCTCGGTCTAGCCGCCTTCCCGCTCGCCCCGTTCAAAGGACTTGCGCGCTTCCTCGCGCACGGCTTCGATGGTTTCGCGCTTGTAATCGAGAAATCGGGGAAGTTTTTTGACGCTGAAATCGCGCGGCCGCGGCAGGTCGACCTCGATCCACTTCTTGAACCGTCCCGGTCTGGTGGTCATGATGCCCACGCGGTCCGAGAGATAGATGGCTTCATCCAGATCATGGGTGATGAAAAGGATGGTCTTGTGGGTGCGGTCAAACATGTCCAGCAGGAACTGGTGCATGACGGATTTGGTGATCGCATCCATGGCGCGATAGGGTTCATCCAGCAGGAGGCTTTTCGGTTCATTGATCAGGGCGCGCAGTATCTCCACGCGCCGGCGCATGCCCGAACTGATGCGGATGGGGTAGGCGTCCTCGTATCCCTTGAGTCCCGCCATGCGGACAAGTTCATCGGCGCGTTCGCGTGTCTGTTCCGCGGACATGCCGCCGGTCGTGAGCGGTCCGAACATGATATTCTGGCGCACGGTCATCCAGTCGAACAGCGCGCCCGCCTGGAACACCACCACCCTGTCCGCTCCCGGGCGCGGCGTTGCCCCCGGCGCGGCAATGACCTGCCCGTCCATGAGTATTTTGCCGCTGCTGACATCCTCAAATCCGGCAATCATGTTCAAGAGTGTGGATTTGCCGCAGCCCGACGGCCCGACGATGGCGACAAAGGAGCCGGCCTCAATGGTGAAGCTGCAATTATCCACAGCAAGCACATCGGCGCCGTCCGGGTCATATCGCTTGCTCACGCCAACGATTTCCAAACGTCCTTCACTGGCTTCCACGCTTCCCCCCCCTGGACCGCGGAGCCATCCGCCCCGGCGGACGGCTCCGGCAGTGGTTCCCCGCGCGAAACGGGTTATTTCGCGGCGCAGTCCTTTTCCACCTTCTTGGGCTTCAGGCGATACTGATAGAGCTTTTCGTAGTAGGGCAGCGTGTGCTCGTAGAGCATCCTGAGCATGGGCAGATCCTCGAAGATGGCATCGACGAGTTTGTCGTCGTAGAGGAACGCCTCCATGTTTTTCTGGATGCCGGTGCTGCCGCCCACATCCCAGTAAAAGTCCTTGCAGTGGTCGTATTCGGGGCGCCATTCCGGCTTCCAGTGCAGGCTTTCGGGCTTGAACTCCAGGCCCACGGCGTCACACCATGCCGCCATGATGCCCTCGGGATCGTTCTGGAAGTCGTCCCCGTCGATGACCAGGGGGGTCTTGCCGTTGTCGAGGGCGTGCAGACCAAGCTCGGTGATGCGGTTGAAGATGCGGTCCGAGGCGACGGGGCCGATGTCCTCAATGCGCATGGAACGCTGCGAGCCGATGACCTTCCAGAAGGAAAGCACCACATACTTGGGATTGCGGATCTGGAACATGTGCGTGCACCGGCGCAGGTATTCCTCGTCCGCAAGATACTTGTCGATGGCGTGATAGGGGCATTCCTTGATGAAGGTGGGCGATTTTTCGGCGATGCCGTAAATCTTGCGGATCACGTCCTCGTAAACGACCGGCCAGCCCTCATAATCCTGATGGGACTGCACGCCCGGCTCATGCCTGTCGCGCCAGTAGATGGGGAGCGTGGGCTCGAAAATGGTGTGGAAATCCCCGCGATTGGTGATGGCCCGCATAAAGACGGTGGTGAGCGAGCGTGGATACATCCAGTTGACGATGATTCTGTTCATGTCCTCTCCCTGATGGTTATGGCCCGGATTCCGCCGGAGCACCCGGTGGTGCATGCGCGTCCCAAAGCAAGAGCCATGCCAGAGGGAAAAGATTTTTTCAGAAAATATATTTTTATTTCAATAGGTTATAGTTTGTTTTTCCGGCGGTGGAGGTTTCGGTTGCGGAAAAGTGGTGCAACCCGCGCACAAGTGGTGCAACATAACTGTGCGGCTGCTACATTCCTTGGCGCTCGCGCTCGATCCCGAAACGGAGCATGCGGCGATACAGCGTCCAGCGGCTGATGCCGAGCTGCCGCGCCGCGCGGCTGACATTCCAGGCCGTGTGCTCCAGCACCGCGCACAGGCGCTGGCGTTCGTCCTCCAGCGCGCCCTCCTTTTTTTCCGCGCTCCACGGTTCCCGCAGCAGGATGTGCTCGGGCAGGATCTGCGCGCCCTTGCACAGGACAAAGGCCCGTTCGATGACATGGCCGAGTTCGCGCACGTTGCCTGTCCACGGGTGGCGCATGAAGGCTTCCATCACGAGCGGCGAGACGGTCTGGATGCCCTTGCCGTAGTGTTCGTTGAACTTGGCGAGGAAGTGCTCCACCAGCAGGGGCAGGTCCTCAAGCCGTTCGCGCAGGGGCGGCAGGTGCAGGGGCATCACGTTGAGCCTGTACCAGAGGTCCTCGCGGAAGGCGCCCTTGCGGATGGCTTCACGCAGGTCGCGGTTGGTGGCGGCGAGCACGCGCACATCCACCTTGCGCGGGACTGTTTCGCCCACGCGTTCGATTTCCTTTTCCTCCAGCACCCGCAGGAGCTTGAGCTGGATGCGCGGCGAGATGTCGCCGATCTCATCCAGCAGGATGCTCCCTCCGTGGGCGGCCTCGAATCTTCCCTTCGACTCCTTGTCGGCGCCGGTAAAGGCCCCCCGGGCGTGCCCGAAGAGTTCGCTTTCGAGCAGGTTCTCGGCCAGGGCGGAGCAGTTGACCCGGATGAAGGGCCCGGCGGCCCGGCGGCCGCCGTAGTGGAGGGCGTGCGCCACGCGTTCCTTGCCGGTGCCGGATTCGCCGGTGATGAGCACGGTGGTGTCCATATCGGCAAGGGTTTGCAGCAGGTCATAGATGCGCTGCATGGGCTCGCTCTGCCCGATGATGCCCTGATAATTGCTCCGCTCACGCAGGACGCTCTCCAGAAACGCCACACGGCTGATGTCGCGGATGACAAGGACCGCGCCCATAAATTCCCCGGCGCCGTTGTGCAGGGGGGAGCAGGTGACGGTGGAGACCTCTTCCCGGGAGCCGTTGCGCAGGCACGAGATCTGGGATTCGCGCACGGGGCGGCGGCTTGTCAGCACTTCGCGCAGCAGGGGCAGGCAGGCCCGGCTGCATCGGTCGGTGCAGGCATCGAACGCCTGCCCGGGTTTCATGTCCGTATGGCAGATGCGCGGCGCGGCCATGTTGACGGTGATGATGCGCAGATCCTTGTCCACGGTGATGATGGCGTCCTGCACGCTGGAAAAGATGGACTCCAGAAGATTTTTATTTTCAAGAAGTTCACGTTCATAGAGCTTGTTTTCAATGGTGCGCGAAAGGATCTGCGCCGCGGTCGTGAGGATGTAGAGATCGGAATCGTGCCAGCGCCGGTGCTTCCTGTGCTCGTCAAACCCGATGAACCCGTACATTTCGCCGTGGACGAAAAGGGGCACGTTCAGCGTCGACTTGACGTTTTCCGCAAGAAGATGCGCCCGGTAGTTGCGGAAGGGCATTTTGTCCGTGTCGGGATAATTGAGCGTGCGGCCTGCCCGCAGTTCCCTGGCGGCATCGGGCATGTCAAGGACGATGTTTCGTGTGTCCCGGTGCAGCGCCAGGGCCGGTTCGTCCCAGCCGCAACGGCAGGTGAAGGTTCCCCCGGGGCTGTTGTGGATGAACATGAAAACCCTGCTTACCCTGAGTATCGTGCCCATCCGCTCAAGGGCGCGCTGGACGAAGGCGTCCATGTCCTCCACGCGCACCGCCAGCTCCGAAAGCTCGGCAAGCATTTTTTCGTAGGCGATGCGCTTTTCCAGGAGTTCTTCCTTTTTCATGCCTGCCTCCTTGCAGGTGCCCCGGGCAGGGGCGGGGAACGGCGTTGCGTCCCTGTCCCGGTTATGACAAAGATTGCCGTTTTGCTCCATCCTTCTCCGCGCATGGGGCATGGCTTTGGCGGGCCGGCGCGGCCGGAGGGGGCGCCGCTGTTTCCAGATGCAAAAATCCCCCCACATTGCTGTGGGGGGAGTCCGCGCAGGGAGGCTGCGCGCTGATGTCGGGAGCGGGGGCCGGAAGATGGCTCCGCGGGCGGCTAGAACTGCATGCGCGAGAGTTCCTTGTAGGCTTCGAGCACCTTGCCGCGCACCGCGCTGGTGAGCTTCATGGCCATGCTCGACTTCTGCATGGTGATCATGAGCTCATGGACGTTCTGGCTCCTGCCGGAGGCGAAATCGTCGATGGCCTGCGCCTTGGCCGCCTCAAGTTCATTGACGCGGTTGAGCGAGCTCGTGACCGTATGGGTGAAGCTGTTCTGCGGCGTGACCGGGATATGCTCCTGTTCGGGATAGCGGATGAAATCCGCCTGGGCGCCGAAGTTTTCGGGCCGGTCGACGCGGTCGCGCAAGAGCGACTGGTCCAGCGTGCGCGAAAAGAGCGTCTGCTTGCCGACGGGCGTGCCCTGCCGGAGGGAGCCGTCCACCTTGTTGAAGTGCTGAAGCGCTTCCGTATATGCCCGCATGCCCGCTGCCTGAATGCTCATTGTCTGCTCCCGCGTGGTCCGCCGCTGTTTCCGTGTCCGTCAAAAAACCGTTACGACTTGCCGATCTCCAGGGCCTTGTTGAACATGCCCTTGATGGCTTCCACGGTGGTGACGTTGGCCTCGTAATTGCGCTGCGCGGTCATGAGGTTGGCCATTTCCTCCACCACGTTGATGTCCGGATAGGACACATAGCCCTCGGCGTTGGCATCCGGATGCCCCGGTTCATAGACCTGCTTGAGCGGCCGCTTGTCCTGGGTGACGCCGAGGATGCGCACGCCCTTGAGTTCGCGGTCCAGCGCCGAGCGCATGTGGACGGAAAAGGGGTCGTCCACGTCGGTGGCCACCTGGACCACGGTGCGGCGGCGGTAGGGGCCGCCGTGCGGCGTGCGCGTGGTCTTGGCGTTGGCCAGGTTCATGGCGATGGTATTGATGCGCGTGCGGTCCGCGGTGAGACCGGATGCGCTGATGTCCATGGCGGTGAGAAAATCCATGACTGCCTCCCGAAACGCCGGCTAGTACTGCTTGCCGTCCTGGATGACGGTGGACAGACCCTCAAAACTCTTGGTCATGACCTGGGTCAGGGCCGTGTACTGGAGCTGGTTCTTGGCGTGCTTGGCCATTTCCTTGTCCAGATGGACGCGGTCCTCGCCATGGATCTGGCGCGGCTTGAACTGCTTGGACCATTCCGGCCCGAAATTGTCGGGATTGAAGGCCGCGGGCATGTGCCCCTGGCTCGTGATGCTCATGCGGCCGCGCATGTCCAGCCCAAGGGCGCTTTGCAGCTCCTTCTCGAACTCGATCTCGCGCGGTTTGTAGTTGGGCGTCTCCACATTGGCAAGATTGCTCATGATGACGTTCTGCCGCTGGAGCTGCATGTTCATGACGCGGCCCACAAGGCCGATCTGGCTGTTGAACAGTGACTTCATGACGCCTCCCGCATGGCCGGGCCCGTTCCCGGCATGGCTTCGCTGTGTCGTGCCCTCATGGAAGCAAACACTGTTCCATCAGGGGAAAATACTGTATTTTCAGCAGGATATGCGCGAATTTTCCGCCGGGGACACGCGCGTTGCCCCGGTGGCGCGGATTTTTTGACGCGGGAACGGCGGGGAGGGGATGTGCCGGACACGGTGGGATGCGTGGCCGGAGTGATGGAGGCGGCGCGGCGCGGGCCGGGCCAGGCGCCGGCAGGCGCCGTTCCCCGCCGGCAGGCGGCAACGGAAGAAAAAGGATGGTCGGAGCGAAAGGATTTGAACCTTCGACCCCCTGGTCCCAAACCAGGTGCGCTACCAGACTGCGCCACGCTCCGACAGATGGGTGTGGGCATGGAGAATGCCCGCATGCGGGGAAACTCTTAGTAGAATATCTCCGCCATGTCCAGCGGCGCCGCGCTTGCGCGGGGCGGCCCCGGCGCTCCGCATGCGGAGGCGGAGAACTGCCGTTTCCGTTCAGGGTGGCGGTGCGCCCAAAAACGGCAAACGCCCGCCGGGGCTGCCCGGCGGACGTTCACGCGCGAAATTTCTGGGGCGAAAGATGGGACTTGAACCCACGGCCACCTGGGCCACAACCAGGTGCTCTACCAACTGAGCTACTTCCGCCGCAAGGCATTCTTCATACACAGGGGCGGTGCTTTTGGCAAGCGATTTTTCCCGGCGCCGCCCGCCGTCGGCCACATGCCGGCGCAACGGCCCGTTCCCGGCGGCGTCGCCGCGCTCTCCCCCGACTCTGGATTTTTTTTAGAAAAGTTTCTACACTCTGCCTTTCGTTCCCGCGGGCAGGCACGCCCGCGCACCAGGCGGGAGGACTATGGACAAGCTCGTCATCCGGGGCGGTGTTCCGCTCGCGGGCGCCATCAGCGTCAGCGGCTCCAAGAACGCGGCCCTGCCCATCCTTTTCGCGTCCATCCTTGTGGACGGCACGGCGACGTTCCGCAATGTGCCGCGCCTGCGCGACATCGACACCACCCTTGACCTGCTCGGCCGCCTCGGCTGCGCGTGCCGCCGCGAGGACGACCATGTTTCGGTCACGCCCGGGACGCTTTTGCCGGAAGCGCCCTATGAGCTCGTGCGCACCATGCGCGCTTCCGTGCTTTGTCTGGGGCCGCTGCTGGCGCGCATCGGCCGGGCGCGCGTGGCCCTGCCGGGCGGCTGCGCCATCGGCGCGCGCCCGGTGGACCAGCACCTCAAGGCGCTGGAACTCATGGGGGCCTCCTTTGAGCTGGAGGAAGGATATATCGTCGGCCACTGCCATCGCCTTGCCGGGGCGCGCGTCACGTTCGACATGCCCACGGTGGGCGGCACGGAAAACCTGCTCATGGCGGCCAGCCTCGCCCATGGCGAGACCATTCTGGAAAATGCCGCGCGCGAGCCGGAAGTGGTGGACCTGGCCAATTTCCTCATGGCCTGCGGCGCGCAGATCTCCGGGCAGGGCACCGGCGTCATCCGCATCCAGGGGGTGCCGTCGCTGCACGGCGCGGACTACACCATCATGCCCGACCGCATCGAGGCGGGCACATTCCTTGCCGCCGCGGGCATCACCGGCGGCGATCTTCTGGTGCGCGGCTGCCCCTTTGAGGAGCTGGAGGCGGTCATCCTCAAGCTCCGCGACATGGGCATGGAGATCGAGGCGGAGCCCGACGGCGTGCGCGCCCGCTGCCATGCGCCCCTGCGCTGCGTGGATGTGAAGACGCAGCCCTATCCCGGCTTTCCCACGGACATGCAGGCGCAGATCATGGCCCTCATGTGCGTGGCCCAGGGCGCGGGCGTGGTGGAGGAAAGCATTTTCGAGAACCGGTTCATGCATGTCCAGGAACTCACGCGCATGGGCGCGCAGATCAAGGTCTCGGGGCATACGGCCATGGTGCGCGGTGGCCGGGAGCTGGCGGGCGCGCCGGTCATGGCCTCGGACCTGCGGGCGAGCGCGTCGCTGGTGCTGGCGGGCCTGGCCGCGCGCGGCGTGACCGAAGTGCGGCGCATCTATCATCTGGACCGCGGCTATGAACGCATCGAGGACAAGCTCGGTGCGGTGGGCGCGCATATCCGCCGCGAGGCGGAGTAACCCCTGCGGAGCAAGTGTCATGTCCCGTACCGTTTTCTCCGGATCCGCGCGCGGCGCGCTTTTCGCGGCCCTGCTGTGCGCCGTTGCGCTGCTTCAGGGCTGCGCCTACGGCGCCTACGGCCTGTATGATGACCAGCGCCTCATGGATACCATCACCGACGACAAGGCCATGGCCACGAGCATCAAGACCGCGCTCATGAAGGAGCATTTCACCGACGGCTGGGCCGTGGCCGTCTACTGCTATTACGGCAATGTATTCCTGGTGGGCGAAGTGCCGAAAAACATGCAGGCAAAGGCCGTGAGCATCGCGCGGCGCTACAGGCCCAAATCCGTCACGCCGCACTGGTTCAGCCCGGCCACAGCCGAGACCTCCGACCTTGCCCTGGCCACGTCCCTGCGCGCGGACCTCATCAGCACCAAGGGGCTTTCGTCCACGCGCATCGATACGGAGGTCAACGCGGGCCGGGTGGTGCTGCTGGGCGTGGTCAGGGATGACGCGGAAAAGCGGCTGGCCATCAGTGTGGCGCGCAAGCTCAAGGGCGTGACCTCGGTGACGAGCTATCTCATGCTGCCGCAGAAACCGTCTGCGCCGCAGGGCAAAAGCGGCGGCAAGCCCACTGCCCCGGACGCGGCGGATTCCCCCGGAGAACGCGAACTCCCCGCCGTGCAGCCCGGCTCCGCCGTGTAGCCGGGTGAACGGCGGGAACCCGCCAGGCGTTCACTGTTCCGTGGCGGGCGGGCGCGTCCGCATCTTCAGGCCCGGCGTTGTGTCCTGCGCGCGGCAAGGGCCGCGGCCAGGCGCCGCAGGG
>URHE01000046.1 GCA_900547595.1 uncultured Desulfovibrio sp.
GGGGCGCCTCCCGCGCGGGGCCGGTCGCCGGGGGGGCGGAGTCCCGCCCGCGCGGGGGCAGAACGCCCAGCACGCCCTCGCGAACGGAGAAACGGAACCGGCACGCGCATTGGGGACAGGTGGCGATGACCACTTCTCCGGGCAGGCGATCCTCCGGCAGCCGGCGGCTGAAACCGCACTGCGGGCACACGATATTCACGCGTCTCTCCTCTCGCTTGTGAAACAGACACCGCGTCATGCTCCGCCCTTAATAGCCGCTGGAGGCAGCGCTGGCAAGCCCGGCGCAACAGCCTGACCGCCCGGCGGGGAGGGCCGCGCCGGACCCTTGACACTTCCTCCGGCGACAGGCATACTTACCGCCGACAAGGGGAGTAACTGGGTCCTGGAGACCCGGACGGCGTCAACAGCATGACCTCACGGTCTGGCGCCGTCGTCGGCCACGCCGATGAGTGAGACCTTGGCAGCGATGCCGAGGTCTTTTTTGTTTTTGGAGCCGCTCCCGCTCCATTGCCAACGCAAGGAGAATCCATGTCCCTTCGCGCACTCAAGCCGTTTTTGCTCGCCATTCTGCTGACGATCCCGGGGCTTGCGCTCCGCGTCGCGCATCCCGACATCTCGCCGCTCTGGACGGCGCTCCTGGCCGGCGTTGCCATCCTCGGCGCCTCCTTCTTGCTGACATGGGCCTGCGAGGTCGCCCAGCTCGATATTCCCCAGGCCATTGCCGTGGCCGTGGTGGCTTTCATCGCCGTGCTTCCGGAATACGCCGTGGACATGTATTTCACCTGGATGGCGGGCCAGCACCCCGAAAGCGCCTATTCCCATTACGCCATCGCCAACATGACCGGCGCCAACCGGCTGCTCATCGGTGTGGGCTGGTCGGCCATCGTGCTGATTTTCGCCGCGCGCTATCACAAGGGCGTGAGTCTGCCCGACGACAAGCGCACGGATATCCTCTTCCTCGGCATGGCAACGGTGTACGCCCTCCTCATTCCCCTCAAGGGTTCGCTCACCTGGGTGGACGGCGTCATCCTGCTCTGCATCTACGTCTGGTATATCTGGATCGTGGCGCATCGCCCCTGTGTCGATGAGGAGCCGGAAGGCCCCGCCGCCGCGCTCGCCACGCTGCCCAGACGGGGGCGCCTTGCGGCCATCGCCGGCCTTTTTGTCTTTGCGGCGCTGGTCATCCTCTGCAATGCCGAACCCTTCAGCGAAAGCCTTGTGGCCAGCGGCAAGCTTCTGGGCATCAATGAGTTCCTGCTCGTGCAGTGGCTCGCGCCCATCGCATCCGAGGCGCCGGAATTCATTGTGGCGCTCATGTTCGCCTTCCGGGGCAACGCCGCGCTGGCACTGGGCAGCCTGCTTTCCTCCAAGCTCAATCAGTGGACGCTCCTCGTCGGCATGATCCCCGGCGTCTACGCCGCCTCGTCCGGCGGATTTTCCGCGCCCATAAATCTTGACAGCCACCAGTTTCAGGAAATACTACTGACAGCGGGGCAATCCCTGTTTGCCGTGGCGCTGCTGGCTGACCTGCGCCTGCGCGTCCGGGAGGCGCTTGCCCTGCTGACGCTTTTCGCGGCCCAGTTGCTTTCGCCGCTGTACGACGCGCAGCTGGAAGCCTTTTTGGGGCTGGCGCACGATCCATTGCGTCTGCACAATGTTTACGCCTGGCTCTATCTGGTTCTGGCCGTACTGCTCCTCATCAGGCACCGGCACGGCGTATGGGAGCTCCGGCGCGGGTTTCGGGCCTGAAAAGGCCCGTCAGGCACCCTCCAGGCATGAGGAAACGCCATGCAGCGCACAGCCTTCTCCACTTCGACGGTTTTCGCTATCCTCGTGGCGGCGGCCTGTATTTTCCTTGTCCCGCGCGTGGATGCGGCGCCCCCTGAAACGCAGACGCGGGCTGCAGACGCCCCGCGCACGGAAAACGCCGATCAAGGCCGCGCCGCCGATCCGGCGCCCGAAACCACAGATACCCCGAACGAGGCCGCTGTGTCCCGTATCGAAAGCATCACCCCGGAAAGTCCCGCGGTCGCGCCCGAGCCGGAAAACGCCGCGCCGGAGCAGGCTGTCTATCCCGATGTGCGCAATGTCCATCTCCAGAGCGGCGGCAATGGTTCTCCCGCCGTAAGCCTCTATTATCCCGAGTTCGGGATGGCGGCCGTGGATGCGGACCTCCGCGCCTGGGCCGAAGGCGTGGCCAGGTCCTATGAGGAAGATGTGCGCGGCGGCATGGGCCCGGACGACGAAAAACCGGGCAGCTACGGCATGTGGGACCTGACGGGCATATTCACCCTTGAACGGCCGTCGCCCGCCATCGTCAGCGTCACGTTCAACGTCTACAGCTACAGCGGCGGCGCGCACGGCAATCTTGTCATCACCTGCCGCAACTATGACCTGGCCTCGGGAAGGCGGCTGGACTTTGCCGACCTGTTCGGAGACCCGGAAAAAGCCCTGGAGCTCATGTCCGCCTGGTCGCGCGAAAGCCTGACGAAAAGCCTTGGCGACGAGAGCGACGAAGACATGATCCGCGAGGGTACCGCGCCGGATCTCCGCAATTTCGGCGAGCTTTCCCTCATGCCGGGCGGCATCGGCATCCAGTTCCAGCCATATCAGGTGGGTCCGTGGTCGGCGGGTCCGCAGCAGGTGGATATGCCGCTTGCGGCGCTGGGGCCCGCCGCTCCCGAAGCCGCCATCTGGCCCGATGCCGGCAAAACTCCCGCAAACGGGGACGCCGACGGCACGCCCTCCCCTTCATCGACGCCCTCCGCGACCGGCGATGCCTCCGGCCAACGCCCGTAACGCCCGCGCGCGCTCCGCAAAAAGAATGATCTCCCTGTTCCTGATACCGCCCCCGGGCGCGGATGCCGTCGCCGCCCGGCGCAGCCGTTCGCTCGCGCAAAAGACCGCCGCGGCCGCCTTCAGGTTGTTCCGTTGCGCTTCTCTCACCATGGCGGCGCTGCTGTTTGCGCTGCCTGTCGCCCGGCATCCCGGCGGTCAGGCCCTGGCCGGAACTCCGCGTTTGCTGGCGGCAGCCACGCCCGCCGCCTATTCGGGGACGTCCGCCGTCACGCGGCGTCCGGCGGCGCAGGAGTCCCCTACCGGGACCACCCCCGGCGCGGCGGATGCCGTCCCCAGCCCGGGCAGCACACCGCCCGCCACTCCGGAAGACGCGGCGGCCCAACTCTCCGGCTCACAGTGGCCGGGCGTCATCAACCATCTCCTGCAACGGCCCCAGCCCGGCAGCCCGGAGTATCCGCACGGGGCCGATATTCACATCGACTATCCTTCCGTGGGCGCTCCGGCGGTGGACGCGGACATCCGCACCTGGGTCACGGGCATCGCCAATGCCTTCACGGCGCACCTGGACCTGAGCCGACAGCCGCTGGCGGATGCCGGAACGGGCGCCGCTGACGGGGACGATGCCGACGCGGGGACGGCCGAGCGGCCCGCGTTCGAGCTGTGGGGTTCATACAGCATCAGCCGCCCCTCGGACGCGGCGGTGAGCATCACCTTTGAAATCTGGAACTATACCGGCGCGAGCCACGGCAATCTGGACATCCTCACCCTCAATTACAGTCTGCTCACCGGGCAGCGCCTGGCGTTCATGGATCTGTTTGAAAAACCGGAAATCGCCCTGGAGCTGATGTCCGCCTGGTCGCGGAAGGAACTGGGGCCCCGGCTTGGCGCCAGCACACGCTCCCGCATGCTGGAGGCGGGCACGGCCCCCCTGGTGGAAAATTTTTCCAGCCTGACCCTGACGCCGCAAGGGGTCTGCATCAATTTTCAGCCGTTTCAGGTGGCTCCGTGGGCCGCGGGCGTCCAGAAAGTGGAAATGCCGCTGGAGGCCCTGCTCCCCGCGGCGCCGCTGCTGGCGCTCTGGGGGCGCTAGCATCCCTCCGGACTTTTATTGAAACACATGCTATTTCAGTCACATACCGCTTCAGGAGCCGAGTCATGAATACCGAGGAACTTTTGCGTCTGCTGGCCTGCCCGAAATGTCTGGGCGACCTGACGGCTCTCGACCGCGACGGCGCCACCACGGGTTTTGCCTGCGCCGCCTGCGGGGTGGTGTATCCGGTGCGGGACGACATCCCGGTCATGCTGGTGGAGGAGGCCATACCCCGTGACCAGTGGGAGCGGCGGCAGTCCGACGGCAAAAACGCCCGGGAAGGGGCCGCCTGATGCGCCTGCTCATCGCCTCCGACCTGCACGGCTCCCTCGACAGCCTGCATTTTCTTGAAGACCGTCTTGTGGAACTGGCGCCCGACATGCTCGTCCTGCTTGGCGATCTGGTCTATCACGGCCCGCGCAATCCCCTGCCCGTCGGCTACGACACCCCCGGGCTGCTCAGGGACATGCCCGGCATCGCCGCCATGCGCCCCCCGGTGGTGGCCGTGCGCGGCAACTGCGACGCCGAGGTGGACGTGACCCATCTGCCCTTTCCCATGCCGGAAAGCGCGTGGATCAACGTGGACGGCCTGCGGATATTTGCCAGTCACGGGCACCATCTGCCGGAGCTGCCCCCCATCCCGGGCATGCCCGCGGGCACGGTGGTCCTGCGCGGGCACACCCATGTGCCGCGAGGTGAAAGCCTGGGCGGCCTGCATTTCTGGAATCCCGGCTCGCTCTCCCTGCCCAAGCAGGGCTTCCCCCGCAGCTACGGCCTCTGCGAGAACGGGGTATTCCGCGTCCTCGACCTGGCGGGGCGGGAGATCCTGCGGCATGAACCGGGCGCCCCCGGCCACACCGCCCGCTGACCAGCCCACGAACAGACATGGACCGGCAGATGACTCAGGAAGCGCCGCCGCTCTTTGTTCCCGCCCCCGGCGTGCGCGTGGTGCTTGCCTCGGCCTCGCCCCGCAGGAGGGAGCTTCTGGCCGGCTGGGGCCTGCCCTTCACCATTCTGACAGCCACCGCGGCAGAGGAGCCCCGGCCACAGGCCGGAGAATCCGCGCCTGCCTACGCCGTGCGGGCCGCGCACAACAAGGCGGCAAGCGTTCACGCCCTTCTTGCCCCCCAGGCAGTCCGGGAAAGCCTGATCATCGCGGCGGACACCATCGTCTGTCTGGACGACCGCATCCTCGGCAAGCCCCGTGATGCCGCCGAGGCCCTGGACATGCTGGAACAGCTTTCCGGGCACACGCATACGGTCATCAGCGCCGTGGCGCTCCGCATGCCCGGCGCGTGGCCCGGTCCCGCCGAGGAATGCCTGACGGACTCGGCTTCCGTAACGTTCGCGGCATGGCCGCGCCAGGTGCTGGCGGCCTATGCGCGCACAGGCGAACCTGACGACAAGGCAGGCGCCTATGCCATCCAGGGGCGCGGCGCCTTCCTCGCTGAACGGCTGGAAGGCGCCTGGAGCACGGTGGTGGGCCTGCCCCTGGCCCCGCTGGCCGCCCTGCTACTGCGGCGACGCCTCATCCTGCCCGCGCGCCGGCCCTGATTTTTTCCCGTTCGCCACAACGGCGGCATCTCCTCCGCGCATCCGAGACGCCGATGCGGCGTTTCATGGGGGAAAGCTCTCTGACGAAACAGATGCCATAAATGAAAATGATTTTCTTTTTTCTTGACAGCCGCCCCGCTTTGCGGCAAGTCTTTAATGCGTTCCGGATCATCCCCGAAGCGGCGCGCAACAAAGGAGCGGACATGAGCGAGCTTATCAGCCTGCGGCAGATGAAAATTGGCCAGCACGGCAAGATCGCCAAGGTGGAGGCGTGCGGAGAGGTCAATCAGCGCATCCGCGATATGGGGCTCATCCCCGGCGCGAAAGTGTCCGTTGTTGGGCGCGCGCCCCTCAAGGACCCCGTTGCCCTGCGGCTTTCCGGCGTGACGATCTCCCTGCGCAACCGGGAGGCGGATCACATCACGGTGGAAATAGCCGACCACGCCTGAACAGTTGTTGATGCCGTCAGCTACACCGCGTCAGGCGGCCGTTTCCCCACGATCCGCCGCCAGACGGCGGGGTCTGTGGCGCCTTCGGTGCTGATGAGCAAGACCCGCGCCCCCGGTCCCAGGCCAAGCGCCGTTCGTGCTGCGGCGCCGTCGCTTCCATTCAGCCATTCCAGCAGGCCCGCGCCCACGGCGCCGGACTCTCCGGAGATCACGGCAGGGTCGTCGCCCTCCGGCAGCGCAAGCAGCCGCATGCCTCGCCGTGCCGTGCCGTCCGGACAGGCGCAGGCGGCCGCAAGGCCATCACGAAGCACAGGCCACGCCAGGCTGCTCACCTCGCCACAGGAAAGCCCGGCCATGAGCGTCTCCAGCCCGCCCGGAACCCTGCGCGGCGCCCCGGCAGTCAGCGACCGGAAAACGCAGTCCGCCGCCTGGGGTTCCATGCTCACAAAACGCGGAAGCGGCACGCCGCGCTCCCACAAGGCCCGGCTGAAACAGCCGAGCATGGCGGCGGCAAACGAGCCCACCCCAGCCTGCAAAAAAATATGGGTCGGCCACAGGGGCGCGCCGCTGTTTTCCAGGGCCGCCATCTGCTCCAGGGCTTCCAGCGCCAGTGTGCCATACCCTTCCATGATCCAGGACGGAATCTCCTCATAGCCTTCCCAGGCCGTATCCTGCACCAGAATGCCGCCGGCGCGCCGGGCATGGGCCGCAGCATGGCGCACCGCGTCGTCATAGGAAAGATCCGTCACCACGCAATGCGCGCCCTGCGCGCGGATGGCCTCCACCCGAGCCCCTGCCGCGCCCGACGGCATGAATACCTGCGCCCTCTGCCCCAGCAGGCGCGCCGCCCAGGCGAGACCGCGGCCATGATTGCCGTCCGTGGCGGTGACAAAGGTCAGCTCCCCGAGGCGTTCCCGCGCATCCCGCGCCCGCAGGTTCTCCAGAGAAAGCTCCCGCGGCGGGATGCCCAGCCGTTCCCCCAGCACGCGGGCCACCGCCCAGACGGAGCCAAGGCCCTTGAACGCGGCGAGGCCGAAACGCGGGGCTTCATCCTTGACGAGCAGACTCCCCACGCCAAGCCGCCGCGCCAGATTCGGGAGTATCCGCAACGGCGTGGGCGCATATTCCGGGAGCGTGCGGTGGAACCGCCGCGCCAGACGGGCGGCGCCAAGGGCATCCCCCGCAGGAGTGTCCCCTTGCCGGGCATGGCTGAAAACGACTTCCACCGGGCGTGGCGCAGCGGGCATCACAGATTCCTCTTCCTCATATCCACGGGCACCGGATTCAGGCTCTCCGCCCCAGAAGCGCGAGCCTGCGCCCCCGTTCCCGGCCATAGCGCAGCCGCAGCCAGAACCTGCGCCCCCGGATGCGGGCGCGATCCAGGCACAGATAGACCACCGGGGTCGTATACAGCGTGAGCAACTGGCTCAGCAAAAGGCCGCCCACGATGGCGACGCCCAGCGGGCGCCGGATCTCCGCGCCGTCGCCCTGCCCCAGGGCCAGCGGCACGGCGCCGAGGATGGCCGCGGCGGTGGTCATCATGATGGGGCGGAAGCGCAGGGCGCACGCCTCGCGGATGGCCGTTTCCGGAAGCAGGTTGCGCGTCCGCTGCGCCTCAAGCGCGAAGTCGATCATCATGATGGCGTTTTTCTTGACAATGCCCGCCAGCAGCAGCACCCCGATAAGCGCAATGACGCTGAACTCCATGCCGCACGCCATGAGCGCCAGCAGCGCGCCCCCGCCCGCCGAGGGCAAAGTGGACAGGATGGTCAGGGGGTGGACGAGGCTTTCATACAGCATGCCGAGCACGATATAGAGCGCGGCCAGCGCCGCGAGGATCATGATCACCTGCCCGCGCATGGTGTCGCTGTACATTCTGGCCGTGCCCTGAAAGCTGCCCACGATGGTGGAGGGCATGCCGATGCGCACGCGCGTTTCGGCAATGGCGGCCTGCGCCTGCGAAAGCGACGCCCCCGGCGCCAGATTGAAGGACACCGTCACCGCCGCGAACTGCCCCTGATGCGCCACGGAAAGCGGCGCGAAGCCCGGCCCCACGCTCGCCACGGAGAGCAGGGGCACCAGGCCCTCCCTGCCGGGCAGGCGCACCTTTTCCAGCGCTTCGGCGCCCTGAAGCCAGTCCGGCCCGTATTCCAGCACCACGCGGTACTGGTTCTTGTCCCGGTAAATGGTGGAAACCTGCCGCTGCCCAAAGGCATTGTTGAGCGCCGCGTCCACATCGCGCATGGTCAGCCCCGCGCGCGCCAGCGCGTCCCGGTTGACGCTGAGCATGGTCTGGAGGCCGCGTTCCTCGATGTCGCTGTCCACGTCCCTGAAGAGCGGTTCGGCGGCCAGCGCCTGCTGGAGGCTGCGGCCCCAGCGGCGCAGTTCCTCAAGATTGTCCGCCTGAAGCGTGTACTGGTATTGCGAGCGCGAGCTGCGCCCGCCCATCATGATGTCCTGCGCCGGTCGCAGGAATATCCGCAGCCCCGGCTCGCCGGAAAGGCGCCCGCGCAGGCGTCCGATGACCTCCTCGGCGCTGACCTTGCGTTCCTCCAGGGGCTTGAGGGCGATGAAAACGCCGCCGCCCGCCCGCGCGCCGGAAATATGCGCCGAGACCTGCTCCACGGCAGGGTCCGCGCGGATGACATTGACGAGCTTTTCCAGCTTGCCCTCGATGGACTGGAATGATGCGCTCTGGTCCGCCCGGATGCCCCCCATGATGACGCCCGTGTCCTGCTGCGGAAAAAATCCCTTGGGAATGATCACATAGAGCCAGACATTGCCCGCGATGACGAGAAACAGGCACAGGAGCGTCAGGCGCGGATGGCGCAGGACCGCATCCAGGCTTGCCGCGTAGGCCCCCTGAAGCCGCGCGAGTCCCGTGCCCCACCAGAGCCCCAGGCGCGTGAACCAGCGCGTGAACGGCCCGAACCGCCCCGACCGCAGGGCCAGCAGCCGTTCCCTGCGCCGTTTCGCCTGCTCGGCAAAGGGGCGCAGCAGCTGCGCGCACATCATGGGCGTGGTCGTGAGCGAAACGAGCATGGACACGAGCACCGCCGTGGTCAGCACCACGGCGAACTCCCGGAACAGGCGCCCCACCACGCCGCCCATGAACACGATGGGCGCAAAGACGGCCACCAGGGAAAGCGAGATGGAAATCACGGTGAACCCCACCTCGCGCGCCCCGCGCAAGGCGGCGCGCAGGGGGCTTTCGCCCAGTTCGAGGCGGCGAACGATATTCTCCAGCACCACAATGGCGTCATCCACCACAAAGCCCGTGGACACGGTGAGCGCCATGAGCGAAAGGTTGTCCAGGCTGTAGCCGCAGAGATACATGACGCCAAAGGTGGCAATGAGCGAGACCGGCGCCGCCACCGCCGGAATGGCCGTGGCGCGCACATTGCGGAGAAAGAGAAAGGTGACGAGCACCACGAGGCCCATGGCGAGCATGAGGCTCTTTTCCACCTCGCGCAGGGAGGCGCGGATGGTCAGGGAGCGGTCCATGCGCAGGGAAAGGTCCGCGCTTTCGGGGAGCCACGCGCGCAACTGCGGCAGCATGGCCTTCACCCTGTCCACGGTCTCGATGATATTGGCGCCGGGCGAACGGAAAACAATGAGCAGGATGGCCGGCTTGCCGTTGGCCACGGCCATGTTGCGCACATCCTGGGACGAATCCTCCACGCGCGCCACATCCTGGAGGCGGATGGCGCCGCCTTCCCGCTGGGCCACGATAAGCGGCCGGTACTGCGCGGCGTCGCGCAACTGGTCGCTGGCGCCCACCAGCCAGGAATGGGCGTCGCTTTCCAGCATGCCCTTGGGCAGAAAGGCGTTGGCGCCCGCAAGCGTCTGGCGGATGTCCTCCATGCTCAGGCCGAGGCGGGACACGGCGTCCGGGATGGCCTCCACGCGCACCGCCGGGAGCGCGCCGCCGCCCACCGTGACCTCGCCCACCCCCGGAATCTGGGAAATCTTCTGGGCGAGCACCGTGGAGGCGGCATCGTAGAGCTGGGCGCGGGTGAGCACATCCGACGTGATGGAAAGGATCATGATGGGCGCGCCCGCCGGATTCACCTTGCGGTAGGAGGGATTGGACGGCATGGTCGGCAGGGTGGAACGCGCGGCGTTGATGGCCGCCTGCACGTCACGCGCCGCGCCGTTGATGTCCCTGTCCAGATCGAATTGCAGGACCACATTGCTGGAGCCCAGGCTGCTGGACGAGGTCATTTCCGTCACGCCCGCGATACGCCCCAGGGCGCGCTCCAGCGGAGTGGCCACGGTGGCGGCCATGGTCTCCGGCCCGGCGCCGGGCATGCGCGCGCGGGCCACCACCACGGGAAAATCCACCTCCGGCAGGGGCGCCACGGGCAAAAGCCCGAACGAGACCATGCCCGCCAGGGCCACGGCAATGGTGAGCAGTGTGGTGGCCACCGGCCTGCGGATAAAGGGCGCGGAAATGTTCAGCGGCAGAAATTCCGGCCCGAAACGGCGGCGCCGGGCGCTGGAACCTTCGCCGCCGGAGGGGGGCGCCTCCCGCCGTGGCCCGTGTTCCGGGCCGCTCATGCCCCGCCCCCTTCCACGGGGGCGCCGGACATGCGCCGGGCGCGCCAGGCGGCAAAGCCCCGGCTCAGGCGGTCAAACCAGAGATAGATCACCGGCGTGGTGAACAGCGTGAGCGCCTGGCTCACGATGAGGCCGCCCACCATGGTCACGCCCAGAGGACGCCGCAGCTCCGCGCCCATGCCCCAGCCGATCATGAGCGGCAGGGCGCCCAGAAGCGCGGCCAGCGTGGTCATCAGGATGGGCCGCAGCCGCAGAAGGCACGCCCGGCGGATGGCCGCTTCCGGCGCAAGGCCATCGCCGCGTTCGGCCTCAAGGGCGAAATCGATCATCATGATGGCGTTCTTTTTCACGATGCCGATAAGCAGAATGATGCCGATGATGCCCACCACGCCAAGCTCCATGTCCGCCAGCATGAGCGCGAGCAGCGCGCCCACCCCGGCGGAGGGCAGCGTGGAGAGGATGGTCAGCGGATGGACATAGCTCTCGTACAGCACGCCCAGCACGATATACATGGTGACGATGGCCGCGAGGATGAGCCAGACCTGATTGTCCGCCGAGGACAAAAAGGCCCGGGCCGCGCCCTGGAATTCCGTCCGCAGCGCCGGTGGCAGGCCGAGGCGCTTCTCCTCCGCAAGGACCGCGTCCACGGCGGCGCCCAGGGAGGAGCCGGGCGCCACGTTGAAGGAAATGGTCGCCACGGGAAACTGCCCCTGCCGGGCAATGGAGAGCGGCACCGGCTTTTCCGAAAGCGTGGCCACGCTCGTGAGCGGCACGGCCTCGCCGCCGGAGCCGCGCACATGGATGTCACCGAGCGAACCCGGCCCCAGCCGGAAGCGCGGGGCCACTTCCAGCACCACCTTGTACTGGTTGGTCTGGGTGAAGATGGTGGAGACAAGGCGCTGGCCCAGGGCATCATAGAGGGCATTGTCGATGTCCGTCATGCTGATGCCGAGGCGCGCCGCCGCGTCGCGGTTGATGTCGAGCCAGGCCATGCGCCCCGGCGCCCTGAGGTCGCTCGTCACATGCGAAAGCTCGGGCAGGGCCGCCAGGGCCGAAGTCATGCGCGGGATCCATTCGTCAAGCTGGGCGCGGCTCAGGGCCTCCACGCTGAACTGGTACTGCGTGCGGGACACGCGGTCCTCGATGGTCAGGTCCTGCACAGGCTGAAGATAGAGCGAAAGCCCCGGCACATGGGCGGCCTCCGCCATGAGCCTGCGCGCGATGGCCGGAGCGCGGGCGCCGCGTTCCGCCAGAGGCTTGAGGGCAATGGTCAGGCGCGAGGTGGCGAGGCTCTGGTTGATGCCGTCCACACCCACGAAAAACACCACGCTCGCCACCGCCGGGTCGCGCAGGATCAGCTCCGCAAGCTCGCGCTGGCGCCCGGCCATGGCCGCGAAGGACGTATCCTGCGGGGCCTCGGCCATGCCCTGGATGACGCCCGTGTCCTGCACGGGGAAAAAGCCCTTGGGCACCAGCGCGTACAGGGCCACGGTCAGCGCCATGGTGCCCAGTGCCACGGCCAGGGTCAGGCGCTGGTGCCGCAGCACCATGTCAAGCTTGCGCTCGTACCAGGCGAGCAGACGGCGGAAAAAACGTCCCGGTTCGTCGGAATGGCGGCCATTGCGGGCGCCGTGCCGCTCCGGCCGGAGCATGACCGCGCAAAGCATGGGCGTGAGCGAGAGCGAAATGACCGCCGAAATGAGAATGGTCACGGCCAGCGTGACCGCGAATTCCCGAAAGAGCCTGCCCGCCACATCGCCCATGAAGAGCAGCGGGATGAGCACCGCCACCAGCGAAATGGTCAGGGAAATGATGGTGAAGCCGATCTGTCCCGCGCCGGTGAGCGCGGCCTGTAGGGGGCGTTCCCCGGCCTCCAGGTAGCGGGTGATGTTCTCGATGACCACAATGGCGTCATCCACCACAAAGCCCGTGGCGATGACCAGCGCCATGAGCGTGAGATTGTTCAGGGAATAGCCCGCGAGGTACATGACGCCCAGCGAACCCACCAGCGAAAGCGGCACCGCCAGCGCGGGAATGAGCGTGGCCTCGGCATTGCGCAGAAAAAGCCAGATGACGCCGATGACCAGGGCCACGGCCAGCAGCAGCTCCAGCTGGACATCATGCACCGTGGCGCGGATGGTGACGGTGCGGTCCGTCACCACGCGCACCTGCACATTGCCGGGCAGGGTCTCCTGAAGGCGGGGCAAAAGCCGCGTCACGCTGTCGGCCACGCTGATGACATTGGCGCCGGGCTGGCGCTGGACGGAGAGCACGATGGCCGGGCGGAACACATCCGCGCCGCCGTCAGGCCCGCGCGCGGCCACATAGGCGGCCAGGCGCGCGTTTTCCGCGCCGTCCACCACCTCCGCCACATCCTGAAGGCGCAGCGGCGCGCCGTCCCTGTAGCCGATGATGGTCTGCGCGTATTCCGCCGCCGAGGCGAGCTGGTCATTGGCGTCAATGGTGCTGGCGCGCTCCGGTCCGTCAAAACTGCCCTTGGCGCCATTGACATTGGCCCGCGAAATGGCCGAACGCACATCGGCCAGTGTGAGCCCGGCCGCCGCCAGGGCCTTGGGATTGGCCTGGATGCGCACCGCCGGACGCTGGCCGCCGGAAAGCGTCACCAGCCCCACGCCGGGCAACTGCGAAATCTTCTGGGCAAGGCGCGTGTCCACCAGGTCTTCCAGACGCGTGAGCGGCACGGCATCGCTGGTGGCGGCCAGAGTGATGATGGGCGGATCGGCGGGGTTCACCTTGTTGTAGATGGGCGGATTGGGCAAATCGCCGGGCAGCAGGTTGTCGGCGGCGTTGATGGCCGCCTGCACCTCCTGCTCGGCCACATCCAGCGGCACGGAAAGATCGAACTGAAGCGTGATGACCGACGCCCCGGCGGAAGAAAGCGAACTCATCTGCACGAGGCCCGGCATGACGCCGAACTGGCGCTCCAGCGGCGCCGTGACCACCGCTGCCATGACATCGGGCGATGCGCCGGGGTAGAGGGTCTGTACCTGAATGGTGGGGTAGTCGATCTGCGGCAGCGCCGCCACGGGCAGCGAGCGGTAGGCCAGCAGGCCGGAAAGCAAAAGCGCCACCATGAGCAGGGAGGTGGCGATGGGACGGAGAATGAAGAGGCGCGAGATGTTCATGGCGCGCCCGCGCCGACGGGAGCCGCCGCGCCTGCGGATGCCGCCCGGGGAGCCGGAGAGGCGGCGCCCTCCCGGGGGCCATCCGGATTTTCCGCCCTGGGGGTCTCCATGGTGGCGGCCACGCGCACGCGGATGCCGTCGCGCAGACGGTCCACGCCGTCCACCACCACCATGTCGCCGGGCACAAGCCCGCTGTCGATGACCTCAAGCCTGCCCGCCGCAATGCCCGGCGTCACCTCGCGCACTGCCGCCACATCCGTTTCCTGCCCGTCCCGGTCCTCCTTGCGCACAAGGTAGACATAGGAGCCGCGCGCGCCAAGCTGGACAGCGGCCGCCGGAACAGTGACCGCGTCACGCAGGGTCTGGACGAGCAGGCGGATATTGACGAACTGGTTCGGATAGAGACTGCCGTCGGCATTGGCAAAGCGGGCCTTGAGGCGCACGGTGCCGGTGGCCGTGTCGATCTGGTTGTCGAGCGAAAGCAGCTCGCCCACGCCCAGGAGCCGCTTCTGCTCCCTGTCCCACGCCTGGACCGTCAGCGGCGGCAGGGCCGGATCCGCCTCGCGCCTGCGCAGGGCCTGCGTCACCAGCCCCACCTGACTTTCCGGCAGGGTGAAGAGCACATCGCAGGGACTGACCTCGGTGATGCGCACGATGCCTCCGGCATCCGCGCTCTTCACCTGATTGCCCTCGTCCACGGCGCGCAGGCCGAGCCTGCCGCCCACCGGAGCGGTGATGCGGCTGTATTCCAGCTGGAGCCTCGCCGAATCCACGGCGGCCTGGTCCGCCTCCACCGTGCCTTCGTACTGCCGCACCAGGGCGCGCTGAGTCTCATACTGCTGCTCGGCGATAAAGTCGCCCCTGGCAAGGCGCGCATAGCGCGCAAGATCGCGCCGGGCGTTTTCCAGCTGGGCCCTGTCACGGGCAAGGTGCCCCTCGGCCTCGTCCAGCGCCGCCCTGAAAGGCCGCGGGTCGATCTCGGCCAGAAGGTCGCCGGCGGCCACCCGCTGCCCTTCCTGAAAATGCAGGCGCAGGAGCTGGCCGTCCACCCGGCTTTTGACGAGCACGTCACTGGAGGGCAGGACCGTCCCCAGGCCGTTGAGAAAATGCGGCACATCCTGGGCCACCGCCACCGCCACACGCACCGGCGGCGC
>URHE01000047.1 GCA_900547595.1 uncultured Desulfovibrio sp.
TCCCTCCGGCGACAGCCCCCGCCCTGCGCTTCGCTCCGGGCGGACAGTGGAAGGGACGTCCCTCACGGTTTCAGGAATTTTCAAGAAGAGACGATTGCCCCGTTTCTCAACATCCGTTTCTCTTAATGCCGCGCATTGAGAGAAACGCGAACGGGGGTTTGGGGGCCCTCGGCCCCCAACGGGGGGCGGGGCGGCGCCCCGCGTCACAGCCCCTGTCCGTTTCCCGCCGCGCCCGTCCGGCCACCGCCGGGGACGCTTGCCAAAACAGCAAAGATGCAGGAGAATCAGCGGAAATACACCACGTCGCGCCGGGCACGACGTCCGGCGCCGGATTCGTCACTTTTTTCCGGGAGGGTCCTCCATGAAAAAATGTCTCGTCCTGCTTGCCCTTGCCCTGATCCTCAGCCCGGCCCTGGCAATGGCCGCCGCCTGGACCCCGTCCGGCGACGTGACGGTCATCGTGGCCTACAAGGCCGGTTCCGGCACGGACACGGGCGCGCGCCTCCTCGCCTCCGAGGCGGAGAAGCATGTGGGCAAGACCCTGGTGATCAACAACCTGCCCGGCGCGGACGGCAAGATCGGCTGGACGCAGCTCGTCAACGCCAAACCCGACGGCCAGACCATCGGCTTCATCAATCTGCCCACCTTCACCACCCTGGCCACCCTGCCCGACTCCACCTTCAGCGTGGCCGATGTGGTGCCCAT
Source organism: uncultured Desulfovibrio sp. (assembly GCA_900547595.1). Taxonomy (GTDB): domain Bacteria; phylum Desulfobacterota; class Desulfovibrionia; order Desulfovibrionales; family Desulfovibrionaceae; genus Desulfovibrio. The sequence goes on from URHE01000047.1 coordinate 706, forward strand.
CGCCAACCATCTTTCCGAGACCGGCGTGGTGGTGGTCAAGGCCGACAGCCCGTGGAAGACCCTCAAGGACCTGGTGGACGCCTGCAAGGCCAAACCCACCTACCGCGCCTCCACCAACGGCGTGGAAGCCTCCAACCACACCGCCGCGCAGCTGCTCGCCAAGAGCGCCGGTTTTGACTACAAGGCCATCCCCTACGGCGGCACGGCCGACCAGCTCCTTGCCCTGCGCCAGGGCGAGGTGGATTTCTCCTGCGCCAAGGTGGCCGACGTGGCCCAGCTCATCAAGGGCGACAAGCCCGAGCTGCGCGTGCTCGGCGTTTTTTCCGAAAAGCGCCTGCCCGAACTGCCGGACGTGCCCACCCTGGGCGAACAGGGCTATTATGACAAGTGGTACGGCGCCGCGCGCGGCCTGGTGGCGCCCAAGGGTACCCCGCCGGAGGTCATCGCCTTCTATGTGGACGCCTTCCGCAAGACCATGGAAGACCCCGAAAACATCGCCGCGCACAAGAAGGCCGGTCTGAGCCTGGACTTCAAGGACAACAAGGCCTACGCCGACCTCATCGCCCAGCAGGAACGCTTCTGCAAGGATGTGGTCTCCAAGCTGTACGACAAGAAGTAGCCGTTTGCCGCCCGTCCGGGCGGGGGCCCCGCTCCCGCCCGGACGGCGGCGCATGTTGAACGGCAGACCGCGCCAAACACCGGGAGCAGCGCATGACACGCTCCGACATCGGCATCGTGGCCATCATCTACGCCACCTGCCTGCTCTTCCTCACCATGACCCTCAGGCTCAAGGCCGCGGCCCAGGTCTATCCGCTCTGCCTCATCGGCGGTCTTGCCCTGCTCAATACGCTGTATCTCGCAACGCGCCTCTGGCGCCTTTTCGGCAGGGCGCGGGACGATGACGGGGCGCCGCGCGCCCTGATCAACGACCTGCCCGAGATTTTCGCCAATTTCCTGCCCGGGCAGTTCCTCTTCATTGTCATCGCCTCGGTGGCCTATCTCGCGCTCATGCACTTTGTGGGCTTTTATCCGGCGGGGCTCGTCTACATGCTCGCGGTCATGTGGCGGCTGCATGTGCCCCCCCTGCATATGGGGATCACGCTGGCGGTGCTCGGCGCGCTCATCTACGCGGTATTTTCCCTGTTTCTCCAGGTGCCCCTGCCGCGCGGCATCCTCTTCGGCTGATCCGCGGCCCCCGTTTCCGCAACGCCATACCTCCAAGGACGACGCATGGACACTCTGGCGCTCATGGGCACCGGCTTCCTGCAAGCCTTGAGCCCGCTCAATCTTGTGCTCATGGCCGCGGCAACGGCCGTGGGCGTGACCATCGGCTGCCTGCCCGGCCTCTCCGCCGCCATGGGCGTGGCCCTGCTGTTGCCGGTCACGTTCGGCATGGACCCGGCCACCGGCCTCATCATCCTCGGCGGCATCTACTGCGGGGCCATTTTCGGCGGCTCCATCAGCGCCATCCTCATCCACACGCCCGGCACGCCCGCCTCGGCGGCCACGGCCATCGAAGGCTACCAGCTCACCCTGCGCGGCCAGGCGGCCAAGGCGCTCACCGTGGCCTGCTTCGCCTCCTTCTGCGGCGGGTTGCTGAGCTGCATCTCGCTCTATTTCTTCTCCCCGCCGCTGGCCCAGCTGGCCATGAAATTCAAGAGCCCGGAATATTTCTGGCTTTCGCTTTTCGGCCTGACCATCATCGCGGGCGTGTCCTCCAAATCCATGCTCAAGGGGCTCATGTCCGGCGTGCTCGGCCTGCTCATTTCCACTGTGGGCATGGACCCCATGGAGGGCGTGCCCCGCTTCATGTTCGGCCAGAGCACCCTCTATAACGGCGTGGATGTCACCTGCGCGCTCATCGGCCTGTTTTCCATGTCCCAGGTGCTCATCCTGGCGGAAAAACGCATCCAGGCCCGGGCCGCCGCCGCAAAGTTCAAGGACAGATTCGGCCTGAGCAGGGCCGAGGTGAAAAAAATCTCGCCCACCATCATCCGCTCCTGGATCATCGGCAACATCATCGGCATCCTGCCGGGCGCGGGCGCGTCCATCGCCTGCTTCATCGGCTACAACGAGGCGCGGCGCTTTTCCAAAACCAAGGAGGAGTTCGGCAAGGGCTCCATCGAGGGCGTGGCCGGCTCCGAAGCCGCCAACAACGCCGTCACGGGCGGTTCGCTCATCCCCATGCTCACTCTGGGCATCCCCGGCGAATCGGTCACGGCGGTGCTCATGGGCGGGCTCATCATCCACGGCCTCCAGCCCGGGCCGGAGCTCTTCACCACCTATGCGGGCATGACCTATACCTTTTTCGCGGGCTTTGTGCTGGTCCAGTTCTTCATGCTCGGCATCGGCATGCTCGGCTGCAAGGGCTTTGCCCACATCGCGCGCCTGTCGGACGCCATCCTCATCCCCTCCATCTTCCTGCTCTGCGTGGTGGGCTCCTACGCCATCCACAACAATGTGGTGGAAGTGGCCATCATGCTCATCTTCGGCGGCATCGGCTACCTGGTGCGCAAGTTCGACATGAACGCCACCGCCATTGTGCTGGGGCTGATCCTCGGCCCCATCGGCGAGCGGGGACTGAGGCGCTCGCTCATGCTCAGCGACGGCGACCCGTCCATCCTCTTTTCCACGCCGCTGTGCTGGGCGCTCATCGCGCTGTGCGTGGTGGGCCTGCTCTCGCCCATCCTCATGAACCGCATGGAACGCAAGCTGCGCGAAAAGCACGGCGCCTGAGCGCGCGCCGCCGCCCCGCGGATGCGCCAACGCCACAAAAAACGCCGTTGCGGCGGGTTCCACCGGGAGCCCGCCGCAACGGCGTTGTGAGCGAATGCCCTGCGAACGTGCCGTTCGCCGCCGAAGGCTTACGCTTCCGCCGCCGCCGAAGTGTCGGCGCGGCCGTTCAGCTCGGCATTGAGCAGATACAGGCCCTTGGTGTCGGAGCCGAACAGCTCGAACTTGGCAATGAGGTCGCTGGTGTTCTTTTCTTCCTCGCCCTGCTCGGCGATGAACCAGTCAAGGAACTGGCAGGTGCGGAAGTCGTCGCACTGACGGGCCTCGCGGTAAATGGCGTTGATGAGCGAGGTGACGTACTGCTCGTGCTTGAGCGCTGCCGTGAGCGGCGCCTTGTTGTCCGAAAAGCTCACGTTGGGCGCGGCAATGGCCTCCAGCGTCACCTTTTCGTTATTGTCCTGAAGATACTTGAGGATCTTCATGGCGTGTTCCTGCTCCTCGCGGGCCTGCACCTCAAACCAGTGCCCGAAGCCGTCCAGGCTCACGCCGTAATAATAGTTGGAAAACGCCAGATACAGATAGGCGGAATAGAATTCCTTGTTGACCTGATCCTTGAGCAGGGCCGCGACCTTTTCATTCATGGAAGTTTCTCCTTTGGCTTGCTGCCGGTGCCGCGTTCTTTCGCGGCCTGGCGCGTTTGGAAGATAGGTTCATCGGCCCTGTTTGACAAGAGCGCATATCCTTCCTCCCGCGCGGGCGCGCGGCAGCCGCCCCGGCGCAGGACGCCTCAGCCGCGCAGTCCGGCGCCCAGCCGGTATGCCTGCTCCGGATAGGGCGTGTCCCGCACCGAGCCCTCGGTCCAGACGCCGGGCGCGATGACGCGGCCCGCGTCGCTCCAGCCGAGATACTCCAGAAGAACATCGTAGTGCGCGGCGATGGGCGCGGCCTGGGAGGGGGCCGTATTGGCATAGGTCATGAGCAGGGCCGCGCGCTTGGGGACGTGGATCCTGCCGTTGATGGCGTAGAAACGGTCGATGACGGCCTTGAGCTGCGCGGAAATGCCGAAATAATACATGGGCGTGGCAAAGACCACCATGTCCGCCGGGATGATGTGCCCGCGCACGGTCTCGAAATCATCCCTGAAAACGCAGGGGCCGTCCATGCCGCAGGAATTGCAGGCAATGCAGGGATGCACGTCACTGTGGGCCGCGTCAAAACGCGTCACGCTGTGGCCCGCCTCCACGGCGCCCGCCATGAAGCGTTCGGCCAGCAGGGTGGAATTGCCGTTTTTCCTGGGGCTGCCGGTGAGCACAAGTATCTTCATCGCGTTTTTCTCCCCTTTGCCGGCGGCCATGCCGGGCGCGGGCGCGGCCAGCGGCGCCGTGACGCTCCCCAGGGCCGCCAGGGCCGCGGTCTGTAAAAAATCGCGCCGGTCCATTTTGTTCCTCCCGCACCCGCGCGGGCTAGAGCTCCAGCTCGCGCCGGACGCGCTTGAGCTCCGCCGGGATATTGATGCCCTGCGGGCATTTTGGCAGGCAGAGGCCGCACTCGTTGCAGGCCCCGGGCCTGTCGCCGCGCTGCACTGGCGACATGGAAAAATTGACGAGCCTGTGGGCGCGCGCCCTGTCGCCGTCCGCCTTGTACTGATTGAAGACCATGTTGAACAGGTAGCCGATGGCCACATTCTGCGGGCAGGGGATGCAGTTGTAGCAGCCCGTGCAGGGGATGGCCCCGGGCGCGGAACGGTAGGCTTTGGCCGCCCGGCCGATGACGGCCCGGTCCCCGGCGTCGAGCATGCCCGGCGCCGAGCGCCCGGCATAGGCCAGATTGTCCCGCACGTTCTGCATGGAACCCATGCCGCTGACCACCACGCTCACTTCCGGCTTGTTCCAGAGGTAGTCGAACGCCCATTCCACGGGCGGCCGTTGCCGGGGCGCGGCGTCAAGCACGGCCTGCACCATGGCGGGCGGCTTCACGAGAAAGCCGTTGCGCAAGGGCTCCATGATGGAAACGCCCATGCCGTTGGCCGCCGCGTAGTTGAGGCCCACCAGGCCGGCCTCGTGCTCGGTGTCCAGATAGTTCTGCTGGATGAGGCAGAAATCCCAGCCGGGATTGGCGTCCACCACGCGCTTGAAGAGCGGCACCCCGTCATGGAAGGAAAAGCCCGCGAAGCGGATGCCGCCCCGCGCCTTGAGCTCCATCATCCTGTCGATGAGCCTGAAGGGCACCACCTTGTCCTTCCAGCCACGGTGCATGATCATGTGGATGTGGTAAAAGTCGATGACGTCCGTGTTCAGGCGGCGGCGCGATTCGTCAAAGAATTTTTCAAAGTCCTCGGGCCGTTCCATGATCCACCAGGGCGACTTGGACGTCAGCCAGACCCGGTCACGGTAGCCGCCGGAAAGGGCCTTGCCGGTCACGGCCTCGCTCTGGCCGCCGAGATAGACATAGCCCGTGTCCACATAGTTGAGGCCGTGGTCGATGGCGTGGCGCAGCATGGCGATGGTCCGCGCCTCGTCCACGGTCTTGCCGTCCGCCAGCAGGGGCAGGCGCAGCATGCCGAAGCCCAGGGCGGACACGGCCACGCCGGTCAGCCCGTGGGGGCGGTAGCGCATTTCCGGATGAAAATTGCGGATATTGGCCGGGTCCTGGGCGGCGGCCCAGGCGGGAGAGATGCGCGCGGCCGCGGCCATGGCCGCCATGAGGCCCACGCCGCCCTTGAGAAACATTCGTCTGTCCATGGGGTCCCTCCGCGAGTTTCCGGCAGGCGCCGGGCGCGTGTCAGCGCGTCTGTTCGGGCACGGCGGCATTGACGGCGGCAAGGCCGTTGAGCGTGCGCGGAAAGCCGATGAGCGGCAGCATGACCGCCAGCGCATCCACAAGATTCTGCTTGCTGTTGCCCACATTGACATTGGCCGCGGCGTGCGCCCGCGCCTGCGGATCGCAGCCGCCGAGGGCCACGATGGCGCTGAAGGTGACGAGCTCGCGCATTTTGAGGTCAAGGACCCTGCGAGTATAGAGATCGCCGAAGCAGAAGGCGCTCAGGTAGTTGGCGATGATCGCCTTCTGCCCTTCAGGGGCGTTGGCCCGCAGGGCGTCGATGTGTTCGGCGCCGAAGATTTTTTTCTGCACGGCGATGCCGTCGGCAAGGCGCGTCTTCTCGTCCACCGTGGCCTGCTTTTCCAGCGGCAGCGCGGCGCCGTGCGCTTTCAGCACGGGATTGACCACGGCCAGCGCCGCCTCCACCCGAGGAAAGCCCACATAGGGCGCGCACTGGTAGAGGGTCTCGCGGATGTCCGCGGCGCTCGCGCTCACGCGCAACGCGGCCCCGGCCTGCGCCTCCAGGGGCGCCAGCGCCTGGCTTGCCGTCAGGGCGGCCAGCGTCACCAGCGCGGCCTGCCGCGTATCCAGCGTGCCCTGATCGAGGATCTCGCCATAGACGAGGCGGTCGCGCATGGCCGCAAGTTCGGGGTCCGTCTCCGCAAGCGGCGACGGCGTGTCGCCCAGCCATTTGGCCCGGTTCGTTTCCGCTGTCCGCACCCTGTCCATGCTCGTTCCTCCTGCATCAGTAGGGGCCGCATCAGTACGGGCCGCAGCCGTCACGGGCGCCGCCGCAGCAAGCCAGACAAGCGCGGCCAGCGCGGCCACCGCGCGGCCCAGCCACGCCGATGTGTCTTTTCGCAGCATGTTCCGCATCATCGTTCCTCCCCGGAGGCGATGCCCAGTTCCCGGACCCAGGCGCGCAGGGCCTGCGCGGAGACGCCCGCGTCCAGCCTGCGCCCCGCGAGCCAGCGGCTGCCGGGGCAGAGCTTTTCCAGAATAGCGCCGCTTTCGCCCAGGGGGCTTCCGCCCGAGGTGGCAAAGGGGATCAATGTCTTGCCGCTGAAATCTCCGCTCCGCGCAAAGGTTTCGATGATGCGCGGCGCCTGGTACCACCAGATGGGGAAGCCGACGAAGATGGCGGCATAGGCGGCCATGTCCGGCACGGCGCCCGCCAGGGCCGGCCGGCAGGCGGCGTCGGCCATTTCGCGGCTGGAGCGGCTCTGGCGGTCATGCCAGTTGAGGTCCGCCGCGCTGTAGGGCCGCGCGGGCTCAATGGCGTACAGGTCGGCGCCCGCGGCCTCGGCCAGCCGGTGCGCCACGCGCGCCGTGGTGCCTGTCGCGGAAAAGTAGGCCACAAGGATCGTGTTCATTTTCCCCTCCCGTAGACAATGGCGCAAAGCTACCTGTTGGGCCTGATGCCGGGGGCGAAGGCGGGCGCCGCGAAAATCACGGCGTCGGCGCTGCCGCTCTCCGGCGCATTGCTGCTCACGATGCGCACTTCCTTTTTCTGCGGATGGATGGCCAGGCTCGTGGACAGCAGATTTTCCCCCTGCTCGCGGCCTGGCAGCAGTATCTGCCCGATGGGAAAGCCGTTGGGATTGAAAATCAGGACGCGCCCCTGCGACATCATGGCCACATAGACATTGCCGTCCGCATCCACGCGCATGGAATCCGGCCCGCGCCCCACAAAGCGATAGGGGATATGCGAGCGGAAGGGCACACGCTCCGTGGCGTTGCGCACGGTGGTCCTGTGCAACTGCTCGCGGGCGTATTCGGTGGCCCAGACGACCGAGTCGTCCGGGCTCAGGGCAACGCCGTTGGCCTGCCCCATAGCGGGGACGACCGTGGTGAACGTTTTCAGGTCCGGCGCCAGATAGACGATGCCGCCGCCGGAAACCGTGCCCGACCCCTTGCAGTCGCTGAAATAGATGCCGCCCCTGGCATCAAAGACCAGATCATTGGGCAGGAAGCCCCTGTCGGCATCGACGATGACGTCCACGGTTTTCTCCGGCCCGGAGACCGCCAGGATATACCCCTTCGTGCCCGTCGGGTCTTTGGCCGCCACAAAGAGCCTGCCGTCCGGGCCAAAGGCCAGCCCACTGGGAGCAAACGCCTCGAAAGCCACATGGTCGGCCACCTCGTTTTCCGGCGTCAGCGTGCGGATCTTCCGGCCGGTGACATCGCAGAAATAGAGCGTGCCCGCGCGGTCAAACACCGCCCCTTCCAGAATGTGGCGATTGCCGCCGACCGTCATGAGCGGCGTGGCGACCACGGTCTGCAGGCCCTGTTCCGCAGGCGGGATGGGCGCGGGGCCAAACGCCGCGGCGTCTTTGGTGAAGCCGTCCGCAGCGCGGGCGGCGGAGGCCAGGAGGACGAACGCCAGACAGAAAAGGCAGAGACAGCGCTTTTTCATGCTTCCCCCGGAATGACAACGTGTTGTGAACACAGCATTATCCGGGAGACAAGACAAGATGCGGGACTTGCAATTAATAGCCTATTGCTCTCAACGACACCCCGGAAGAAGAACGGGAAACACCCGCGGGAAGAATCAGGAACGCGGGGACGCCGAACGCCCGCCGCGCCCGTCGCGGGGCAGCGGCAGGACGCAGCGGCCGCGCCCGGTCAGGCGCAGGCAGCAGCGGAGCAGCAGAAAGAGCGTGAAGAGCGCGGCGCACGCCAGATGGCCGAGCTTGCAGACCGCATAGGCGCCCCCGTACACGGACGTGTCCTCCAGATTGTGGAGGATGAGGATGATGCCGCTCACCGCCAGCAGAAGCACCAGGATAACGCGCAGCCGCCCCCACGCGCTGAGGCGGAAACGGCGCCCGCTTTCGCCGTACCAGACCACACCGGCGTAACTGCCGAGCAGGAGCACGGCCGCCGCCGCCCAGTAATGGATCACCGTGGGCGAGGTGTTCCAGGTGTCGATGAGCCCGTAGCGGTAGGCAAGGGGAAGGTGGGCAAAGCCGCTCAGCAGCGCCGCCGCCACGGCGAGGCTCCACAGGACGAGGAAAAGGGAGGAAAACAGCGGCCCGCGCTCTCTCATGGCCGCCGTCCTTTCTGGCGGTCGCGCCAGAGGCGCAGGCAGGCGAGCCCGGCGCCGGCAAGGGGCGCGACCAGCACCGGGCCGAGCAGGTCATTTTCCCTTGTCATGCTCGCGCCCGCTGGCCGCAGGCTCGGACGCCCGATGCCGATCTGGTCCTGCCGGAGCAGCTCCACCTCGATGTCGCGGAACCGCAGCGCCGACACATAGAGCGTATTGGTGCCGCCGTTGACATTGATGCCGTAGAGGTCGCCGTTGCGCTCCCCCACGAGCCTTCCGGCAAGCGCCAGCATCTCCTCCCGCGGCCCGAAGTGCTGCGCCTTGCGGGGGCAGGCCGTCACGCAGGCGGGCGCCTTGCCCTCCGCGAGCAGGTCCTGACAATAATCGCACTTGAAGACCCGCCCGTTGCCGAGAAAACGCGGCGCCAGGTCGAGATATATCCCCACGCCCGACTGGCGGCGCGGGATCATCCACGGACAGAACCGGATGCAGCGGCCATCCCCCAGACAGGAGTCTCCGTCGATATAGACGGCGCCCGTGGCGCGCTGCCGGGCGGCCCCGGTGGGACACAGGTTGACGCAGGGCGGATTGACGCACTGCATGCAGCGCCGGGGCAGAAATATCCTGCGCGTGCCGCCGTCTGTGCGGACCGTGCAGGACTGGAGATACAGCCAGTTGTACGGGGTGAGGCAGTCGGTGACATCGCGCCGGTCCGACCAGTCCTGGATGCGGACGCCGGGGGGATACGGCTGGGGAATGGGGCGGACGGGCAGCGGCACGCGGGCGAGATTCCGCGCCCGGCAGGCGGCGACGCAGGCGCCGCAGCCGTCGCAGGCGTCCACGTCGATGACGGTGGCCATGGCTCGCGCCGTGTCCGCCGCGCGGGGAGCTTCCGGGCCGGGCAGCAGCGCGCTCACGGCAAGAGCCGCCGCGCCCTGGAGGAAACGGCGCCGCAGGGGCCGCGAAGGATGTTCCATGGCGTGAGCCTAGCCGCTGCCGGGACCAGCGTCAATGCCCGGCTTCCCGCGCCTTCTCGAAGGGCGGCGGGGGCCGCCAGCGCCAGAAAAGCGCGAGCAGGGGGGCCAGACCGGCCAGTTCCGCCACCTCGCGCGGGAACACACGCCCCAGGCTCCACCACAGGCCCACGCTGGCGGCCGCGCACGCGCCCATGAGCGCCCACTGGCCCAGGCTCATGGGCCGCGCCGCCCACTGGAAATAGCTGACCGTGAGGATGGCCACCCACACCTTGGTGATGGTCAGGGAAAGGGCCGCGCCCACCAGCGGACTTGCCGGAATGAGCGTGCAGCAGCAGACGATATTGACGGCCAGGCCGCTGAGATAAAAGCCGAACAGGAGCTTGTGGCGGCGCATGCCGATCATGGCGTAGGCCGCGAGGTTGTGCAGAAAGGCCGTGGCAAGGCAGGGCGTGAGCAGCTGCTGGGCGGTCACGGCGCGGATATAGTCCGGCCCGTAGATGAAGGGCAGGATGCGGTCGCTTTCCACACAGATGAGAAAGATCACCGGCAGGGACGCGGCCCAGAGGGAGCGGGCCGTCTGCCCGGCCAGACGGCGGAAGGCCGTCCGGCTCTCCTGCCAGAGCCGCGCCAGCAGCGGAAAGATGACCTTGCCGAGCAGGGCGCTGGAGACAAGCACGGAAAGCCCCTCCACCGTCTCCCAGGCCACGCCGTAGCCCCCCACGTCCGCGTCGCCGCCGTAATTTTTCAGAAAGATGACATTGATCTTATTATAGAACATGGCGCAGGCGGCCATGCCCGTAAAGATGAGGCCGTGGCGCATCTGGCGGGCCAGATGGAACATGCCCGCAAGCCCCACGCCCGCAAGGGGATTGCGCCCGAGCGCCAGCAGGGAGAGGCCGATGGCGAGCATGGCCTCAAGGGGCTTGAACAGGGCGATGGCCAGCGGCGGCGCGCCCGCGAGCACGCAGACGATGCCATAGCCGATGCCCACCAGGGCGGAAGGCACGCGGATGCGCATCTCCACATCCTGGCGGCCGCGCGCCTGACAGAGATTGAAAAAGGAATCGGCCACCGCGTCCAGGCCCAGACCGGCGGCAATGGCGAGGACCACGAGCCGGAGCTCCGGGCTGTAGTCCTGCCAGCCCGTCACGAGCCAGGTGACGCCGAGCGCCGCGGCCAGCACGGCGAGCTTGAGCCAGCTCACCTCGCCGAGCAGCGCGCGGGGCCGCCCCTCGCGCCGGGCGAACGTGGAAAGAAGAAAGTCGTTGAGGCCCACATCGGCCACGGTCTTGACCAGATAGCCGAAGGTGAGCGCCAGGACGATCTGGCCGAGAATGTCCGGGCTGCGCCGGGCAAGCAGGATGGTGAACGCTGTCCAGGAAAGGTCGCGCGTCCATTGCGCGCCCAGAATGTAGCCGAGGCGGCGGGGTATGCTCTTGAGCTTCATTGGGCCGCCGCTTGCCCGCCTCCCCCGAAGCGCACCACCGCCTTGAAGCCCGGCTTGAGCACCAGTTCCGGGTTGGGCACGGTAAGCTCGACCGTATAGTAGGAGGGATTGCCCACATTCATATCCGTGGATATCCAGGAGATCTCGCTCACGATGCCCGTGAACTTCCGGTCGCCGAGGGAGGGTATCTCCACCTCGGCCCTGTCGCCAACCCTGATGGTGTTGACGTCCGCCTCGTAGACGGGCACCTGGATAAGGACGGGATTGAGCTGCCCCACCTGGATGGGCGTGGAGCCCGCGGCCACCAGATTGCCGGGATTGAGCTTCGCGTCCAGCGAGAGGACATAGCCGCTGATGGGCGAGGTGAGCACCAGGCTGTCGGGAAGTTCCTCGCCCTCGGTGATGGGCTGGCCGTAATAGCCCCCCAGTTCCCTGAGCCGCGCCGCGAAGTTGCTCTCATTCTTGCGGATGGTGGACTGGAGGAGGCCGATGCGGTCGCGCAGCGAAGCCACGCTGTCTTCCAGCCGCGCAAGCGCCTGCCGGGAACCGAGGCCGGAGGCCACGAGCTGGCGCGCCTTGTTGCGCTCGGCGCTGGTCTGCGCCAGCTGGCGCTCCAGGTCCAGCACCTGGCTCTTGAGATCCTCGGTGCCGGCGCCGTTGGTCACTTCCCGCTGGAGGATGCGCTCCGCCTCGTCCTGAAGGTGGTAGCGCATGAGCGGCGCCCCCTCCTCCACGGCCTCGCCGGGCTGGACGAGCACCTTGTCCACCACGGCGTTGAACGGCATGGGCACGGCGCGCGAAACCGTCGTCACCACCTTGCCCGTGAGGATGACGGCCTCGGCGGCGCGGGACTCGGCGGCAAAAAGCAGGACAGCCGCGCACACAACGGCGGCCAACGGACACAGAACGCCACGCGGGGCGCAAATGGCGCGGAACATCAGAGAATCTCCTTGGCGGGCAGCCCGAGGAACCGCTCCTGAAGCAGGTTGGCGAGATACATCCATTCCAGCTGGGCGAGCCTGTAGTCCAGCTCGGCCTGGATATAGGCGATGCGCGCATTGGTGGCCGCTTCCTGGCGGCTGACCATGTCCGGCAGTTCCGCGGTGCCCTCGTCAAAGGAGATGCGCGCCTCCTTGTACTGCATTTCCGCGGTGTCGAGCCGGGTCTTTTCCAGCTTGAGCTGCGTCGCGGCAAGCGCCACATGCTGCTCGGCCTGGAGCCACTTGTTGGAATACTCCGTGCGCTTGCGCGCCATCTCGTGGAACGCCTGGGCCTTGCGCATGCGGGCCGTCTGGACGTCGCGGTAGCGGCGCCCCCAGTCGATGAGCGGAAAATCAAAGTTCAGATGCAGAAAGGTGTCTTCCTGACCGTGCGGGGGCTGGTACTGGCCCGCCGGCGGGTAATTGTTGATCTGGAGCGTCATGTCGGGAATATACTGCGCCCAGGCCACCATAATGTTGAAATCATTGAGCTTGACCTGCGCGCGCAGCAGAAGATCGTCCTCGGTGCAGCTCCAGCGGTCCTCCCACTTGAGGGCGTGGCCGTCAAAGCCCGCCAGAATGCCGTTGGCGCTCTCCGCGTCCACATTGAGGCGCTGCTGCGGCTCCACCCCGGCGATGATCTTGAGCTGGGTGCGCTGCATGACCTCTTCCATATTGGTCTTTTCGACGGTCAGCTCGCGCTCGCGCTGGCGCTGGTTGGCCACGTCAAGGGCGACACCCTGCCGGCCTTCCACCACTTCCACCTGCTGCCAGTAGGCCACAAGCGTCTTGCCGAGCGGCAGGAGTTCCTTTTCCACGGCGAGGATCCTGCGCTGCGCCTCCAGCTTGAGGTACGACTGGGCGATCTTGTAGATGACCTCGCCCACGGCCTTGCGGTGGGTGGAAATGGCCACATTGACCAGGGCCTTCTGCACCTGATGCTCGAAATAGGTGGCCACCGGATTGGGGAAGGCCGCGTAAAACCCGGCGCGCAGCTTGGTGCGCCCGTAATCGCCCGGCGTATCATGGGTATCCATGTTATAGCGGGTGAGGTTGTTGGAAACCGTCAGCGTCATGCGCGGTTCGGGCAGATACTTCCATACCGCGTTGGTGAGCGCCACGCGCTTGATCTCCAGATCGACCGCGCTGTTCACGAGCAGGGGCGACTGCTGGATGGTCAGGAACACGCAGTCCTCAAAGCTGAAATTCTTGGAAGGATCGTACAGATTGGGGATCGCGGCCTCAAGCTTGTCCTTGTTCTCCACGGGCACGCCGGGCGCCTCGTCCAGCCAGTGCCGCGCGGGCAGTTCCGGAGACTTGAGCCCCGCCTTGTTGGAAGCGCAGGCCCCGGTGAGCAGAACGGCCACCGCGAGCACCATCGGCATTGCGCGGCGCAGCGCCCCGGCGGCGGCGCCATGTCCGGAAAGCGCGCCGCGCGTCCCGACGCGGAAAAACGAAAAGAAACGGCTCATGGGCGTGTATCCTTCAAACCGCCTGCGTGCGGTCTGCGTTCTGTGCATACTATCGGCGTCAGCGCCGCGCCAGGCGGAACAAAACGCCGCCCCGCATGCCGAAAGGGCGACCGGGCGCACGGCTCACAGGGCGCCGTCCGGCCGTTCAAATTCCAGATGGTGCAGCGTCAGCGGAACAGTGCCATCGGTTCCGGCAATCTGCGCGTCGAAACGGACGCGCTTCCCGTCGTCCCAGGTGCGCCGCACTTCAAGGCCAGGCGTCGCGCCGGGGCACGCACCCGCGCCGCCTTCCCCCGTGGGGGCGCCGTTTCCGGGCGCGGCCCCGAAACGGATGAAGCCCGCGCCCCCGCACCGCCATGCCGGGCGCCCCGCGGAAGGCCCCCCCGCAGGACCGGCCTCCTGTTCCAGGATCAGGAGCGCGCTTTCCATGGCCGCGGCTGTCAGGCGCAATGCGTCAGCATAGCCCCAATCCGCGCGCGGGGCAACGGGGCGCGCTCCCGCCGTCCCGGAGGCATCCGCCGCCCCCGGAATGC
>URHE01000048.1 GCA_900547595.1 uncultured Desulfovibrio sp.
GTAGCTATGTGCGGAAGGGATAACCGCTGAAAGCATCTAAGCGGGAAGCCTGCCTCAAGATAAGTTCTCCCCGACGCAAGTCCTGAAGGGCCGTGGCAGACGACCACGTCGATAGGCTGGAGGTGGAAGCCCCGTGAGGGGTGGAGCTGACCAGTACTAATAGCCCGTGAGACTTGTCTCTGAAATTACCTTCCATTCCCTGTCAATTATATTTTGACGGCCCGGCGGGGAGAAATCCCCGAAAGAGCTCCGGGAATGCGCACAGCGCCCGTCACCGGCTTTTGGCAGCCACGGAGAAGAGGGTACACCCGACCCCATTCCGAACTCGGCAGTTAAGCTCTTCCTCGCCGATGATACTGCGCGCTCTCGCGCGGGAAAGTAGGTCGCTGCCAAATCTTTACCAACGCCCCGGCTCCACATGGTGCCGGGGCGTTGCGCGTTTAAGCCCGCCTTCTTCCCCACACCCCGCGCGTCACACACCCGCATGGCGCGGAATGCCGCCCCCCTCAGAGGGAAGTGGAACATTCAGCACGCGGGGATTGCCCACCGACCCCACGCCTGCCGTGGGCGCAACAGCGCGCAGGGTCGCGCGATCAAGACGGGCGTGATTGACCGCATCCATGTGGGTGGCTATCAATGTGGCCCACGGAGCGGCTTTCGCCACTTCCTGAACTCCGTCCACGCCCATGAGGATGGGCGTGCCGTCATACATCTGCGCATTGGCCGCATTGAGGGCAATGATTTGAGGGTGAAAGCGGGCAATGGCCGCCTGTACGCCGACGAACCAGAGAGTATCGCCCGCCGCATAGAAAACGGGTTCTCCCTCTGTGCTCAGGACAAAACCGCACGCTGCGGCGGGCAGGCCGAATTTTTGGTAATAGTAGTCCGCGGTTGTGCCATCACCGTGGAGGGCATCCGTCCTGAATATGCGGACATGGCGAAAATCCGTGCCTTCCGGGCACAATGCCGAGACATTGCCAAAGCCAAGCGCCCGCATATCCGCTGCCTCTGCCTCTGACTGCACGAATACAGGCAGCGATTTGGAAAGCAGCCTGGCGGCAGCATCGTCAAAGTGGTCAAAATGGTGCATGTGGGTGACAATGACCGCATCCACAGTGACGATTTGTTCAATCGGGAGCGGCAGCTCCACCAGAGGGTTTGGAAACTCATTGTAGGGCGACGGCACGGGAGGAAAATTCCCCTTGGGCGCCAGAAAAGGGTCCACAAGAAGGCGAAGGCCGCCAAACGTCACGATGCTCGTTGCGCCGCGGATTTCCTGAAACTGCATGTTCTTCCTCCTGTCGGAAAGTTGCAGGGCGGCGCATACGCAGGCCACCGCCCGACCGCCTCTGGCGGCATCCTGACGATACGGCCTATAGCCAATATAGAGTCAAGAGGGAGCCGGGGAGAAAAAGGCGCGCGCCGCAAATATATTCAAGCCCCGGATTCTTGCGAATCCGGGGCTTTCTTATTTCGTCCGGGTACTCCGCTGCCGGGAGACAGCGCGCCTTCCCGGCAGGCGCGGCCGAAGTGAAGGGAACCGGGCGGCGCCGCGCCGTTATTGCACCTTTTTGATCTTTCCTTCTTTCTGGAGCCTGGCGAATTCGGCCTTGGCCTTGTTCAGCTGTTCCATGAAGGCGGCATTGGCGTGCAGATGGGCAACGGCGGCCGCGCCGGCGAGGCGCCCGGCATTGACATCGGACTGCCAGTGATAGCCGCAGATCACGCGGCTCTGTCCCATGTCGAAGCCGCGCTTGAGGATGGCTTCCTTGTTGGCCGGATTGATTTCCGACAGGATGAGGGCCACGGCCCAGCCGCGGGCGCTGTGCCCGGAAGGGTAGGAACCGTTTTCCCGCAGGCGTTCCTCATCCTTGGGATAGCAGGTCGGCGCGTTGTACATGACATAGGGCCGCGTGCGAAAATATTTGCGTTTGGCGGCACGGCAGGCCATGTCGCCCAGTTCTCCGCGCAGATTGGTGATGAGTTTGTACAGCTCCGGCGTGTTTTCGGCATTGATGTCGATGCCGAACGGCTTTGAGAGCGATTCATTGACCTTGGGCGAAATAGCGTCGAGGACGGCCATTTCGCCCCGTTCTCCTTTGCGGAGTTGCAGACCTTCCTGATATTTTGCCTGATCCAGGAGAAATTCCAGGCTGTCAAAAGCCGGAGGCGGCGGCAGGATGGCGATGCTGTCCAGTCCCTCGGCATTGGTGGAATAATAGGATTCCGGTTTGCTTGTTGCATCCTTTCCATCGGGGGCAAAGGCGATGGCATTTGCGGAAAGGCCGAGGGCGATCAGGCAGAATACAAGCGTTTTCATGCTCTCCTCCCAAGTTTCTACAGAACCGTGCCGATCCGGCCATGCGGAAGCCTTTCCCGCAGTGCCGCAACTCCGGTCCATGGGGACAGATTGCCGGAGTCATCTGCTACATAGCCCATACGCCGGAGGGCGTAAATATGGCGAGTGCCCTTGCGCAGCGCGGAACTTCCCACCCCGGGCACTGGCGCGTCGGGGAAATGCGCGCTATGTTTCTTCCGTTGCCGGGTATCGGGGGCCGCAGGCAGTCATATCTGGCGTGGTGCTGCCGCAGGGCGCACGGCGTGTCGGCGCTCCGGAAGGATGAATGCTGTACTTTATACATGTCCGCCATGAGCAGCGGGGAGGAAACATGAGAACGTTCATGAAAGTGTGTGGTGTGGCTCTGGTGCTGGCGCTGGCCGTTGCCCTGTGCGATATGGCGCAGGCCAGGGTCCGCTCGCCCCGTCATCAGGCGCCGCAGGAGCAGACGCAGACGCAACCCACCGCCACGCAGCAGCCGCGGGAAATCAGGACGGAGTATTTCAGCCTGCCCCTCGACAATGGCTGGACGCTGCTCAAGCCCGTCAGATCGCGCGGGGGAAGTGTGGATGTCATTCTCGGCAGCCCCAGGAAGAACGGGGCCATTGCCATCAATGTCATGAAGGCCAACATGAGCGCAGCGGAAATTGCCGGCAATATGCGCGCCAATATGCAGAAGGACGGCGCGACCGTCGGAGAGCTGACGGAAAAGGACGGCCTTCAGGAATTCGATTTTACCAGGCAGCGCGCAAAGGGCCGCGCCTGGGTCGGCGCCAACGGCAAGGCGGCTGCCGTGGTGACCATCTTTGGCGAACAGGAAATGGCAAAGGAAGTTTTGAAGAAGCTTCAGGCGAAAGAACCGGGATTGTTCCCGAAGTTTTAGCCTTTCCCCTGGGCCGGGAACCGCGCGGGATGTTTTTTTGTCCGCACCGCGAAACTTTCGCAGGAGGTTTTCCGCGCGGGGCGCGGTTGTTCCGGTCGTTTTCTCCAGGGGTGAACGCCTGGTATCCATGAGAGAGAAACGCGGGAGCCGTGGCCCCCGCGTTTCTTTGCATGAACGAAAAAACCCCCGGTTTTCGCCGGGGGTTTTGTGCAAATCGGGAGAAACAGCAGCGCGGACTACACACAGCCGGTGGGCTTGGGCAGGCCGGCCATCTTGCAGGCGCCCTTGCCGGGACCGGAGGGGAAGAGCTCGTAGATTTCCTTGAGCTTGAACCCGGTGTTTTTGGACAGGATGCGCACCATGGGCGCGATGCCGTTCTTGCGGTAGTAATCCTGGAGGAAGTCGAGGATCTTCTGGTGATCAGGGGTAATGTCGGCGATACCTTCGGACTCCTTCACATATTCCAGCCACTCCGGGCACCAGTCATCGAAGCGGAGCAGGAAGCCGTCTTCGTCAACCTCGAAGCTTTTCCCTTTAAAGGTAATCTCAGCCATGCGTGTCCTCCTTGGACAGATAGTCTCACTCGACGGGACGGGATTGCCCTGACGTCGGCCAGCCGGAACCCATTCCGGCCGAGTTCCCCACTTGATCACGCGGCAGGCTGCCGCAGGTACACGAGCGTTATGGCATAAAAAATTCTTGCTGGCAAGCATGTTCCCGATTCGGATGCACTCCTTGGCTTTGGGCCGTGCCGCGGATGCTGCGGATGCCGCCATGCGGGCCTTACGCCGGTGCCCGGCCGGCGCCTGTTCCCGCCTCGTGAAAGCCCGCGCGCATCATGAGTTTGATGCGGTTGATCTGGTTGACCTCGCTTGCGCCGGGATCGTAGTCGAGGGCGGTGATGGTGGCCCCGGGATAGCGGCGCTTGAGCTCGCGGATCAGGCCCTTGCCCACGATATGGTTGGGCAGGCAGCCAAAGGGCTGCATGCAGAGGATGCCGCTGACGCCGCTTTCGAGCATGCGTACCATTTCGGCGCCAAGCAGCCAGCCTTCGCCTGTCTGATGCCCGAGGGAAATGAGGTTGCGCGTCCGCGCGCGCAGTTCATGAAAACGGGCGGGCGCGCTGAAGCGCCGGCTGCGGCTGAAGCCGAAGCGCATGCAGAGCCGCGTGAACTCAAGAAAGGCAATGCCCGCCATGGCCACGCGCGCGTCTTTGCGTGAGCCGGCAAGGTGCTTGTAATTGAAGACATGGTCGTAAAAATTGTAGAGCAGGAAATCCATGAGGTCCGTCACCACCGCCTCGCCGCCTTCCTCCTCGATGATGCGGGCGGCATTGTTGTTGGCGTCAGGGTGATACTTGAGCAGTATCTCGCCCACCATGCCCACGCGCGGGCGGCGTTCTTCCGTGCGGAGCGGCATGCGGTCGAATTCGCGGATCATGGCGAGCATGTTCCGCTGAAAACGCAGGATGCCCCCGGTCGTGATATTCTCCCGGGCTTTTTCCGACCAGGAACGGGCCAGCGCCTCCGCCATGCCCGGTTCCCGTTCATAGGGGCGCAGGCGGTGGACCATGCGCATGAGCGCGTCGCCGTAGTGCCCGGTCATGATCATCCGCTTGAAAAGACGCGGCGTGAGCTTGATGCCCGGCGACTGGATATTGGTGGAAAACGAGGCAATGGGGATGTGCCCCAGCCCGGCGTCCTGCAGGGCCTTGCGCAGAAAGCCCACATAGTTGGTGGCCCGGCAGCCGCCCCCGGTCTGGGAAATGACCAGGGCCACCTTGTTCGTGTCGAACCTGCCGCTCAGCACGGCCTCCAGCAACTGGCCGATGACCACGATGGCCGGATAGCAGGCATCGTTGTTCACATGGCGCAGGCCCAGCTCAATGGCCTTGCGGCTGACGCTGGGCAAAAGCACGGCGTCATAGCCTTCGGACGCGAATATCTCGCGCACGAACTGGAAGTGCATGGGCGACATCTGCGGCACCAGCAGCGTGTGGGTGTGGCGCATGTCCCGCGTGAATACAGGGGCGGTATCGCCAGAGTCGGGGGGCAGGCCCGCGCCTCTCCAGCAGGCGGGGCGGGACGCGCCGGTTCCGGCCGGAGCCGTTGACAGCCCCGGGCGCCGGTCCCGCGGCGCCGCCTTTGCCCTGGCGTCTGCTTCCCGCGCTTCCCGCTGTTGCCGTTGTTCCCGCTGTTCGCGCATGGCCGCGAGGAGCGAGCGGATGCGGATGCGCGCGGGGCCGAGGTTGGCCCCCTCGTCCACCTTGATCTGCGCATAGAGGCGGCCGCCCTTGCGGACGATCTCCTCCAGCTGGTCCGAGGTCACGGCGTCCAGCCCGCAACCGAAGGAGAGCAACTGGAGCACGGCGAGGTTGTCCACCGCCGTTGCCAGGGCGCCCGCACGGTAGAGCCGGGAATGATAGGCCCACTGGTCCACCACGCGCAGGGGTCCGGGGTCGGGCATGAGATGGGCCACGGAATCTTCGGTGAGCACGGCGAGGCCGCAGGAGGTGACGAGTTCGGCCACGCCATGGTGGATCTCCGGGTCCGTGTGGTAGGGGTGTCCGGCAAGGACAAGCCCCATTTCCCCGGTCTCGGCAAGCTCGGCCAGGGCGCTTTCGCCCGCAGCCCGGATGTCGCGGCGAAAGGCGTCCATTTCGTCAAACCCGGCCTGGACGGCGGCCTCCATCTCGGCGGCCGGAATGTCGGCAAAGAAGGGTATCCTGCGCAGGCGGCGCCCCAGCAGCTCGCGTTCCAGTGGCAGGAAGGCATGGATGAATGTCACTCCCGCCTCTTCGAGAATGCCCATGTTCCGCGCAAGCAGTTCGGGATACCCGATGACCACCGGACAGTTGTAGCCGGCGCCCCCGAAACCGGCGCCTTTCTGTTCCCGCTGGACGCAGGGGAAGAAGATGGTCCTGAGCCCCCGGTCCACAAGGTCGCGCACATGTCCGTGCGAGAGTTTGGCGGGATAGCAGACCGTCTGCGAGGGGATGGTGTCATGGCCCCGGTAGAAAAGTTCCTTGGAGGAGGGGGCGGAAAGCTCCACGCGAAAGCCCAGTCTGGTGAACAGGGTGAACCAGAGCGGATAATTCTCGAAGATGTTCAGGGCGCGCGGGATGCCGATGCCGCCCCGCGGCGCCTGTTCCGGCGCAAGCGGCGTATAGGGTTCGAAAAGGCGCCGCTGCTTGTAGGCATAGAGATTGGGGCGGCGCTGGGGCTCGTGTTCGGCGCCGCGCTCGCAACGGTTTCCGGAGATGAAGCGGCGCCCGTCCCCGAAGGTGGTGATCGTGAGCAAACAGGCGTTGGAGCAGCGCCGGCAGCGTGTGGTGGCCGTGCGGGCGCTGAACGCGGCCACCGCGTCCGGCCCGATGAGGGCGCTGCGCGCGCCGTCGGCGGGGCCGCGCTTGCGGGCGATGAGCGCCGCGCCGAAGGCCCCCATGATGCCCGCGATGCCCGGCCTTGTGACCCTGACGCCCAGTTCCAGCTCCAGGGCGCGAAGCAGGGCGTCGTTGCGGAAGGCGCCCCCCTGGGCCACCACACAGTCTCCGAGTTCCGCGGTGTGGCTGATCTTCATCACCTTGAAGATGGCGTTGCGCACCACGGCCCAGGAAAGCCCCGCGGCGATGTCGCCCACGGCCACGCCTTCCTTTTGCGCCTGCTTGACCTTGGAATTCATAAAAACCGTGCAGCGTGTGCCCAGGTCCACCGGCGAGGGGGCGGCCAGGGCCGCGGCCACGAATTCCGGCAGCGGCATGCGCAGGGACTCCGCGAAATTCTCGATGAAGGAGCCGCAGCCCGCGGAACATGCCTCGTTGAGGCTGATGCGGTCGATGACGCCGTCGCGCACGCGCATGCACTTGATGTCCTGCCCGCCGATGTCCAGGATGAAGGAGACCCGCGGCTCGAAAAAGGACGCGGCCGTGAAATGGGCGACCGTCTCCACCTCGTCGGCGTCCAGGCGCAGGGCGGCGGTCAGCAGGGCGCTTCCGTAGCCGGTGGCCGCGGCGGCGCGGATGGTCAGCTCCGGGCGCTTGCGGCGGTATATCTCCGCCAGCACGCCCAGCGCCGCCGTGAGCGGGTCGCCCTTGTTGGCTTCATAGAAGGAATAGAGAAGCCGGCCTTCCGCGTCGATGAGCGCGGCCTTGATGGTGGTGGAGCCACAGTCGAACCCGAGCCAGGCGTCGCCTTCGGCCTGTTCCAGCTCCAGTTCCGTGACGGTGCGGCCGGCGTGGCGGGCGGCAAAGGCGCTGCGCTCTTCCTCGGTGGCAAACAGGGCGGGCAGGCGCCCGCAGCCGTCCGGCGCTGCGCCGTGCTCCAGCCGTTCCAGCGCGCGCGCAAGGGAAAAGGTGGGGGGCGCCATGTCCCGCGCATGCCAGGCCGCGCCCAGCGCCACGAAGAAATGCCCATCCTCGGGGAAAACCGCTTCCGTCATGTCGGGCAGCAGAGCCGTGAAGCGCTCCCGCAGCGAGGCGAGAAAGAAGAGCGGGCCGCCGAGAAAGACCACCTTGCCCCTGATGGGGCGGCCGCGCGCCAGGCCGCCGATGGTCTGGCTGACCACCGCCTGCATGATGGAGGCGGCAATATCCTCGCGCGCGCAGCCCTCGTTGAGCAGGGGCAGGATGTCGCTTTTGGCGAAAACGCCGCAGCGCGAGGCGATGGGATAGATGGTCGTGTGGCGCAGGGCAAGCCGGTCGAGGCCGCCCGCGTCCGTCCCGATGAAGGCCGCCATCTGGTCGATGAAGGCGCCCGTGCCCCCGGCGCAGGTCTCATTCATCCGCTGTTCGGCGCCGCCGGTGAGGAAGATGAGCTTGGCATCCTCGCCGCCGAGTTCGATGACCGCGTCCGCATCCGGAATTTTTCTGCCGATGGCGAGGCTGCTGGCGAGCACTTCCTGAATGAAGGGCAGGCCCAGCTCCCCGGCGAGCGAGATGCCGCCGGAACCGGAGATGGCCGCGCGGCAGGGCCGTTCCGCGCCCAGGGCGCCCATCTCGCGCAGAAGCGCGGCCGTGCAGCCGCGCACATCCGAAAAGTGGCGCGCGTACTTGCTGAAGAGGACCCGGTCGCCGGCATCGAGCAGGACGGCCTTGACCGTGGTGGAGCCTATGTCGAGCCCGAGGTGGCAGGAGGTGTCTGCGCCGCCCGCGGGGGCATCCCCGAGGCTGGGACGGGAGGCGGCGGGAGGGACCTGAAGTGCGGCGTCGACCGACGCGGGGGCGTCAACTTCCATCGCGGTGCAATACTGACTAGAGGTTGGCAATGCGGTAGCGGAGTTCCTGATGGCCGGTCGCGGCGTTCACTGGCGGCCGCGGATCCAGTAGGTCTCAAAGCCGTCGTCAAGGATGCCGTCCTCAATGTCGCTGAACCCCGCCAGGGCAAAGAGACGGCGATATTCCTGGCGGGTGCGCCGCCAGCCCCAGAACTGTTGCCGCCTGATGCCGAGACAGTGAAGGACGGCGCGGATGAGTATCTTGATGGCATTGACAAAGCTGCCGATAAACGAATCCTCCTCCAGGAGCGAGGCGGAAAGGCAGATGAGCTCCCCCCCCGGCGCGAGCTGGGAACGAAGCTCCTCCAGCACATGGACAAGTTCGCGCGTGGGGATGCCGTAATCCACGGCGGAAAGATAGATGACATCGTAGCGCACGTCCGGGGGCAGGCAGGCGGGCGGCAGGCCGATATAGATGCGCTCGGCGGGGATGAGGCGCCTAAGCCAGCGCATGCCCACGGTGCTCGGCTCGTTGACGTGAAGCTCAACGTCGGGCAGTTCCTCCAGCAGGAGCTTTTCCATATAGCCCACGCCGCTGCCGATGGAGAGCACGCGCGCCGGGCCGTCCGGGGGGATCGCGCCGGATTCCCGCTCGCGCGCGATGACCTGACGGATGCGTTCCGCGAGCCAGCGGGCGTCCTTGGCCTTGTTGGCGCGCCAGATGGCGGGCAGGTCGTTCCAGCCCTGGTAGCGGCGGAAGAGTTCCTCGTAAAATGTGGCGTAGAATTTGGGGTCCGCCAGATGGAAGAACGAAATGTGCGAGAATGCCGTGAACGGGATTCCCTGCCAGCTTTCCTGATAAAAACGCCGCACGCTCTTGTGCCTCCTCGCGGATGCGTCGACAGAGCCGGCCCGCATCCGCAGTTCCCCGAATATAGCGCATGGCGCCCCGGGGCGCAATGCCCGGAATGGTGCGCGCCGGCAGCTTGCGCGCGCGCCGGTTTCCGTTTAGAGCATCTTTCCGGGGAAAATATCTGCACGGCAGGCACAGGAGGGATCATGGCCCGGAGCACGGAAACAGGGCACGCACGGGGACCGGCGCTCGCGCCGGACAGGCTGGAGCGTCTGGCGGACCTCTGCTACGAGGCGGGCATGCTCAGGCACACGCCGCGCAGCGGCTACGCCTTTCTTGGTTCAGGCCGGGAAAATGTGGCCGAGCATTCCTACAGAACAACGGTGCTGGGCTATATCCTCGCGCGCATGGCCGGGGAAGAGCCGTGCCGCGTGGTCATGCTCTGCCTGTTCCATGATCTGCACGAGGCGCGCACCGGCGACTTCAACTATGTGAACCACCGTTACGATACCTGCCGGGCGCGGGCCGCGCTGGAGGATGCCACGGCGGGCACCGGTCTTGAGGCCGAGATACTTGACGGCTGGGACGAGCTGGAGGCCGCGCGAAGCGCCGCCGCGCGGCTTGCCCACGACGCGGACCAGCTCGACCTGATCTGCAATCTGCGGACGGAACTTTCCCGGGGCAACGAGTTTGCCCGCGAATGGCTGGACAGCGCCCTTCAGCGCCTGCGGACCCCCCAGGGGCGCGAACTTGCCGAAGCGGTGCTGCGCGCGGACCCCAACCGCTGGTGGTATGGCCGGGTGGAGAAGTCGTGGTGGGTCCGGCACGGGCAGCCGGAAAAGACCTAGAGCATTTTACGGCGTCACCACCGTCCCCAGCGGCGCATCCTCAAGGAGGAAGCGCCGCAGGCTGGACGGCGCGCGTCCGTCCAGAATGAGGGCGCGCCCGCAACCGGCGGCAAGGGCCCCGGCGCACGCCTCTACCTTGGGGATCATGCCGCCGCTGATGACGCCGGAGTGCCGCAGCGCCGCGATTTGCGCCGCATCCAGCCGGGGAATGAGTTCGCCCTGAGCGTCCAGCACCCCGGGCACGTCGGAAACAAGGACAAAATACTCGGCATTCAGGGCGCCCGCCAGCGCGCCCGCCGCGGTATCCGCATTGATGTTCAGGGCTTCGTGGTCGGGGCCGGAGGCCACCGGCGCGACCACGGGCACGAAGCCCGCGTCCAGCAGGCAGCGGGGCAGCGCCGGGTCCACGCTGACGACTTCGCCCACAAGGCCGAGCGCGGGATTTTTCCGCCGCGCCCGCAGCAGGCCGCCATCGCGTCCGGAAATGCCCGCCGCCGCCACGCCGCGGGCGGCAAGCTCGCTGACCACGGCCTTGTTCACCTGTCCGCACAGCACCATTTCCACCACTTCCATGACGGCCGCGTCCGTGATGCGCAGCCCGTCCGCGAAACGGCTTTCGATATGCAGGCGTTCCAGCAGGGCGCTGATCTGCGGGCCGCCCCCGTGGACGACCACAAGGCGCATGCCCTGCGCCGCGAGCAGGGCAAGGTCCCCGGCGAACGCGCGGCTGAGTTCGGGTTTGTCCATGGCGTGGCCGCCGTACTTGATGACAACGGTGGACTGGTGCATGTGGCGCTCCTGGGCGTTCGGGTTCCGGGTTCAGCGGATGAGCATGGCATCGCCGTAGGAAAAGAAACGATAGCCGCGGGCCACGGCCTCGGCATAGGCCGCCAGTATCCGCTTCCTGCCCGCAAAGGCGGAGACGAGCATGAGCAGGGAAGATTCGGGCAGGTGAAAATTGGTCACCAGGGCGTCGATTACGCGGAACGGGCGCCCGGGGTAGAGAAAAATATCCGTCCAGCCGGAAAACGGGCGCACCTCGCCGCACTGGGCGGCCACGCCCTCCAGGGCGCGCGCGCTGGTGGTGCCCACGGCCACCACCGGGCGGCCTTCCGCTTTCGCCTGACGCACGGCCTGGGCGGTTTCTTCCGGGATTTCCATATATTCAGAATGGATACGATGCTCCCGAATATCGCGGCAGCGCACGGGGCTGAAAGTGCCGTAGCCCACATAGAGCGTGACCTCACGCCACGAAAAGCCCCGCTCCGCCAGTTCGCGGCGCAGTTCCGGCGTGAAATGGAGCCCGGCCGTGGGCGCCGCGGCCGAGCCGGTCTTGTCGGCCCGCGCGTAGATGGTCTGGTAGCGTTCGGCGTCGTCCCGGCCCGCGGGGCGGCGGATATAGGGCGGCAGGGGGATCTCTCCTGCCTGGATGAAGGCTGCGGCCAGGTCGCCCTGCCAGTGGAGGCGCACGGTATGCCGCCCGAACGGGCCCTTTTCCAGAATGGTCAGCCCGATGCCGCCGTTCAGGGAGAGGCGTTCCCCCTCGCGCAGCCTGCCGCCGCAACGCACCAGACCTTCGGCGGTGGCGGTGCCGCGCGCTTCGGCGGAGTGGGCGCCTGCGGAACCCTCCGCCAGCAGGAGGGGCAGGGGCGTGAGCAGAAGGAATTCCACCCTGCCCCCGGTCGATTCCCGCCGCCCGGCCAGACGCGCGGGCAATACCCGCGAATTGTTGGCCACAATGAGCGCCCCGGGGGGCAGCCAGCGGGCAAGCTCGCTGAACATGGCGTGCCGGGGCGCCGGTCCGGAGGGCGTATGGCGGCGTTCCATGACCAGCAGGCGCGAAGCGCCCCGCACTTCGGGGGGAAACTGGGCGATGCTCGTTTCAGGGAGGGGAAAGTCGTAACTTTCCAGAAGAACGTCTTCCGGGTCCGGAACCACGGCGCCGTCCGGAGTGGCCGCCGGGCCGTCCGTCCGGGCCGAGGCTTGCCAGTCCATGCCGGAGAGGCTAGGCTGCTCTGGCATCTGTTCCGGCGCAGGACGCGTCATGTCCGCGCGCGACGTGTCCGCGCTGGTAAAGACCATACTGGGGTCCCTTCTTCCTGTCCGGGTGGACCGGAGCAACGCCGCAACAGGCGCATCCGGCCCACGCATCAAAAAAATGAGTATAGCCATGCGTCGGCAGCTTGTCATCAGCATTCTTGCTCTTCTCCTCGGCGCCGTTTCCCTGCTTCAGGGCTGCGCGTCCATGGGCGTGGGCAGCCCCTTTTCCAATGATCCCCTCACTGGCGGCGTGGACACCGGCACCAGCGCCCTGCTCAACGTGCCGCTGCCCGCCGGACTCCAGCGCTATGCGTCCCACGGGTACAGCGCCCTGAATGCCGACGGCGGTCGGGAGGGGCTTGAGGTCCTGCGCGGCAGGGTGAACGCGGGCGCCGTGGCCGTGGAGCTGTTTACGGCTCTCAAAAGCCACGGGTGGCAGTTGCGTCTTTCCCTGCGCAAGGAGGACCGCCTGCTCCAGGTCTACGAAAAGGCCGGGGAAATGGCCGTCCTGACCTTTCGCAGCCAGGCCATGCTCACCATTCTGGACATCTGGCTCGGGCGGCGCCTGCCGGACGGGGCAACGCTTGAGATGCCGGCGGACGATCCCGGTCTGACCGGGGGTGGCGCGGAGCTGGCTGGTGAGGAGTACGGCCCGCTGAATGGCGCGGAGGAACCGGGCGCCGGAAAATCGGGCTCCGGCGGCGGAGCCTCCTCCACGTCAACGGTCCCCGCGCCGGGAACCGTGGAGGAGTGGGGCGCCGGGGGAAACGTCACGGAGCGGACCCTGTGAACGCGCTCTGGGATGCGACGCCCTTTGCGGCAAGCGGCAGATTTTCCGGGCGCAGGCTCCATCTCGGCGTGAGCGGTTCCGTGGCCTGTTACAAGGCCGTGGAACTGCTGCGCGCCTGGAAGCGGCTGGACATGGAAGTCTCGGCCACGCTCACGGCAGGCGCGCGCCAGTTCGTGACGCCGCTGCTCTTCGCCTCGCTGGGCGCCGATCCTGTGTACGGCGATATGTTCGAGCCGGGGCAGGAGGTGTTCGCCCATCTGGAACCGGGAGAGAATGCGGACGCCATGGTCATCGCGCCGGCATCGGCGGATGCGCTCTCCCGGCTGGCGTCCGGCGCCGCGTCGGACATGCTCTCGGCCCAGGCCCTGGCGTTTTCCGGGCCGCTGGTGGTGGCCCCGGCCATGAACCCGCGCATGTGGGCCCATGCCGCCACCCAGGCCAATGCCGGACGCCTGCGCGAGCGCGGCGTGGTTCTGGTGGGCCCGGATTCGGGGACAGCCGCCTGCGGCGATCAGGGGCAGGGGCGGCTGGCGGCGCTGCCGGAGATATTTTTTGCCGTCCTGCGCGCGCTGGCCCCCAGGGACATGGCGTCCCTGCGCGTCATGGTGACGCTCGGCCCCACGCGCGAACCGTGGGACGGCGTGCGCTACTGGTCCAATCCCTCCAGCGGGCGCATGGGCGCGGCGCTCGCCGTCTGCGCGTGGCTGCGCGGGGCCGTGGTGACGGCCATCTGCGGTCCCGGCGTGCGTTGCGAACTCCCGGCGGACGTCACGCGTCTGGACGTGACCAGCGCGGCGGAAATGTTCAGCGCGGCGGCCGACGTCTGGCCCGGCATGGACATGGGCTTCTTCAGCGCGGCTGTGGCCGACTTCGCGCCGGAGCGCCCGGCGGACGGGGGACGCGGCAAGTACAAGAAGCGCGGCGCGCCCGACGGGCTCAGCATCGCGTTCACGCCCAACCCTGATATTTTGAAGAACCTCGCGGCATCGCGGCGTCCCGGCCAGCGTGTGCTCGGCTTCGCGGCGGAGATCGTGCCGGATATGGAGAGCCTGCTGCCGCTGGCGCGCCTCAAGCTTGAACGCAAGGGCGCGGATGTGGTGGCGGCCAATCCCGTCAATGGCGGGAACGGCGCCTTCGGCGCCGCCGGCGCGTCCATGGCGGTGGCGGACAGGACGGGCCGGGAGGAGCTCTGGAGCGTCAAAAACAAGGCGGACATCGCCTGGGACCTCTGCTCATGGCTTTTGCGGATCTGAGTTTCGCCGCCGCGCTCTGGCAGGGACGCGGGCTGCGGTATCTGGCGGCCCCCGCCGACCTGCCGCCGGAGCTTTCCCTGGGCGCGGCGCCGCCTGTCGCGCGCCCGGCCCCCACAGCCGGG
>URHE01000049.1 GCA_900547595.1 uncultured Desulfovibrio sp.
AAAATTCTTATTTTTTAGGATTCTTGCGGCGACAGCCCCCGCCCTTCGCTCCGCTCCGGGCGGCGAGCGGAAAAAACTTCCTTTTTCACGGTAAACAAAAATCATAGCGGATTTTTAAGGTGGTCTGCCCCTACCCCCGCCGGGCGCCCCGCCATGCCCGCACGCAGCAGCTCGCGGCAAAGCACGCGCATGCCACGAGGACAATGGTGGCGCCGCTGGCCGTTGCCAGCCAGTCCTGGGCGGAGAGCAGGAGCCCCGCCGCGCCGGAGCCGACGCCCACCACAAGCGACCACCAGAACATGCCGCCCGCGCTGCGGGCGAGATTGCGCGCCGTGGCGGCGGGCACCACGAGCAGGGCCGTCATGAGCAGCACGCCCACGGCCCGCACGGAAAACATGACCACCAGGGCGAGGAGCCCGGCAAAAAGATACTGCCAGAACGCCGTATGGATGCCCTGAACGCGCGCCGTCACCGGGCTGAGGGCCATGGCGAGCAGGCGGTTCCAGCCCGCGGCTTCAAAGAGCAGCAGCAGGGCCAGCAGGCAGGCGAGGGCGGCGGTCTCGCCGTCGCTCACGGTCAGGATGTCGCCGTAAAGGAATTGCCCCATCTGCCGTCCGAGGCCGCTGGCGCGGCTGACCACGGCAAGGCCGAAGGCCACCACCGCCGAAAAGATGATGCCGATGGCCGTGTCCGCCGAGAGGCCGCTTGAGCGCTGGACCACCATGACGGCGAGGCCCACAACGACGCCAAAAACGAGCATGGCCGCGTCCGGCGGCGCGCCGAGGATGAGCCCCAGCGCCACGCCCGCGAAGGCCGAGTGGCCCACCGCGTCCGAAAAGAAGGCCATGCGGAAGAGCGTCACCTGAACGCCGAGCATGGACGTCATGGGCGTGAGCAGAAGCAGGGCCAGCAGGGCCTGGCGCATGAAGCGCGGCTCAAGGCAGTCCAGGGGGAGCAGGCCCAGGGCGTCGCAGGCGGCGGCAAGCAGGGAGCTCATGGCTGCCTCCGGTCGCGCAGGGGGCAGCATCCCGGGGCGCCGGGCCCTCTCCGGGCGGCTTCCATATGGTCAGGGGTGGAGAGCGCGCCGCACTGCGGACAGGACGGCCCGGCCAGGCCGCACTGGTCGGGATACAGGTGGATGGGAACCCCGAAGAGCGTGAGCAGGAGCGGCGCGGTGAGCGTTTCGCGCGGCGCGCCCTCGGCCAGCACGCGCTTGTCCAGGCAGATGACGTGGGTGGCGTAATGGGCGGCCAGCGGCAGATTGTGGCTGACCATGATGAGGGTGAAGCCCCGCTCGCGGCGCGCGGCGTCAAGCACCTCCCAGAACAGGCGTTCGCCGTGGACGTCGACGCCCGCCTCGGCCTCGTCGAGGACGAGCAGGTCGGGCTCATGCCCGAGGGCTTCGGCCAGAAGCACCCGGCGCAGTTCCCCGCCGGAAAGTTCCCCCAGGCGCCGGTGCTCCAGCTCCGCGGCGTCCACCGCTTCCAGCAGCCGGCGCCCGGTCCGGCGGGCGGCGGCGGAAACGCCGAGCCAGAGCGGACGGCGCTGCGCGCCCAGGGCAAGAAATTCGCGCACGCTCAGGGGCAGCCCGCGCTCCACCATCAGTTGCTGCGGCACATGGGCGATCCGGCGGCCGCCCCCCGCAAGAACGATGCGCCCGCCATAGGCCGTCTCGCCCAGAAGGCAATGGAGGAGGGTAGTCTTGCCCGCGCCGTTGGGCCCCACGAGCACCGTGGCGCCTCCCGCCGGGGCCGTGGCGTCCACATCCATCAGGATCGCGCGTCCCGCCGCCTCCACGTTCACCCGCTCAAAGCGGACGGCGGGCGCGTTCGGGGAACCGGCGCCTTCAGCGGACATCGAAGTACCTGCGCAGGGTCTGGGCGTTGGCGCGCATGCTGCGTTCGTAATAGTCCAGGGGCGCGTTTTCCGGTCCGGAACTCACGGGATCGAGAAGCGCCCAGGGGATGCCGCTCTCGCGCGCGAGCAGTTCCACGCCCCGGTCGGGAACGGGAGGCTCCCCGGCGATGAGGACGGCGCGCTCCGCCGCGAGGCGATGGGTCAGGGCGTTGAGGCGCGCGGCGGAAGGCGTGGCGCTTTCATCACCCGCCCGCAATACGGCCAGCGTTTGCAGGCCGGCGTCATGGGCCAGGTAGGCGAGGTCGTCATGCTGGAGGACGATGCCCGTGCGCGGGGCGTTTTTGCCGATGGCGGCAAGGTCGGCGGCCAGCGTTTCCAGACGGTCCGCATAGGCCGAGGCATTGGCCAGGTAGGCGTCGGCGTGCGCCGGGTCGCGCCGCGCCAGGCCCTCGCCGATGGCGCGCGCCATGCGGGCGGCCTGGGCGGGACTGGCGAAAATGTGGGGATTGACCCCCGGCGCGCCGTGGCCGCCATCCCCGGCTTCCTCCGGTGCGGGCAGGGGCGTGGTGCCGCGGCTGGCGTCAATGACCGCGTGTTCACGGTCGAGGGCGCGCACGGGCCGGGCAAGGAACGCCTCCAGCCCGAGGCCGTTGATGACGATGGCGTCCGCCCCGGCCAGTTTGCGCAGATCCGCCGGGCTGGGCGAGAATCCATGCGGGCAGCCCGTCCGGGCGGGCACAAAAAGCTCCACGCGCGCGCCGGGCACGTCGCGGCAGACATTGCGCGTGAAGAGCCAGAGGGGAAAGGTGGCCGCCAGCACGGTGAACCCGCCGTCCGTTCCCGGGGAAGAAGGCGGCGTGGCCGCCGCGCGGACGGCGCGGGGCGGGCAGGCCAGCGCGCACAGCAGGACGCAGACAAGCGCCGCCAGAGCGAAACAGCGGCGCGTGCTCATGCGTTCATGCCGTCCATTGCCTGCCATTCCCCGAGCGCCGCCGCGATGAAGGCGCAGATGGCGGCATGCTCTTCCCTGCCGTTGCCGCTGACACGCAGGGGCGCGCCGAAGCGGTAGTGCACGGGCATGCCCGGCCTGACCGGACCCAGCTCCTTGATTCTTTTGCCCTGGCCCCAGGCGTCGGTCTTGAGGGCCAGAGGCACCATGGGCGCCCCGGCCTTGCGCGCGAGCTTGACCGCGATGCTGTTGAACCGGTGTTCGTCAAACACGGCGGAACGGGTGCTCTGCGGAAAAATGATGAGCGAGATGCCCCTGCCCAGACGCTCCACGCCGCCTTCGAGCACCGCCGCAAGGTCCTCGCGGGGGTTGGTCCTGCCCACCACGATGGGATCGCGCGAACGCATGACCGCCCCGAAAAAGGGCATGCGCACAAGGCTTTCCTTGACCACAAAGGTCACGGGCCGGCGCGGGCGGATGATGCCGGGCAGCATGAAGGTCTCCAGGGTGCTCATGTGGTTGGCCACAAAGATGCAGGGTTCGTCCGTGGCGCTGATGGCGTCCATGCCGTCCACATCCACCGGGCAGCCCATGCGCTCCACAAGGTCGGCGCACCAGTCGCTGGCATGGACCCAGGCCGCGTCGTCGCAGCGGCCCCGGGCCGCCCGGCGGCAGAGCCAGCGCACCGGCCCTGAGAAGAGACGCGCATAAAAGGCGGCGGCGGGGGCGAGGCGCGTCAGGGCGCCGGTCCGGACGCGGGGGCCGCGGTAGCTGTTTCCCTGGCCGTATTTGTCGGCGATGACGCCCTCGGCAAAGGGCGGAAAGGGCGCGGGCGCCGAGGGGAAGAAGGCAGCGCCTGCGGGCCGCGCGGGAGGGGGGGATGGTGTCATGCGGGGCCGTCCGGTTTTTTGCGGTTGTGTATCTGGCGCCACCATTGGGTCAGGCGCGGTTCCGCGCCGTTGTCGCGCGGCTGGTAGAAGCGCCGGTCCGCCAGTTCCGGGGGCAGGTAGCCCTGTTGCACCCAGGAGTCGGCATAGTTGTGCGGATACTTGTATTCCTTGCCGTAGCCCCATTCCTTCTGGAGCGGCGTGGTGGCGTTGCGCAGGTGGAGCGGCACCGGCAGCGGGCCGCTTTGCCGCACCTCGCGCGCGGCATTGAGATAGGCGGCATAGGAGGAATTGCTCTTGCGCGCCAGCGCCAGATAGACAGTCGTTTCGGCCAGCGGGATGAAGCCCTCGGGCATGCCGGTGAATTCCACGGCCTGCTGGCAGGCCACGGCCAGGGGCAGGGCCGCCGGGTCGGCAAGGCCCACGTCCTCGGAGGCGGAGAGGATGAGGCGGCGGCAGATGAAGCGCGGGTCCTCCCCGCCTTCGAGCAGACAGGCGAGGTAGTAGAGGGCCGCGTCCACGTCGCTGCCGCGGATGGACTTGATGAGCGCCGAGGCCAGTTCGTAATGGCTGTCCCCGTCCTTGTCATGGCGGACCAGCATTTCCGGCAGGGCCGCGCGCACGGCCCCGGCGTCGCGCTGCTCCTCCGGCAGGGCGGCCACATATTCCACCAGGTTGAGCAGGGTGCGGGCATCGCCGTTGGCCGAGCCCGCCAGAAGGTCAAGGACATCCTCGCCCAGCTGGAGCGAGAGCGAGAGCGCGCCGCGCCGCGCAAGGTCCCGCAGTTCGGCGCGGCCCAGGGGCCGCAGGCGCAGCACATGCAGCCGGGAAAGCAACTGGCGCGTGACGCTGAACGAAGGGTTCTCCGTGGTGGTGGCCAGCAGGGTGAGCTCCCCGGATTCCACCAGCGGCAGGAAAAAATCCTGCTGGGCCTTGGAAAAGCGGTGCAGTTCGTCAAGGATGAGGATCTCCACCCCGGCGAGGGAGCGGCGCAGGTGCTGGAGGCCGGCCTCGGGCGCGGAGAGGCGCAGGTATTTTCTGCCCGTGGACCTGGCGAGCAGGAGGGCCAGGGTGGATTTGCCGCAGCCGGGCGGTCCGAAAAACAGCAGGCTCGGCAGGCGCCGCGCCTGCATGAGCGAACGCAGGCGCCCGGCCAGATGGCTCTGGCCGAGGAACTGCGCCATGTCGTCGGGGCGCAGGCGTTCCGGGAGCGGCTGTTCCACGCTCATGGCAGCGGGCCGTCCTTGCGCGCGCCGTTCCCGGCGAAAGCCCGGAAATCCGGGCCGCCCGGCAACTGCGAGGCCCACCAGTGCAGCCCCAGGCAGAGCGTGGCCGCCGTTTCGCAGCGCAGGATGCGCCCGCCCAGGCTCACGGGCGTGAACGCCGCCGCCCGGAGCGCGGCCAGTTCCCGTTCCGAAAAGCCGCCTTCCGGGCCGATGACATAGACGGTGAGGCCAGGGCGTCCGGCCATGGCCGGCTCCAGCATGGGCACGCCCTCCTGCATTTCCCACGGCAGGATGCGCTGGTCCGCCCCGGCGGCCAGGGTGATGATCCCGTCGATGTCCGGGCAGGCGCGCACTTCCGGGAGCCACGGATTGCCGCACTGCTTGGCGCCCGCGATCATCTGGCCGAGGCAGCTTTGGGCCGCGTCGCGGGGCAGCCTTCCCTGACTGTGGTCGCCCTGCCAGAGCCAGATGCCCGCCGCGCCGAGCTCCACGGCCTTTTCCATGAAAAAGCCCCGGCGCACGGCCTTGCTCAGGGCCAGCGCCATGACCGCCCGCGCGGCGGGCTGCGGCCAAAGGCTCCAGGCAAGGAGCTCCAGGCGCGCGTCCCTGCGGTCCACACTGAGAACGCGGCACTGCCCGATCCTGCCCCGACCGTCCAGAAGCAGGGCGCCGTCACCGGGGGCCAGGCGCAACACGCGGCAATGGGCGGCCTCCTGCCCTTCAAGGCGGACTTCCGCGCCGCCTTCCGGGCCGCAGGGCGGCCACTGTTCCGGCGGCAGGTAGAAACGCGGCAGGCCGGTCATGCCGCCGCCGGGGGCAAAGCGGGCGCGCGGGGCGCTGCGGCCGCTCATGCCACGGCCTCCCTGATCTGGCGCGCCTCTCCGGCGAGGCGCGACTTGCGCACAGCCCGGAAGCCGTCAAGCAGGGAGACGATCCTGCCGTAATTCTTGCGTATCTCCAGCCCCGCGCGCGTGAGGCCGCTTTCGGGCACCTCGAGGTAATTGCGCTGGAGGTAGCGGTCATGGAGGATCGTCTCCATGCAGGCGATGATGTCGTCCACCAGGGCCGGGAAGAAGTTGACGATCTCGAACTGGAGGTCGTTCAGCAGGGTGAGGGCCTCACGGGTCATCTGACGGTAGGAGAGGCGCTCGCCCTTGTAGACCCGGCGGCTGATGTCCTCCAGGATGCGCACGCGCCGCGCCTGCTGGATATAGCTGAAGCGTGTGCAGACCTCCTGATGGAGTTCGCGCAGGTTGTCGAAAATCTCCACATTCTTCGGATCGTAGAGATAGCCCGAGAGCACCTTGCCCACATTGGCGAAAAAGTCGTCGCTGTAGCTGATCATCCTGCGCTGGTGCTTGCTCAGCCAGCTGTAGAGGAACTTGAGGCGCTTTTCATGGGTGTCGGTGTTCTCCACGACTTCCGTGCGCTTGTAGATGATGCGGCCCGTGTATTCGCCGCGCACGATGTCGTTGAGCCTGAGGAACATGTTGCTCGTGTCCTTGATGATGTTCAGCCCGCGCAGGGCCTCGCCTGTGAGGGGATGGAGCACTTCCTGGGCCGCCACGGAGAGCGCCCTGTCCTGGCGCACGTTGCTGGAGTCGAAGCGGTGCTGGCGGTAGATGACGCGCAGGATGACCACGCGCCGCGCCGCGTCAAGGAAAAAGCCGTCGCGGCCGATGATGCCGAGGGCCTCCTCCTGATCCTCGTCAACGCTGACCAGGGCGATCTTTTCCACCTGGGGATAGCGCCGGTTCTCGCCGTCGGAGACATAGGTGGTGAGGGTGCGGTCGCTCTGGCCCATGACCCGCAGGAGGAAGCGTTCGCCCATCTTGTGGAGCTTGCGGGCGAAGAGCGCGCTTGAAGTGCGCCGCTCGGAGACGATGGGGAACCCGTACAGCTCCATGAGATACTGGTAGACGAACATCCGGTTGCGCTCGTACATCTGGCTGTCGCCATAGACGAACTTGCCGATGCGGATGCCGAAGCGCTTGAGTTCGCTGTCGATGTCCGAGGGAAAGGAGGCGAATACCCCGGCCAGATGAAAGAGCCTGTCCGCGTCCCAGGCGAAAACCTGGGCCCTGTCCATGAGGAGCAGATAGGGGAGCAGGGCGGGGTAGGAGTCGGGCAGGGTCGCGTCCATGGAGCGGAATTCCTGCCGGAAGGCGTCCTGGCAGGCCCGGGGCAGGCGGGCGGAAAGCGTCTGGAGATTCTGCTCCATGACCTGGTTTTCCAGCGGGCAGGAAGAGCCGCCCTCGCCCATGACGACGGGGTGGAGCTTGTCGAACTGGAAGATTTCCGAAAAATAGTCGAGCTGACGCGCGAAGGCCACCAGAGCGAAACCGGGAAGCTCCTTGTGCTCGAACATGTCATTGTCGAACGAGGGGAGCAGTTCCCGGCTTTCCACCAGCGGGTAGCCCTTCACCTCCTGATAGGGGCGCACCAGGCAGTGGCGGATGTGGACGGCGTCGAGAAAGCGCTTGAGCGCGGCAAGATCGCGCACGGCCAGAGGGTCGGAAAGGGTGCAGGCGTCGCGCCAGGGGTGGCCGTCCTTGCTGAAAACATCTTGCCAGCGAATCATGCCTCGGTGTCCGTTGGTTTTTTGGCGTTTCTAACAGTTTTTTAAAAAAACTTCCAGTGCGGAACGCCTGTGGGCGCATATGGGCGGGGCCGCCGCCACCGGGGAAAGCTGTTGCGGCGAGGCGCCCGCTTTGGTACAAAAGACGCAGCCCCGCCGGTGTTCCGGCGGCGCGCCGTTCGCACCTCAACCCCGCCGCGCCATGAACGCCACATCTCTTGAACAGCATGTCCTCAGCATCATTTGCAGCGTTTTTGACGCGCACTCCGCCGTGCTCTTCCTGCCGGAAGAGGATGACGACGCCTGCCACCTGGCGGCGGCCTTCAGCCTGGGGGAAAATATCGCTCCCGATGCCGTCATCCGGCCCGGCGCCGGTCTGGTCGGCTGGATCATCCGCAACCGCGAGCCGCTCCTGGTGCCCAATTTCGACCAGCACCAGAGCAACCTCGGCTATTATGACAACGGCGCGGAGACCGGCATCAAGGCGTTCATGGGCTGCCCGGTGCCCACGGGCGGCGTGCTCTGCGTGGACAGCAAGCGCCAGTATTCCTTTTCCGACAAGGATTACAAGCTGCTCCAGTTGTTTGCCGAGCTGATCTCGCGCCTGCAGACGAGCCTGGGGGGGCAGGACATGGCCGGGGATATCCCCCGTTATTTCGCCGAACTCGGCGTCATCCAGGAGCTTCGTTTCCGCTGCCGGCGCTGGCCGCAGTTCCTCGAAAATTATCTGCTCACCATGCGCGATGCCACGGGCTTTGACTACTGCGCCTTCGCCTCCATCGATCCCGCCGGTGAACAGTATTGCGTGGAGGCCGAATCCTCGCCCCTGCTCCTCGCGGAGGGCGCCCCGGGCTGGCGTTCCCTGGGCAGCGGCATCGTGGGCTGGGTATTCCTCAACGAGCAGCCCGTCTTTGCCGAGAACGAGGCGGCCACGCCCTCGTCCGCGCTGTTCGGCAAGGTGGAGGGCATGCCGGATTTTCAGACGGCCATCTGCCTGCCCGTCATGGTCAACAAGAGCGCGCGCGGCGTGCTCTGCCTCGCGCGCAGGCACTCCGCGCGCATCGACGAGGGCCTGCGCAGCTTTGTGCGCCAGGCGGTGGACCATCTGGCGCTCTTTCTGGAAAATCTCTATCTCCGCACCCGGCTGCGGGAGCTCCTGCCCAAGGCCACGGTGGAAAGCGACGGCGCGCGCGTTTTTGATCCCGACCATGCGCCCGCGGCGCCCCGCGAAGAACGCTGACCATGTTTCCGCGCCGTTTTCTGCGGCTGTTCGCCACGGACATCGCCATGGATCTGGGCACGGCCAATACCCTGCTCCAGACCGGAAAGCACGGCATCGTCGTGAACGAACCCTCGGTGGTGGCCGTGGATGCGCGCAGCGGCGCGGTCCTTGCCGTGGGGGCGCAGGCGCGCGGCTATCTGGGGCGCGCGCCCGCGGCCATCCGCGTCGTGCGGCCCATGAAGGACGGCGTGATCGCGGATTTTGACGTGACCCGCGCCATGATCGCCCACTTTGTCCGCAAGGCTATCGAGGGCCGGCGGCTGCTCAGGCCCTCCATGGTCATTTGCGTGCCCTCGGGCGTCACCCAGGTGGAAAAGCGCGCCGTCATCGACGCGGCGCAGATGGCGGGCGCGGAGGACATCGCCCTGGTGGAGGAGCCCATGGCCGCGGCCCTGGGCGCGGACCTGCCCATCCACGAACCTGTGGGCAGCATGGTGCTCGACATCGGCGGCGGCACCAGCGAAGTGGCGGTCATTTCCCTGGGCGGCGTGGCGGCGGCGCAGTCGGTGCGGGTGGCGGGCGATGCCATGACCCACGCGGTGCAGCGGTATCTGCGCGAGGTTTTCCGCCTGGAGGTCGGCGAAAATACCGCCGAGAACGTCAAGATGCTCCTGGGGTCGGCGTGGCCGCAGACGGACGCGCCCGTTCTGGAAGTCTCGGGCAAGGACCTTGTGCTCGGCAGGCCCCGGGCCGTCGCCGTGAGCGAGGGCCATATCCGCGAGGCGCTGGCCGAGCCGCTCCAGACCATCCGCGATGCGGTGCTCCGCGCGCTGGAATCCACGCCGCCGGAACTTGCCGCCGATGTGGGCCGCAACGGCATGCTCGTGGCCGGGGGCGGGGCGCTCCTCAAGGGGCTGGATCAGTATCTCTCCCGCGAGACGCGGCTGCGCGTCTTTGTGGACGCCGACCCCCTCACCACCGTTCTGCGCGGCACCGCCAGGGCCATGAATGACCGCAGGGGCTGCCATTCCATCTTTATCAACTGAAACCGGCGGGAATACGGCATGAAGGGATATGACGGCCAGGACGCGGCCGCGCTGCTTGAAGCCTGCGTCCGGGTGGTGCGCGAAAGCGGCGACATCGTGCGGCGGCACTGGGACGTTCCGAGCCATGTGCGGCACAAGGGCGCCGTGGACCTGGTCACGGAGACGGACCTTGCGGTGGAGGCATTTCTCAAGGCGCATCTCGCGCCGCTCCTGCCCGGCGCCGCCTTTCTTGCCGAGGAAAGCAGCGCGGAGGCCGGTCCCGGCGCGGCAGGCGCCCCCTGCTGGATCATCGACCCCGTGGACGGCACCACCAACTTTGTCCACCGCCTCCCGCAGGTGAGCACTTCCGTGGCCCTGTGGGCCGATGGACAGGTCCGGCTCGGCGTGGTCAACGCGCCCATGCTCGGCGGGGACGGCGAATGCTTCTGGGCGGCGCGCGGGGGTGGCGCCTTTCTCAACGGGCGGCGCGTGACCGTGTCCGGCGCGGCCGCGCTTCCGGATGCGCTGGCATGCACGGGCTTTCCCTATGAACTGGAAGGGCGGCTGCCCGTGATCCTGGAGCGGCTGCGGCGGGTGCTGCCCGCCACGCAGGGCATGCGCCGCCTGGGTTCGGCGGCTCTGGACCTGGCCTTTGTGGCCTGCGGCAGGCTGGATGTCTTTTACGAGGGATGGCTCAAGCCCTGGGACCTCGCGGCAGGCTGGCTGCTGGTGGAAGAGGCGGGCGGCAGGGTCAGCGGGCTTGACGGCGCGCCGTTCCGTTTCGGCGATGCGCTGCTGGCCACCAACGGCAGGCTCCATGCGGCCATGACGGAGCTGCTGGGGCCGACCGTCGGCGGGGTTTAGCGTCAGACTCTACGCTGTTGGTTAGGGATGTTGCTGGTTGTGTTCTGCCACAATTATCCGTCAAAAACAGCCTTTTTTGCGCCAGCTGTGTCACTGTGCGATTTTTGTCGGTCATGTACATGAGTACACTCCCTCCCAAAATCGCCCATTTCCTTGCTGGCGCAAAAAAATCTTATTTTTTAGGATTCTTGTGGCGACAGCCCCCGCCCTTCGCTCCGCTTCGGGCGGCGAGCGGAAAAACCCCCTTTTTACCGTTAAACAAAAACAAATAACGTATTTTCTCATGAGGTCTGGGTCTGGCCCGGTCCGTTCCGGCGTATCCTCCCGGGCGCGTGACCGGCGCGGGGGGCAGGAGGCCCCGGGGGTCATCGTTCCAGCCAGCCGGAGAGCACGGCATGGCGCAGCAGCGGCGAGAGAAGGGGCGCTTCCTGATGCGCCAGCCCCGCCAGTTCGATGCCGTCCAGCAGCGGCAGCCCCTCGGGCGCCATGACGCCGGGGGCGGCCAATGCTCTGGCCGTGGCGGCGGAAATGCGCACTCCGAAGAGCGTCAGAAAGGCCATGCCGGTCTCCGCGCAGGCATCCGCGCGGCGCAGGAGATGGGGCGCCGCCGTCCCGAGGCCCCAGTCCGTCACAAGGAGCCTGCGGCAGCAGTCCTCGGCGGCTTCCATGGCCCGGGGCAGCGCCAGGGAGGAAAACTCCCAGCCGTTTTGGGGCTGCGGCCGCAGGAGCGCGCGGCCCGCCGGGTCGCGCAGGAGCAGGGCCACGGCGCGGTGGCGCAGGCCCTGGCGCAGGAGGGGCGCTTCCGGCATGAGGCAGAGGGGCCTGTCGGTCTCGTCCACCACTTCCCGGAGCGTCCCGGAGATCGTCGGGGCGGCCGTGGCATGAAGGGCGGGGGAAGGTATGGGCATCATGGCTCCTGGACCGGATGAAGGGAACCCGCGCGCGCCGGTCGCGGCTTCGGCCGCCGGGCTTGCGGCGCGGCGTCTGGACGCGGCATGCGCCCATGACGTGTGGGCGCTGGAGCGCCGCTGTTTCTCCATGCCCTGGAGCGAGGAACAGTGCCGCGCGGCCTTCGCGCAGCCGGCTTTCGCGGCCTTCGGGCTCTACGGCGGTCCGCGGCTGGTGGCCTATATTTCCCTCTATCACGCGGGGGCGCCCGCGGAGGCATCCTACGCCCCTTGCGGCGAACTGGAAATACTCAATCTTGCGGTGGAGCCGGACGCGCGCCGTCAGGGCTGCGGGCGCCGCCTGCTGCTGCTGGCCTTGCAAGCCGGGCGCAAAATGGGTATGCAAAAAGCGATTCTCGAAGTACGCGAGGGCAACGGCGCGGCCATTGCCCTGTATCTCGGCAGCGGCTTCGTCCAGGTGGGGCGCCGCCGCCGCTATTATGCCGATACGGGCGAGGACGCCCTTGTGCTTGAATGCCGACTTGCGGAACAGGCGGCCCGCCGGCCCGGTTGAGGCGCGGGCCGTCGCACCTGGCCACAAAGGAGAGCCCCCATGCAGAAGATCATCGCCGCCAACTGGAAGATGTTCAAGACACGCCCCCAGGCGGCGCAGACCGCCGCCGAACTGGCGCTCGCCCTTCAGGGCGGCACGCCGAAGGACCGGCTGGCCGTGGTTTTTGCCCCGTTCACCGATATTGCCGTGGTGGCCGACGCCTTTGCGGGCGTGAGCGATCTGGCCGTGGGCGCCCAGAATTTCTACCCTGAGGAACAGGGGGCCTTTACCGGCGAAATCTCTCCGGCCATGCTGCGTGACGCCGGGGCGCAATGGCTGCTCACCGGGCATTCCGAACGCCGGCACGTTTTCGGCGAAACGGACGCCCTTGTGGCCCGCAAGACGGCCTATGGGCTGGAAAAGGGCTTCAAGGTCATGCTCTGCGTGGGCGAGACCCTGGAAGAGCGCGAGGCGGGGCGGCTCGGCGAGGTGCTCGGCCGTCAGCTCAGGAGCGCCCTTGAGCCGCTCGCCGCCGATGTGCGCGCGCGGCTTGCGGGGAACTTCGCCATTGCCTACGAACCCGTGTGGGCCATCGGCACGGGCAAGGTGGCCGGCCCCGCGGAAGTGCTCGACGCGCACGCGGTCACGCGGGGCATCCTTGGGGAGATCGTGGGCGCCACCGCCCGGGAACTGCCGATCCTTTACGGCGGCAGCGTCAAGCCGGACAATGCCGGCGCCCTCGTGACCCTTGACAACGTGGATGGTCTTCTGGTAGGAGGCGCTTCTTTGGAAGCCAAGAGCTTTCTCCAGATTCTGGGCGCGTGACCCGCGCGGAGAGCGCGGGGAAAACGCCGCCCCACGGCATGGCCTGCGCGCCGGGCATGCCGGAGGCCGGGAGGATTTTGTGCAGAGCCTCATTCTCACACTCCATATCATTGTCTGCGTCCTGCTTGTCATCCTTATCCTGCTCCAGTCGGGCAAGGAGGGCATGGGCGTCATTTTTGGCGGCGGCAACACCTCGGTCTTTGGCAGCAGCGGGGCGGGCGGCATTCTCGCCAAGCTCACGACGCTCATGGCCGTCATCTTCGTCATCACGTCCCTGAGCTACACCTATGTGACGAGTTCGCGCCCCAGCAGCGAGTCCACCATTCTCAACGTGAAGATCGAAGAGCCGCAGGCCCCGGCCAACGCTCCCGCTGCGGAAGCCGCTCCGGCCCCGGAAAACGCACCGGCTCCGGAAGCTCCGGAAAATCCTTCCGCTTCCGGCGCTCCGGCCGCGCCCGCCCCGGCACCCGCCGG
>URHE01000050.1 GCA_900547595.1 uncultured Desulfovibrio sp.
GCGGCGCGCACGGCCCTGCGCATGGGCGCGGAAAGCGTGCATGTGGTCTATCGCCGCACAAGGGCTGAAATGCCTGCCCGTCTGGAAGAACTGGAACACGCGGAAGAAGAAGGCGTGCAGTTTGCCATGCTTTCCGCCCCGTTGCGCTTCAACGGCGATGCGGAAATGCGCCTTCAATCCGTGACGCTGCAACGCATGGAACTGGGTGAGCCCGATGCTTCTGGCCGCCGCAGGCCTATGCCTGTGGAAGGCTCGGAATACGATCTGCCTACCGACCTCGCCATTGTGGCTCTGGGCACCCGTTCCAACCCCATCCTTCTTGAAGCGACCCCTGAGCTCAAGCTGAACAAGTGGGGTTACATTGAGGCCGATGAGGCCACTGGCGAAACCTCCATTCCCAACGTCTTTGCGGGCGGCGACATCGTCACCGGCGCAGCCACGGTCATTCTGGCCATGGGCGCAGGGCGCAAGGCCGGTCAGGAAATAGTCAAAAGAATCTTGGGCTGATAGCAGCCCGGCATCTGATAAAAGGGGGCCTCCGCTGGAGGCTCCCTTTTTTTCATGGCCCGTTCGCAGTAAACAGACAACAGTCCCGAGGGCCTAAAGGCCTCGGCTTGCCAGACGGGCTGTTCGCGGTCATACTCAAGACAGAGTTCATACGAGCATCAGACCTGCCGCCCCCTGCGCCGCCACGGCAGGCCCTTTTATATCGACAACATCCCCTTTCAGGGGCCGGGATGTCATTCTCCGGCGGGCCAAGGGCGCGGCCCCGGCATATTCAGGAAGACCAGCATGATTCTCGCAGACCTGCACACGCACACCAAGTATTCGCACGGCGGCAACACTCCGGCAGAAATGTACGCTGCCGCTCAGGCCAAGGGGCTTGAATACATGGGCTTTACCGAGCATTCACCCCGGCCCGTGGGCTTTGACTACACCCACGAATACCGCGAGCAACTGACCCGCCACCTGCCGGACTACGAGCGCGAGGTCTGCGCCCTCAAGGCCGCCAATCCCGATGGCCCTTGCCGCGTCTTGTTCGGCATGGAAATGGACTGGCTCGAAGGACAGGAGGACTACACCCGTGCCTCCTGCGCCGCCTTTGATTTTGATTATCTGCTGGGGAGCGTGCACTTTATCGGGCACTGGGGATTTGATGATGGCGCGGAGCCGTGGAAAGCCTTTTCGCAGGAAGAATGCGACAAGCAGTATCAGGCCTATTTTGAAGCATGGGAACGCATGATCCTTTCCGGCCTGTTCAACATTGCCGCACACCCTGACCTCATCAAGATTTTTTCTGTGGAGCAGTTCCACATCTGGCTGGCAAAGCCGGAAAGCATGGCGCTGGTACAGCGCGGCCTTGCGGCCCTGCAACGCATGGGCATGAGCATGGAGATATCCTCCGCCGGCCTGCGCAAGGCCTGCCGGGAGATTTACCCCGCACCGCCTATAATGCTCATGGCCGCGCAAATGGGCCTGCCCGTCAGCTTTGCCTCCGATGCGCACGGCACTGATGACGTGGGCTACGGCTTTGCCCGGCTGGCCTCCTACGCGCGCGCCTTTGGCTTTGCCGAATACACCATCTTTAACCGGGGCCAGCGTATCCTGCTGCCACTGTAAAACGGCGTATGCCTTTGACACCACGGATCATGTATGTCCGAAATTATTGTATCCATTGATGACGTAAGTCTTTTCTTGCCCGGCGATGCCAGCCAGAAGCATGTGCTGCACAACATCAACTGGCAGGTGCGGCGCGGCGCGCACTGCGCGCTCATTGGCCCCAACGGCTCGGGCAAGTCCACCCTGCTCCGGCTGCTGGCCGGGGACGAGTTCGCGGCCGCCGGCGGCAGGCTGACGCGCTTTCTGCCGTCGCTCGGGCGCGAGGCGGCCACGCTTGAGGAGACGCGGCGGGGCGTGCGGCTCGTCTCGGACCTTTCCCAGGCGCTCTACGGCTA
This sequence comes from uncultured Desulfovibrio sp., assembly GCA_900547595.1. Lineage (GTDB taxonomy): Bacteria > Desulfobacterota > Desulfovibrionia > Desulfovibrionales > Desulfovibrionaceae > Desulfovibrio. The sequence goes on from URHE01000050.1 coordinate 1,956, forward strand.
TGCCCTCAACGGCCTGGAGCTGCTCTGCTCCGGGCTGGACAACAGCATCGGCATCTACCGGGAGTTCAGCGCGGAGGAGCGCGCAACGGCCATGGCGTTGCTGGAAAGCTTTTTCCCGGAGGGCCGGGGCGCCCGCCTGGCGGCGACTTCCATCCGGCGCATGTCCACGGGCGAGCTCAGGCGGCTTTTTCTCGCGCGCGCCCTCATGGGGCGCCCGGATGTCCTCCTGCTGGACGAACCCTGCTCCGGTCTGGACGCGGAGAGCCGGGCGCGCTATCTTGAAGCGCTGGAGCGCCTGGCCGCGTCCGGCGCAGGACCCGCCCTTGTCTTTGTTTCCCATGAAGCGGGGGACGCCCCGGCCTGCTGCGCCCGCGAGGCGCGTCTGGAGGATGGCCGTCTCACCATCGCGGTCTGAAGCGCCGCTTCCCGCCGCACGCATCGTTTCAACGCCCGCGCGCCCATCGCGGCGCGCTTCAGGGTATCGCCATGTATGACCCGCAGTCCCGCCACGCGGCGGAATTCATTGACCAGGAAGAGGCGGCCGCCGCCGTGGCCGAAGCCGACCGCATGGCCCGCGACCCGGCGGCCGTGCGCGACATTCTCGCCAGGGCGGCGGAGCGCAAGGGGCTGGATCACCGCGAGGCGTCCGTCCTGCTTGCCGCGGATGACCCGGAAACCACGGCGGCCATGTTCGAGCTGGCCGCGCAGGTCAAGCGGGATTTCTACGGCAACCGCATCGTGCTGTTCGCGCCGCTCTATCTTTCCAACTACTGCATCAACAGCTGCACCTACTGCCCCTACCACCGCGCCAACACGCACATGCCGCGCAAGAAGCTGAGCCAGGAGGAGATCGTCCGCGAGGTGACGGCCCTTCAGGACATGGGGCACAAGCGGCTGGCCGTGGAGGCCGGGGAACACCCGAAGGAAAACCCGCTGGACTACATCATCGAGTCCATCCGCACCATCTACGGCATCCACCACCGCAACGGGGCCATCCGCCGCGTCAACGTCAATATCGCCGCCACCACGGTGGAGGACTACCGCCGCCTGCGCGACGCGGAGATCGGCACCTATATCCTGTTTCAGGAAACCTATGACCGCGCGGCTTATGAAACGCTGCATCCCGCCGGTCCCAAGCATGACTACGCCTGGCATACGGAGGCCATGGACCGGGCCATGGACGGCGGCATCGACGATGTGGGGCTGGGCGTGCTGTTCGGGCTGGGCGCGTGGCGCCGGGAGTTCGCCGCCCTGCTCATGCACGCCGAGCATCTGGAAGCTGTTCACGGCGTGGGGCCGCACACCATCAGCGTGCCGCGCGTGCGCCGCGCGGACGGCATCGACCCGGCGGATTTCGCCCACGGCATCGACGACGCCACCTTTGCCCGCATCTGCGCCTGCATCCGCCTGGCCGTGCCCTACACGGGCATGATCGTCTCCACCCGTGAAAGCCGCGCCGTGCGCGAACAGGTGCTGGGCCTGGGCGTCTCGCAGATCAGCGGCGCCTCGCGGACCAGCGTGGGCGGCTATGCCGAGCCGGAAGCCGAGGAGGAGAACTCGCGCCAGTTCGACGTGAGCGATGACCGCAGCCTGGACGAGGTGGTGCACTGGCTCATGGGCCTGGGCTGCATCCCCAGTTTCTGCACCGCCTGCTACCGCGAGGGCCGCACCGGCGACCGGTTCATGAGCCTGTGCAAGAGCGGGCAGATCCAGAACTGCTGCCATCCCAACGCGCTGCTCACGCTCAAGGAGTATCTGGAGGATTACGCGAGCCCGGCCACGCGGGAACGCGGCGAGGCGCTTATCCGCAAGGAGCTGGAAAACGTGAAAAGCCCGCATGTGCGCGCCATCGCGGAACGCCACCTGGCGGCCATCGCCGAAGGCCGGCGCGACTTTCGGTTTTAGCGCGCAAACGCTCCGGTGAAGCGATGGCAGCGAAGTGATTGAAAATGGATATTTTCAATCGCAAAATACTCTAGAGCGATTTCAGGCCCCAGTCTGCCGTTCCCATCCGCTCCATTTCCTGCTGGATCAGTTGCAGGCCGATGAGGATATTGATTTTCAGGCGCTCGCGAAGCTGTTGTTCATTTTTTTCGCGGAACGCCTGGAGTATTTCCCTGTGTTGTCCAATCAGCAGTTGCTGATCACGTTTGCAATAGTAGCGATTGTTCAGAAAAATTTCCACATGATCAACGAGACTGTTTGCCGTGTTTAATAGATGCGGCATATTCGCCATTTTATACATGGTATAGTGGAATTCTCTGTCAGGCTGAAAGAAAAAACTGTTCTCAAAGGTCGCAACATCCATTTTTCCCAGAATGCTCTCCAGCGTCCGGCAGTCTTTTTCTGTGGAGTTGTGCATGGCTTCAGTGGCAAGTGTGCACTCCAGCTGGACACGCAGATCGTAGATATGCCGGATTTCCCGATATGTCGGCAACGGCGCGACCACAGCGCCCTTGTACGGCAGGTTGCGGATAAGCCCCGAACGGTCGAGCCGCATGAGCGCTTCGCGTATGGGGCCGCGCCCCACGTCCAGTTTCTCTTCCAGGTCCGCCAGGACCAGCCGCGAACCGGGGAGAAGCTTCCCCCGCAGGATAAGTTCGCGGATGCGATTATATGCCTGGACTGATTTTACAGGAGAAGTTGCGGCCATGGTCCTCACCTGCCGGTGTCGTTCGCGGCTGCCGGCTGTTTTTTTGGGGATTGCGCGGTTTGGCCGTAGCTATGCCTCAATGCGGGGAGGGTGTCAATTTTTCGTGCATAATATTTTATGATATATTTCATAAAATCTGTTGACAGCAATATTTGTCCCGGACTAGGTTGAAACAAAATTCGGGACGGAGGTGTTCCATGCTCAAGAAACTGGGTATCGCGGTACTGGGGCTTCTCTTGGCATGTGCCGGCAACGCGGGGGTGGGCTTCGCGGCGGAACGGATCCTCAAAGTCGGCGTGGGTGACGCCATTGATTCGGATGCGGGGGTTTTCGCAAAAAAATTCAAGGAGTTTGTGGAAAATAAGACGCATGGCGCCGTGGAGGTCCAGATATTCCCCAACTGTTCGCTGGGCGATGAAGGCGAGATGTTCCAGAACGTGCGCCGGGGCACGCTGGACATGGCCTGCATCGGCGTGGGGAACGCGGTGCCGTTCGTCTCGCCGCTCGGCGTGTACACGCTCCCGTATCTCCTGACCAACGATGACGAAGTGGTCAAGGCGACCACCGGAGACCTTTTCAACTATTTCAACGATGTCTCGGTGAAGCGCGGGGGGGTCCGCATCCTGGGCCACTGCTACACCAATTTCCGTCACCTGACGAACTCCGTGAGGCCCGTGACCAAGCTGGAGGACGTCAAGGGGCTCAAGATCCGCGTCCCGGCAAGCAAGATCAATGTGGCGACCTATCAGGCATGGGGCGCCAACCCGGTGCCCATGGGCTGGGCGGAAACCTTCACCGCCCTCCAGCAGGGGGTGGTCGACGGACAGGACAATCCCTATGTGGTCAACTACACGACCAAGCTCCACGAGGTGCAGAAATATCTGACGGAACTGCACCATCAGTATTCCCTGCAGCCGCTTTTCATCGGGGAAAAGAACTTCAGCAAGATGGATCCTGAACTCCAGGCCATCCTGGTGGACGCGGGCAAGCAGGCCCAGATGTATATGCTGGAATGGCAGAAAGAAAACAGCCAGAAGGCCCGTGAGGCGATGGAAAAAGCCGGGCTGCAGGTGTCCACGCTGAAGGACGAGGCGGAATGGGAAAAGCGGGCGCGCGCCGTATGGCCCCAGTTTTATGATTTTGTCGGGGGCAAGGATGTAGTCGACATGGTACTCACTGCCATCAAGAAATAACCATTCCGGGGGAGAGCGCCTCGCGCTCTCCCCTTTCGGGAAGCAGGAGGCAGCATGAACGCGCAGGTGGTACACCGCATCCTGAACAGACTGGAAGGATACCTGAGTGAGATGCTTCTCGTTTTTTTCGTCTGCCTCATTTTTGTCCAGACTGTTCTCCGCAGCTGCTTTGACATCGTTCTTCCCTGGACGGAAGAACTCTCACGGTTTTCCTTTGTGTGGTTCGTATTTCTCGGCGCGTCCTTCGCGGCGCGCCTGTATGCCCATAACAGAGTGACTATCCAATTCAAGTTGCTTCCGGAATGGGTTGGAAAGTATTCCCTTCTCATTACAGATATAATATGGGTCATATTTAATTGCATGATGATCAAGATGAGTCTTTCAATTATCGATGAAATGCACAACTATGTATATTTATCACCATCTATGGAAATTTCGATGGAATATGTTTATTGGATATTTCCCATCGCATTTGGTCTGATGAATATCCGCATCCTTCAGGTTGATTATATCCGTTTCATCCTCAAACAGGAAATAGAGGACCCCGACAAGATAGATGCGGAAAGTTATGAGGAGATTGCCGCCGATGTGGCGGCCGAGGAACAGGCCCGGGACGGGAAAGGAGGGGAGCCAAGATGACCGCGCCGGTTCTTTTGTTCACCTCGTTCGGTGTGCTCCTGCTCATGGGGGCGCCCATCACCCTGGCGCTTTCCGCCTCGGCGGCGCTCACCTATATTTTTGTCGGCCAGGAGCTGACGACCCTTGTGCAGATCGCCTTTTCGTCGGTCAACAGTTTTCCCATCATGGCGTTGCCCGCTTTTGTGCTGGCGGGCGCGCTCATGGAGAGCGCGGGGATCTCGCGCCGCATCGTCGCCGTTGCCGAGCACATGGTGGGGCGGATGAACGGCGGTCTGGCCGTGACCACCGTCCTCGCGTGCGTGTTCTTCGGTGCCATTTCCGGCTCCGGCCCGGCCACGACGGCCGCCGTGGGGATGCTCATGATCCCCGCCATGGTCAAGCGCGGCTATGCCAAGGACTATGCGGCCACAGCCGTGGCCACCTCCGGCGGCATCGGCATCATCATCCCGCCGAGCATCCCCATGGTCATCTACGGGGTCTGCGCCCAGGCATCGATCACCAAGATGTTTCTGGGGGGCGTGGTGCCGGGCCTTGTTTTCGCCCTGTCCCTCATTGCCGTGCACATGTTCCTGTGCCGGGGCAAGGATCTCACGCAGGGCATGGCGCCGTTGTCACTTCTGGGCCTTCTGAAGAGCATGAAGGAGGGTTTTTTCGCCATCATGGCGCCCGTCCTCATCCTCGGCGGCATCTACAGCGGCATGTTCACACCCACTGAAGCCGCCATCGTGGCAATTTTCTACACCCTGTTCATTGGCACCTTCCTGTATCGGGAACTGCGCTTCAAGGATTTTCTGAAGTCGCTGGAGACCACATGCTGGATCACCGGCCGCGTGCTCATCATCATGTTCGCCGCCTATGCCTTCGGACGCCTTCTGGTGCAGTACCAGATACCCACCGTCATTGCGCAGGGCATGCTCTCCATCTCCGACAATCCGGCGGTGATCTGGGGCATGGTCATCATCTTTCTGCTTTTTCTCGGCATGTTCATGGAGACGCTTGCCATCATCATGCTGGTCACGCCGGTGCTCCTGCCCGTGATGACGAGCATCGGGGTGGACCCCATCCATTTCGGGGTGGTGCTGGTCTGCTGCTGCGCCATCGGGTTTTCCACGCCGCCGCTGGGGGAGAACCTGTTCGTCGCCTCGGGCATTTCCGGCATCAATCTTGAGCGGCTGGCCGTGCGGGCGCTCCCGTTCTGCCTCATGAACATCGTCGCCATTCTTCTCATGGCCGCGTTTCCCGCGCTTATCCTCTGGCTGCCCGGGCTCTTTTAGCCTGGGCGCGGGGAAGCGGGAGATCGAAGGAGGTGCCGGGCAGATGAATATTTTATGAAATATTTTATAAAATATATTGACACACGCAGAGCCTCAGCATAGCCTCGCCTCAACGAGGGAGCATTTCCACAAGGAGGAGAACCCCATGGAGTTTCTTAAGCAAGCGCGCAAAAGTACCGAGCAGAACAGTCAGGAAGCCCGCGATGTCGTCCTCAAGGTCCTTGCCGAGATCAGGGAGGGCAGGGAGGACGCCGTGCGGGAACTTGCCCGCAAGTTCGACAAATGGGAAGGCGAGTTCATCCTGAGCGAGGAAAAGAAAAAGCGCCTGATCGCCGCCGTCCCCGAACGGGTGAAAGAGGACCTCCGCTTTGCGCACAAACAGGTTTCCGCGTTTGCCGAGGCGCAACGGAACAGCCTCAGGGAGTTCGTGGTGGAGGTGACGCCCGGCATCCGTCTCGGGCAGAGGATCCTGCCCGTGGATGTGGCCGGCTGCTATGTGCCGGGGGGCCGTTTCGCGCATGCCTGTTCCGCCGTCATGAGCATCGCCACGGCCAAGGCTGCCGGCGTGCCGTTCGTGATCGCCGCCACGCCGCCACGCGGGGATTCCATCGACCCTGCGGTCTGCTATGCCATGGAACTCTCCGGCGCGGACATCATCCTGGAAATGGGCGGTATCCAGGCCATTGCCACCATGGCCTACGGCCTGTTCACCGGAAAGCCGGCAAACATGCTCGTCGGTCCCGGCAATGCCTTTGTGGCCGAGGCCAAGGCGGTGCTCAACGGCATCGGCCATTGCGGCATAGATGTGTTTGCCGGACCTACCGAATCCGGCATCATCGCCGACGAGACGGCCGACCCCATGACCGTTGCCGTCGATCTGGTATCGCAGGCGGAGCATGGCTACAATTCGCCGGTGTGGCTTTTCACGACCAGCCGCGAGGTCGGCGAAAGAGTCGCCGAACTGGTGCCGCTGCTCTGCAAGGACATGCCGGACCCGGCTGTGCCCGCCACTGCCTGGGCCGATTATGGCGAGATACTCCTGTGCGCGGATCGTGAAGAAGCCGCGCGCATGTCCGATCTGTATGCGCCCGAACATATCCAGGTCATGGCCCGGGACCTGGACTGGTGGGTGGGCCGTCTGCGCTGCTACGGCTCCATGTTCCTCGGCGAGGGCAGCACCGTGCCCCAGGGCGACAAGTGCTCCGGCACCAACCATATCCTTCCCACCAAGCGCGCCGCCTATTTCAGCGGCGGCCTGAACGTCCACAAGTTTCTCAAGATATGCACCTATCAGGAGATCACGAAGGAAGCCAACGAAATCATCAGTCCTGTGGCCTCGCGTCTCTCCCGCGTGGAAGGCATGGAAGGCCACGCGCGGGCCTGCGACTGGCGCCTGACCAAGTTTTTCCCTGGCCGGGAATGGGATTTCCCGGTCTATCGGCATCCCGTCTACTAGTGTCTGCTTGCAAAAGCAGACACTGCAAAACCCGTAAGGGTTTTGCGGCGGCATAGCCGGGTTCGTTCGCGAAAAACCACGCTTTTTCGCGAACGATCCTGCAAAAATTCTTCGCGGAATTTTGCGCAGAATTTTTGCAATTAGACACTAGGGTCAGACCCTATTATCGTTCCAGTGCTTTGGAGGATGGTGGGTTGTATTGCCGCAATTATCCGTCAAAAACAGTCTTTTCCGCGCTGGCTGCGTCAGCGGACGATTTTCGTCGGTCATGTACTTGAGTACACTCCCTCCAAAAATCGTCCGCTTCCTTGCCAGCGCGAAAAATTCTTATTTTTTAGGATTCTTGCGGCGACAGCCACCGCCCGAAGCAGAGCTTCGGGCGGATAAAGGAAAAAAGTCTCCTTTTGCAAGTAACAAATAGACAATGCCTCAATGGTTTTTGATGAGGCCTGAGCCTAGAGCGTTTTCGCAATGAAGCTGTAGGAACGCTCCGGCGGCTGCGGGGCGGACGCCCGTGCCGGGGCAGCCGTGCCGCCAGGCGCCGGCGGTCCGGCACGGGCGGGAAACGGTTTTTCCTATCAGATGCGGGAGGAACGTATGCGTGTGTTCAACAAGGATTTTACGCAGCAGGAAGCGATTCCCGAAGCGGGCATCGAAAAGGCCCTGGAAGTGCTCCGCTCCGGGAGGTTGCACCGCTACAATCTGCTGCCCGGCGAAAAAGGACTGGTGTGCGAGCTTGAAGAGGCATTCGCGGCGTATATGGGAACGCGTTACTGCCTTGCCTGCGCGTCATGCGGGTCCGCGCTTTTTCTGGCGCTCAAGGGGGTGGGGGTCCGCCCCGGCGACAAGGTGCTGTGCAATGCCTATACGCTTGCCCCTGTTCCCGGCGCCATCGAGCATTGCGGCGCCCGCACGGTGCTGGTCGATATTCTGGACGACTACACCATCGACCCGGAGGACCTCGCGGCCAAGGCCGAGGCCACGGGCGCCCGGTTCCTCATGCTCTCGCATATGCGGGGCCACATCGCCCATATGGACCGGGTGATGGAGGTGTGCGAGCGTTTCGGCCTGGTGCTGGTGGAGGACTGCGCCCATACCATGGGCGCCACCTGGGACGGAAGGAAGAGCGGCACATTCGGCAGGGTGGGCTGTTACAGCACCCAGACCTACAAGCACATGAATTCCGGTGAAGGCGGCCTGCTGGTGACCGATGACGGGAACGTCATGGCCCGCGCCATCATCCATTCCGGCTCGTACATGATCTATGGGACGCATACTTCCCGGCCCCCGCTGGAGGCGTTTGAGGAAGTAAAGTGGACCACGCCCAACTTTTCCCTGCGCATGGACCATCTGCGCGCGGCGCTCCTGCTCCCCCAGCTGGAGCGGCTGGAGACGCAGTGCGGGCGCTGGAACGAGCTTTATGACCATACGGAACGGCTGCTCCGCGAGATCCCGGGCATCAGCTGTCCGCCGCGCGACCCCCGCGAGCACTATGTGGGAAGTTCCATCCAGTTCAATATTGACGGAGCTTCCGCCAGGGACATCAAAAAGTTTCTTGAGGAGACGGCGGCCAGGGGCGTCCAGATCAAGTGGTTCGGCAATGACGTGCCGGTGGGCTTTACCAGCAGCTATGACAGCTGGCGGTATATCCCCGACCTGCCGGAACTGCCCAACACAAAGCGTGTGCTTGCCACCATGTGTGACATGCGCCTGCCATTGACGTTCACCAGGGAGGATTGCGACTGCATCGTCGCCATCATCCGCGAAGTGCTGGAGGATATCCGGCGATAAGGCGCCCACCGGCGCGCCTTTTCCTGCGGCCGGTCTGCCGCGGGACCGGCCACAGGGGTGCCTGTGGAAACGCCTTGCTGCAACCGCCCGCGGAACTTCGCGGGCGGTTGAATTTTTTTGCGCGGGCGTCCGCGCGCCCGGGGGCGGGGAAAAGATTTTGAACTTTCCCCCGCGCGGCTTGACTTCGGGGCGAATTTGGAAGAACACTTTTCAGCCCGGCGCGAAAGCGTTTTCCGGGATATTTCTGCATGCGCGCCGCGCATGCGCAGCAAGCGGCAGAGCGAGGCGAACGAAGCATGTCCAAGGTTCTGGATGTCGTACTGGGCCTGTTTTCCAACGATCTGGCCATCGACCTGGGAACGGCCAATACCTGCGTCTATGTGAAAGGCCAGGGCATCGTGCTGCGCGAGCCCTCGGTGGTGGCCGTCAAGAAGGACGCGCGCGGCAACAACATGGTGCTTGCCGTCGGGCAGGACGCCAAGCGCATGCTTGGCCGCACGCCCGGCAATATCTGGGCCATCCGTCCCATGAAGGATGGCGTCATCGCCGACTTTGAGGTCACGGAGGCCATGCTTCGCCACTTCATCGCCAAGGTGCACAATTCCCGGCGCATGGTGCGGCCGAGGATCATGATCTGCGTGCCCACGGGCATCACCCAGGTGGAAAAGCGCGCGGTCAAGGAGTCGGCCCAGTCCGCCGGCGCCCGCGAGGTCTATCTCATCGAGGAACCCATGGCCGCGGCCATCGGCGCCGACCTGCCCATTCAGGAGCCCACTTCCAACATGGTGGTGGACATCGGCGGCGGCACCACGGAGGTGGCGGTCATTTCCCTTTCCGGCATCGTGTATTCGCGTTCCGTGCGCGTGGGCGGCGACAAGATGGACGAAGCCATCATGACCCACGTCAAGCGCAAGTACAACATGCTCATCGGCGAATCCTCGGCGGAGGAGATCAAGATCAAGATCGCCTCGGCGTATCCGCAGGACCCGGAACAGCAGATCGAGGTCAAGGGCCGCGATCTCGTCACCGGCATCCCGCAGAACATCATCATCACCTCCGAGGAAGTGCGCAAGGCCATTTCCGAGCAGGTGGACAGCATCGTCCAGGCCGTGCGCATCGCGCTGGAGCAGACGCCGCCCGAACTGGCCGCCGACATCGTTGACCGGGGCATCGTGCTCACCGGCGGCGGCGCCCTGCTCAAGGGGCTGGACCAGCTCCTGCGCGAGGAGACCTCGCTGCCCATCACCGTGGTGGATGATCCGCTCTCCACCGTGGTCGTGGGCACGGGCAAGACGCTGGATAACCTCCACATCTTCAAGGAAGTCTGCATAGATTGAGCGGACCCGCACATGGATACGGCGCCCCGGCCTTCCGGCCGCGGGGCTTCAGCGCCCGGGGGTAGGCTTCCGTGAATCTGCGGCGCATCCTCATTCTTGCGGGCGTTCTGCTCATCCTGTTTCTGGGCATGTATTCCTGGAACCAGCGCACGCACGCCCTGGACGACATCGCCGCCGCCGTCGGCCTGGAGGTCGGCGGGGCCGTGCTCGGCTCGGTGCGCAGCGTGCAGGATGTGGCCGCCGGTTTCTGGGACCGCTACTTCGCCCTTGTGGATGTGCGCGAGGAGAACCTGCGCCTCAAGGCGCGCGTGGACGAGCTGGAGGCCCGGCTGCTTGCCAGCGGCGAGGACCTTGCCGAACTCAGGCGCCTGCGCGAGCTTGTCCAGCTGCCCGTGGACGTAAGCTGGCGCCCCCTGGGCGCGCGGGTGCTCGCCGGGCGGCTCGGTCCCAATGCCGTGCTGGACAGCATCACCATCAGCAGGGGCTACGCCACGGGCGGCCGCCCCGGCACGCCGCTCGTCACCCATCTTGGTCTGGTGGGCCGGGTGCTCAAGGCCAGCCCCCACGCGTCCACCGCCCTGCTCATCACGGACCCCGGCAGCCGCGTGGCGGTTTTCGGCCAGGAGAGCCGCGCCCCCGGCATCCTCATGGGCAAGGGCATGGGGCGCGAGCTGGAAGTGAATTTCGTCCAGCGCGACGCGGGCGTGAAAAACGGCGAAGTGCTCGTCACTTCGGGGCTGGACGGCAAATATCCCAAGGGGCTGCCCGTGGCTCGCGTGGTGAGCGTGGCCCCGTCGGACTACACGCAGTTCATGGCCGTCAGCGCCGTGCCGCTGGTGGATCTGCAACATCTGGAAGAAGTGCTCCTGCTGGAGCCCAGCGGCGTTGCGCCGCCGCCGGAGGAACCCGAGGGACCGCCCCCGGTCTTTGTGGGGCCGCCGGAGCCCGAGGGCCTGCCGGGGCGCCCGCAGCGGGCGCAGAGCCCGGCGCCGCG
>URHE01000051.1 GCA_900547595.1 uncultured Desulfovibrio sp.
CCTGACCCCGGAGGCCGGATGCGTATCCTGGAACGCCATTTTCATCTGCGCCAACGCGGGACCACGCTCAGGACAGAGTGCCTGGCCGGGCTGACCAGCTTCATGTCCATGTGCTATCTGCTCTTCGTCATCCCGGCCATGCTCGCGGACGCGGGCATGCCCGCGGCGGAAACCGCCACCGCCGTCGTGTGGGTCACGGTATTGGGCACGCTGGTCATGGGGCTGTGGGCGGACTTTCCCGTGGCCGTGGCCCCGGGCCTCGGCATTTCGGCCTTTTTCGCCTACTATGTCTGCGGACCCGCGGGCTATACCTGGGAGACGGGCCTCGGCGCGGTATTCATTTCCGGCGTGATCTTTCTGCTGCTCACCGTCACGCGCCTGCGTCAGATGATCATCGACGCCGTGCCCATGGACCTCAAGTATGCCATCGTGGTCGGCATCGGGGCCTTTATCGCCTTTATCGGCATGAAGAACTGCGGCATGGTGGCCGCGTCGCCCTCCACCTTCGTCACCCTGGGCGATCTGGGCCAGCCGGCCACCCTGCTGGCCGTGGCGGGCGTGTTTCTCATCGGCGCGCTCCTGACCCTGCGCGTCACCGGCGCCATGATCATCGGCATCGTGGCCGTGACGGCGGCGGGCATGCTTCTGGGGGTGACGCCCGCGCCCACGGCGCGGACGCTTGCCGAAAGCTTCAGCGGCGCGGGCTCGTTCTTTCCTTCCGGCCTCTTCCTGCGTCTGGACCTCGCGGGCGCCCTGAGCCACGGCCTGTTCTCCATTATCTTCACCCTGACCATGGTGGACCTGTTCGACAATATGGGCGTGCTCATCGGGCTGGCGCAAAAGGCGGGCTTCATGCGGCCCGACGGCCATATCCGGGGGCTGGACCGCGCCCTGATGACGGATTCGTGCGCCACCATGGCAAGCGCCCTTCTGGGCACCACCACCGCCACCAGCTACCTCGAATGCGCCGCCGGGGTGGCCGCCGGGGGGCGTACCGGCCTGACGGCAGTGGTCATCGCCGCGCTTTTCCTCCTCTCGCTCTTCCTCATGCCGCTGGTGGCCCTGGTGCCCGCCTTTGCCACGGCGCCCGTGCTCATCATCGTGGGCGCGCTCATGATGCAGGAGGTGGGGCGCATCCGCTTCGCGGACTTCACCGTGGCGCTGCCCGCCTTTCTGACCATCATCAGCATGCCCCTGACCTTCAATATCGCCACGGGCTTCGGCTTCGGCTTTGTGAGTTATGTGGGCCTCAAGACCCTGACCGGACGCCTCCGGGAAGTGCGGCCCATCATGTTCGTCATCGCGGTCTGCTTTGCCGTCAACTTTGCCCTGCGGCTCCAGTAGGGCGGGCGGCGGCGCGGCGTTTGCGAAATCCAGCGCATCGGGAGACAGGATCATGGACAGGAATGCCACAGGGGGCGGCCGCGGCGGCCGCGAGATGCTCGGCAGCCGCCTCGGCTTTCTTCTGCTTTCGGCGGGCTGCGCCATCGGGCTTGGCAATGTCTGGCGCTTCCCCTTCATCACCGGCGCCTATGGCGGCGCCATCTTTGTTCTTGTCTACATCTTCTTTCTTTTCGCCATCCTGCCCATCATGATCATGGAATTCGCCGTGGGCCGCGCCTCGCGCCTGAACATGGGCCTGGCCCTGCGCAAGCTGGAGCCGGCGGGCACCAGCTGGCACCGCTTCGGCTGGGTGGCGCTGGCGGGCAGCTATCTGCTTATGATGTTCTACACCACGGTCACGGGCTGGATGCTCTCGTACTGCTGGTTCGAGGTCTCGGGCGCCCTCTCCGGCCTTTCCCCGGAGGGCGTGGGCGCCTTCTTTTCCGGCACGCTCGGCGATCCCCGCATTCAGGTGGCGGGCATGAGCGTCACTGTGGGCCTGGGCTTCGCCGTCTGCGCCATGGGCGTGCGCCGGGGCGTGGAACGGGTGGTCAAGGGCATGATGCTCGGCCTGCTGCTCATCCTTGTTCTTCTGGTCATCCGCGCCCTGCTCCTGCCGGACGCGGGAAGCGGCGTGCGTTTCTACCTCATGCCCGACTGGGAGAAATTCCGCGAGGTGGGCTTTTTCAACGTCTGCAACGCCGCCATGGGGCAGGCGTTTTTCGCGCTCTCCGTGGGCATCGGCTCCATGACCATCTTTGGCAGCTACCAGCCGAAGGACCGCTCCCTCACCGGGGAGGCGCTGTGGATCATGGCGCTGGACACCCTGGTGGGACTGCTGGCCGGGCTCATCATCTTCCCCGCCTGCTTTTCCTTCGGCGTGGCGCCCGGCTCCGGGCCGGGGCTCGTTTTCGTGACCCTGCCCAATATCTTCAATCACATGGACGGCGGCCGCCTCTGGGGCGCGCTCTTCTTCGTCTTTCTCGCCTTTGCCTCGCTGTCCACGGTCATCGCGGTCTTTGAGAACATCATTTCCTACAGCGTGGATGTCTGGCGCATGCCGCGCCGCCGCGCCACAGCGCTGCACGCCGTGGTCATGTGGCTCCTCTCGCTGCCGTGCGCGCTGGGCTTCAACCTGCTCTCCGGCATCCAGCCCCTGGGCGCGGGCAGCACCATCCTTGATTTCGAGGATTTTCTCGTCAGCAACAATGTCCTGCCCCTGGGGGGCCTGCTCTTCCTGCTCTTCTGCTGCTGGCGCCGGGGCTGGGGCTGGGACGGCTTTCTCCATGAGGCGGACCTGGGGCAGGGCATGAAGTTTCCCCGCTGCCTCCGCTTCTATCTGACGTGGATACTGCCGTGCCTCATCCTCCTTCTCTTCGCGGCCGGCTATGCCGACAGATTTTTGAAATGACCCCAAATCCAACCAAGGAGACACTCATGCGCATCGTCCTGCTGGAGAACCTCGGCTGTTCCCCCGAACTCGTGGAAGAAAACGCCGCAAGGCTGCGTGCCCTGGGGCACGGGTTCACGGCCTGCCAGCGGACAACGGACATGGCACAGCTCAAGGCCGAGACCGGAGATGCCGATGTCCTCATGCTCGCCAACATGCCCCTGCCTGCCGAAGTCCTGGCCCAGGCCCGGAACGTGAAGTTCATCGATGTGGCCTTCACGGGCGTGGACCATATCCCGGTTGCGGACGCGCGCTCGCGCGGCATCGCCATTTCCAATGCCTCGGGCTATGCCGACGAATCCGTGGCCGAGCTGTGCGTGAGCTTCATGATCCAGTTGCTGCGCCAGCTGCCCGAAGCGGAGCGGCGCTGCCGCGAAGGCGGCACCAAGGCGGGCCTTGGCGCCAACCTGCTCCAGGGCAAGACGGTGGGTCTGGTGGGCGCCGGCGCCATCGGCAAGCGCCTGGCCGCGCTCTGCAAGGCGTTCGGCTGCACGGTGCTGGCGCACAACCGCCGCCCGGTGAGCGACCCGGCCATCGATGAAAGCGTGAGCCTGGACGAGCTGCTGCGGCGTTCGGACATCGTCTCCCTCCACTGTCCGCTCACGCCGGAAACCAGGGGCATGATCGGCGCGCCCGAACTGGCGAAGATGAAAAAGAGCGCCTTCCTCATCAATACCGCGCGCGGCCCTGTGGTGGACAACGCGGCCCTGGCCGCCGCGCTGGACGCGGGCGAGATCGCCGGCGCGGCCTGCGACGTGTTTGACATGGAGCCGCCGCTTCCGGCCGACTATCCGCTCCTGCGCTGCAAAAACGCCATCGTCACGCCGCATCTCGCCTTCTACTCGCAGGAATCGCTGGAAGAGCGCGCGAAGATCGCCTTCGCCAACCTCTTCGCCTGGCTGGAGGGCAGGCAGATCAACAAGATATAGCCGCCACGTCCGCACGGGGACATCGATTTCCAGATTCCGCGCATGGCCGGGAGCCCCAGCCCGGCCATGCCGCCGAAAAGCCTCCCCGCTCGCCAGGAGAGTCCCCATGCGCCGCATCCTCGCGCTCCTGCTCCTCATCGCTGCCCTGTGGCCGCCCGCGCCCGCCCGGAGCGCCGCCGGCCTGCAACAGGAACTGGAGGCCCTTGTCTCCGGCAAGCCCGCCCACATCGGCATTGCCGTCATCATCAACGGCGGCCGGACCATCACGGTCAACAACGAGCGGCGCTACCCGCTCATGAGCGTGTTCAAGTTCCATCAGGCCCTGGCGGTGGCCAACCGCCTGCGGGAGCTGCGCCTTCCGCTGGACACAAGACTGTGGATCACCGCGCGCGACCTCGCGCCCGATACCTGGAGTCCCCTGCGCGACGCGCGGCCCGGCGGAAACTTCAGCATCTCCATCGCCGATCTTTTGCGCGCCACCTTGCAGCAGTCGGACAACAACGCCTGCGACATCCTCTTTGAACGCCTCTGCTCCGTGGCGGACACCGAGGCGTATATCCACGGCCTGGAGAGCCGCGACTGCGCCATCCGCGCCACCGAAGCCGAAATGCACGCCGACCTCGCCAACTGCCGGCAAAACTGGACGACGCCCCTAGCCGCCGCGCGCCTGCTGGAGCGCTTCCTGACCGGGGACATCCTGCCGCCCGCGTCCCGCGCGTTCATCAGGGCCGCCATGACCGGCTGCGTCACGGGCCAGGACAGGCTGGCCGCCCCCTTGGCCGGAACAGGCGCCATCTTCGGCCACAAGACCGGCACCGGCGACAGGGAGGCCGACGGGCGCCTCATCGCCTGCAACGACCTGGGCTTTGTCCTGCTGCCGGACGGGCGGCGCTACGTCATCGCCGTGTTCATCAGCGATTCGCGGGCCACGGACGCGGCAACCGCGCGCATGCTGGCCGACATTTCCGCCCTTGTATACCGCCATGTGGCGGCGCCGGGCGGCGTTGAGCCCGGAGGGAGCTCAAAACACCTTCCATAAAAATTTCACAAATCATTTTCTTCTTTATTTTCGCCATATTGCAAAAAAATACGCCCCGGCGCACCTCATAAAGCCCTGAAAGGCTGCTGACAAAACCCTTGTCTCTTGCTATGCTTGGGAAGAAATGCGCTTTCATGCAGAATTCGCCATTCCGGAATGGTTGTCTGCGAACCATGGGCATGTCCCAAACGCAGTGATGGAGGTATTGGGAAGATGGGTACCGGCAGGCGTCTCTATGACTTCCTTCTTGCAAGCAGCGAAGCATATGCAAGATGGGATTTTGAAGTTTCCACATCCATACTGAAAAATCGTAAAAAGCTTCTGATCATTCTCGGTCTGGCAACGCCGATTTTTATATGTTGTCTTGCTGAAGCGTATACCCAGCATGAAATACTTGGCGGTCACGCGGCCTATGCGCCCGCTTTCTATACCGTTCCCATCTTTCTGGCGGCCATCGGCGTCGGCGTCGCCGCCGGGCTCATCACCGGCTGTATCGGCGCGGGCGGCGGCTTCATCATCACGCCCGCGCTCATGGCCGTGGGGGTCAAGGGCATTCTGGCGGTCGGCACCGACCTTTTCCATATTTTCGCCAAGGCCATCATGGGCACCACCATCCACAAGAAGCTCGGCAACGTTTCCGTGCGCCTGGCGACGTTCTTCCTGGTCGGTTCCATTGTGGGCACCTTTATCGGGGGCGCCATCAACAAGGGCCTGTACGACGCCAACCCGCTGCTCTCCGAGCTGTTCATCAGCTCGGTCTACGCGCTGCTGCTCGGCTTCCTCGGCTTTTATGCGCTTGCGGACTTTCTGCGCTCCGTCCGCCCCGAGGTCCGGCAGAACACCGCCGCGGAGGAGAACAAGAACGACCTGAGCGGCCTTGCCCGGCGCGTCCAGAGCATCGCGCTGCCGCCCATGATCCCCTTCGACAGGCGCGTCATTCCCGGCGGGCGGCGTATCTCCGCATGGATCGTCGCCAGCGGCGGCGTCCTGGTGGGCTTTCTCGCGGCCATCATGGGCGTGGGCGGCGGCTTCGTCACCTTCCCCATGTTCGTCTATGTGTTCGGCGTCTCGTCCATGACCACCGTGGGCACGGACATCTTCCAGATCATCTTCACGGCGGGTTTCGCGGCCATCGGCCAGTACGCGGTGTATGGCTATGTCTTTTACACCCTCGCCATCGGCATGCTGCTCGGCTCCCTGCTGGGCATCCAGATCGGCGCCCTGACGACCACGGTGGTCAAGGGAAATCACATCCGCGGGTTTTACGCCGTCTCCATCATCGCGGGCTTCATCAACAGGGCCGCCACCCTGCCCAAGAAGCTCGTGGAGCTTGAAGCCCTGAACCTGTCGGACTGGCTTGTGAACGGCATCGAGACCGTGGGCAATATCGTGTTCTGGGGCGTGGTGGCGTTTTTCGGTCTCTGGGTATGCAGCAAGTTCTTCCTGAACATGGGCAAACTGCGGAGGCACGCATGCTAGGCATCGTCAGGGACAAATCGCACTTTATGAAAGGGGCCGCGCTGATCGGCACGTTTTTCATCCTCTTCTACTTCATGCTCTCGCCGCTGTTCCCGGGCGAGGACGGCAGACACCTCACGGGGCTGGAATACGCGGACGAGATCTTCAACGAACTTTCCAAGGGTTCCTCCTACTTCATCCCCGCCGTGCGCGAAGAGATCGCTCCGCTGAAGGGCAGCGAGGCCCAGCTCCGGGTGTCGCTGCAAAAGGCGGACCTGGCGCCGCTGGCCAAACGCCTGCTGGAACATGCCGGCGTCACCCGCGCGGAAAGCCAGGGCGCGGCCATCACCTTTCAGGGCGATCTTGGCGCCATCCTGCTTCAGGCCACGGAGGACGCCGACCTGCTCTACCACAACAACGGTCAGGCCGTGAGCGACAAATACGCGGGCGCCCCGCCGCTTGAGGTGGCCGCGGCCTGGTGGTATCTGCTGGAGCCGTGCGTGCAGGAACTGCAGAAACAGCGGCGCGTGGCGGACGCGAAGATCGTCGATCAGGTCGTGAGACGCGCCATCGAGCCGGGAAACAACTTCTACGGCATCCTGCCCGCCAGGATGTCCGAGCATGTGGCGCTCGTCTGCGCGCTGCTCGGTTTTTATGTGCTCTATACGCTCTGGTACGGCTTCGGCATCTATGAAATCTTCGAGGGCGTGGGCCTGATCACGGTCTCCCGGCACGGGAAGGAGGCCCCCACGGTGGAGGCGGAGAGCGCGAAATAGCGCGCGCAGCCCGCCGCGCAGGGACTATCCCCGAAAGAAAAGGCCGCCCGCGGGCGGCCTTTTCCTTGTCTGCCATGTCCTGCGCCGGAGCGCACGGCACGGCGTTTCTCTCCATTATTGCCTGATGACGCTGACGATATAGTTGCCGTCCACCACTTCCACGCCGTGGTTGTCGTGCCCGAAGCCGGGGAACTTGCGGTCAAAGGCTTCCAGCGCCTTGAGATAGCCGAGCACCGGGCCGTCGGCGGGACCCGCGTTCTCGCCCGGCATGAGCAGCGGAATGCCCGGAGGATAGGGCACAACGCCGGTCGCCAGGATGCGGTTGGCGCAGCCTTCCAGCCCCACGCGCTCGATCTCGCCGCGCACGAGCAGCTCATACGCCCTGGAGGGCGTCATGACCGCCTGCGGCAGGACGGAAAAGGCTTCGGACAGGAACTGCGTGGTGCGGAGCTCCTTCATGGCCGCAAACATTTCCGTGCACAGGTCCTTGAGGCCCATGCCCGCGTAGCGCGTGCCGTTGGCCTCGACCACGGCGGGCAGCACCTCTTCCAGCGGGGCATTGGCGTCATAGTCCTCCTTGAAGCGCAAGAGAGAATTGATGAGCGTGCCCCACTTGCCCTTGGTGATGCCGATGGAGAAGAGAAAGAGGATGGTGAAGTCCTGCGTCTTTTCCACCACAATGCCGTCCGTATCCAGATAGGCCGTCAGCACGGAGGCGGGGATGCCCCAGTCTTCCAGCTCGCCCTTGCGGTTCATGCCGGGAGTGGTGACGGTCACCTTGATGGGGTCAAGCATGCAGTAGTTGGCCTCAAGCTCGCCGAACCCGTGCCAGGACTCGCCGGGGCGCAACACCCAGCAGTGGGGGCTGGTGGCCAGATAATCCTCATCCGCCTGCCAGAACGGCACGGTGGTGCCGTCGGGCAGGGTGGCGGTGTCCGGCTGCCAGGCATTGACGAACCATTCGCCCTTTTCGGCCATTTCCGCATGGATGCGCCCGAGCAGGCGCCGGAAGGCCACGGCCTCATGGATGGACTCATCCGTGAGTATCCTGCCGCCGGGGCCGGCCATCATGCCCGCGCTCACGTCGTTGGAGGCGATGATGGCGTAGTTGGGCGAGGTGGAGGCGTGCATCATGTAGCTTTCATTGAACCGGTGCGCGCTGATGGGCCTGCGCCCCTCGCGCACATGGATCATGGACGCCTGCGACAGCGCGGCCAGCAGCTTGTGCGTGGACTGGGTGGCGAATACCGTGGGCTTGTCCGGCCCGTGATCCTTCGGGTCGCCGTGCATGGCGAAGCGTTTCTCATAGATGGGATTGAAACGGGCATAGCCGTACCACGCCTCATCGAAATGCAGGCGGTCCACGCTCTGCCCCAGCAGTTCCTCCACGCGTTCCACGTTGTAGCAGAGGCCGTCATAGGTGGAGTTGGTCACGGTGGCATGCACCGGGGCCGGGTCCGTGGCCTCTTTGGCAAGGGGGTTCTCCCGCACGGAGCGGGCAATGGCTTCCTTCGTCATCCGCTCCGGCGGAATGGGACCGATGATGCCGTAATAGTTGCGCGTGGTGAGCATATAGGTGGGGATGGCCCCGGACATGGTGATGGCGTGCTCGATGGACTTGTGCGCGTTGCGGTCGCACAGGGCGATCTGGCCGCGCGCCACCGAGGCCATCATGATCACCCGGTTGGACATGGACGAACCGTTGGTCACGCAAAAGGTGTAGTCCGAGCCGAACACCTTGGCCGCGAACTTCTCCCCCTCCCCGATGGGACCGGAATGGTCCAGCAGGGAGCCGAGCTCGCCCACGGAGATGGAAAGGTCGGAGCGGAACAGGTTTTCACCGAAAAAGTCGAAATACGCCCGGCCCACCGTGGATTTGAGAAAGGCCGTGCCGCCGGTGTGCCCTGGCGTGTGCCACGAATACTCGTGCGTCATGGAGAATTTCGCCAGCGCCTCGAACATGGGCGGCAGGAGATGGCTGCGGTAGCGCCGCAGGGCCGCCAGCACGCGCCCGGCGATGAAGTCCGCCGTGTCTTCAAACAGCCAGATGAAGTCGTCCGTGTCCGCCAGGATGTCCAGCGGTATCTGGGCCGCGCTTTCCCGGTTGGTGAAGAGAAAGAGCGGCATGTCCGCGTTGCGGGCGCGCAGTCCCTTGACCACGTCCATGGCCGGCTTGTGGTTGACGGCGTCCTCCATGTCCCAGTCCAGCAGAAGCGCCTGTATCTGCGGATCGGAAGCCAGGATGAGGCTGCCGTCGCGGGCGGCATCAGCCGTGACCACGGCCACGTCCCTCTCTTCAAGCTGGTCGCGGAGCTTGCGCACAAGGCGCCCGGCCACGCAATCCTTGTTGCATTCGCCATGGACGAGAAGGACCTTCATGCCCAGCTGGGCCGGATTCTGATCAGTGGAGAGGATCATAAGCACTCCTTGAGGTTGCCGGAACGGGAAATCCCGGGAAAGCCGGATGCGGGGGTGACGCCGCCGGAAGCCGCGGCGTCCGCGCCGGAAACGGCGGCCTGCGCATGGGCCTCGACGCCGCAGCTGGCTGCGGGCCTTGCGCCGGAAAGGGCGCCGGAAAGCGCCGGGGGAAGGGACTCGGGCGCGACGGTCGCCGGCGGCGCCTGCGGCGCGGGCGCGCTCTCCTCGATCAGGTGGCGCGGCAACGGCGCCCGCCGCTTCTGCGTCGAATGCCGGTCTTCCACCGTGAGCCAGAAGGTGACCGCCAGAACGGCGATGGTCACAACCAGGGTCAGCCAGCGGATCCACTGCGGAGATACGCCGCCGGTATGCACATGCCCCTCCTCGATTTCACGCTTGCGGGTGATGGCCGCCGAATAGAGCACGATGGTGGCGATGACGAAAATGAGCGACCAGCGCGTCTGCGAGCCGTCAGAGCCGATCAGGGCCGTCATGCAGTAGACCGCGCCCACAAAGCCAATGATGATATAGAGCAGGTACTGGTTTGGGGACAGCACCTTGTAGCCCAGCACCTTGACCGCGATGCAGGAGTAGATATAGGGCAGCAGCGTGAGGATGACGGCGATGGACGCCAGCTTGCCGAACTGCTGGCTGGCGCCGGGGGAAATGGTGCCCAGCACCATGAGGCTCATGATCACGGCCACGATGAAGAGCCCGGCGGCCGGCACCTGCTTTCTGTTGACGCGGGAGAACACGTTGCCGAAAAGGCCGTCATCGGCGGCCGCCTTGGCGCTCTGGCCCACCAGCAATGTCCAGCCCGCCAGGGAGCCCAGGCAGCCCAGGGCCGCGCACAGGGCCACCACATTGGCCGCCGTGTCGCCGAGGGCGATGCGCGCCGCGTCGGCAAAAGGCGCGGACGAGGCCACCAGGGCCTTGTTGGGGATCATGCCCATGATCACCGAGGAACTCAGGATATAGCAGACGCCCGCCAGGATGACGCCGCTGATGGTGGCAATGGGCACATTGCGCCGCGGATTCCTGACCACGGCCGCCGAAACCGAGGCGCTCTCCACGCCGATGAAGGCCCAGAGAGTGAAGTTGAGCGTGCCGCCGATGGCGGAAACATCGCTCTGGCCCGTGACGTTCCAGCCCGCGCTGAAAAGCTCGGGCCTGAACCAGAACCAGCCGAGCAGCGCCGTGGCAATGATGGGGACGAGCGCCATGATGGTGGTGAAGGACTGGATGCGGCCCACAAGGCGCGGCCCCAGCATGTTGGCCCAGGCAAAGAGCCAGATCACGAAGAGCTGGGCGAACGCCGCCACATACGGATTCTTGAGCGCGGGCACAAAGTGCGTGAGATAGCCGATGCCCGCCACGGCCAGGCCCACGTTGCCGATGACATTGGCCACCCAGTAGACCATGTTGGTCTGGTAGCCCATGTAGTCGCCAAAGGCCTTGCGCGTGTAGGCGTAGGGACCGCCCGCCGCGGGGTCGATATTGGCGAGTTTCGCGAAGGTCAGGGCCAGCGCCACGGCGCCCACGCTCGTCAGAAGCCAGCCGATGAGCGAAATGCTCCCGTAGGCGGCGAGGTTGGCGGGCAGCATGAATACGCCGGAGCCCATCATGTTGCCGGCCACCATGAAGGTGGCGGCAATAACGCCTATCTTGTTGCTGTCGCTCTGGGCGGCGGCTTGTGCAGCGTCCTGTGCCATGGGGGTTCTCCTTGGGGAAAAAACGTCAGTGAGGGGTCCGCCCTAGTCGCGGACAGCCATGACCGATGCTGAGGAGAGGATGCCCGCCCGGCGCCGGCGAAAACGGTTGCGGCTCACGCTGCGGGCGGCAACGGGCGCGCCCCGCCGCCGGTCACGCCAGACGCAGTACAGTGACGTCAGCCCCAGGGACCCGGCTATAAAAAAAATGCTCACCTGTATAAAAATCAGACAGAAGACGAAGTTGCTCATGGTATTCCTCCAACCGTGCCGCTTTGCGCCGGGGAACCTGTCGTTTCACCGCTCCCGGAACCTCCGGCCCCGTTTCCTGCTGTATAGTTTTTTGTTCCGCGCGGGGATGTTCCGCCCCGTCACAACGCGGAAAAAGCATATGCCGTGCCAATGGGCGGAGCCGGATACCCTCGGCGGGCGTGCCTGCCCCAGGATACGGGCCCACGGGAAAAACGCTTTGCCGCAAGGGCGGATGCGGGTATAACCCCTCCATGGCCGCCGGCCGCGACGCGCAGCGCATGGCGCTTTCCCTGGCGCCTTCCGCGGCGCGGCCCGCGTGAGGGACGCCTCCCGTGAAAGGAGCGAAACAATGAACGGCCTTGAACTTGCGCGTGACTTCTATGCGGCCTGCCGCCCCGCCCTGACCGAAGCCATGCCGGACATCATGGCCCGGGCCGCCGCCGGCCTTGCGGGGGAGGGATCGGAATGTCTCGGCTGCGATGACGCCACCTCGCGCGACCACGATTTCGGCGCGGCCTTCTGCCTCTGGCTGCCGCGCGAGCTTCTCCGCGCCGAAGGGCGGCGCATCGAACACGTTTTCGCAACGCTGCCCGCGGAATTTCGCGGGCTGCCCTCGCGCCTTGCTCCGCAGGCGCGCCAGGGGCGGGTGGGACCGGTGGCGGTGGAGGACTTCTACGCCTTTTTCACCGGCCTTGCCGCGCCGCCAGAGGACTGGCGCCAGTGGCTCGCCATTCCCGAACACCAGCTGGCCGCCGCCACCAGCGGTGAAGTGTTCGAGGATGCGGACGGCCGTTTCAGCGCCTGGCGCGAGGCGCTGCTCGCCTACTATCCTCGCGATGTCTGGCTGAAAAAGCTTGCGGCCAGGGCCATGCTCACGGCGCAGGCCGGGCAGTACAACCTGCCGCGCGCCCTGCGCCGGGGGGACGCGGCCTCGGCCATGCTGACGGCGGCGCGCTTTGCGGAATCGGCGCTGGGCCTGGTCTTTCTGCTCAACCGCCGCTATATGCCGTTCTACAAATGGGCGCCGCGCCTCGGCCGCCAGCTGCCGCTGCTGGGCGCGTCCCTGGGGCGCCTGCTGGACCTTCTGGCCGCGCATCCCCTGCGCGGGCCGGAGGACATGGATGTGACGGGACCTGTGGAGGAATTTTGCGCCGCCGTGGCGGCGCACCTGCACGCCGCCGGCCTCAGCGACGAGACGGACGCCTGGCTCTGGGCCCATGGGCCGCGCATCATCGCCCAGGTGGAAAATGACGCCCTCCGGCGCCGCAACCTGCTGGAAGACTGAACCATGAACGACACGAACACAGCCGCGCCGGATCCGCGCGCCGCCATTCGCCACGCGCTCGATCTGCTGGGGCACGGCCGCGCGGCGGAAGCAGAGCGCGAGCTTGAGGCCCTGGCCGCCGCGTCGTGGGATGAAGGGCCCGAAGCCGTGCGCCTGCATGTCCATGTGCTGGACGCCCTGGGGCGCGCCCGCTTTGCCCTGGGCAAGCCGGAAAGCGGCCTCGCGGCCCTGCGCGCGGCGGCGGACGCGCTGGCGGCCGCCACAGGCGACGAAGCCCCGGGTGCGGCGTCTCCCGCGGGCGAAAGCGGCCC
>URHE01000052.1 GCA_900547595.1 uncultured Desulfovibrio sp.
GGCGGCGCCATGTCGGCGGCCATGGCCGCCGCGGTGGGCGCAAGTTCCGCAAGGGCGGCATGGCGCCCCACCAGCCGCTGTATGCGGGCCGCCAGTTCCGGGGCCGGGAAAAAGCGCAGGCCCCGCATGCCCGCCGCAAGCGCTTCGCGCGGGCGCCCTTCCGCCTCCCGCAAGGCCATGAGCCGCAGCCAGCCCGCGCGCCAGAGGGGTTCGCGCTCCAGGGCTTCGGCCACGCCGTCGGCTCCGGCGCCCTCCGTTGCCGCCGCCAGTTCCCGGGCGGCGTCATCCGGCAGTTCCAGCCAGCAGGAAAGATCATCGCCCACGCGCATTTCATAGCCGTCAAGGCGGCCAAGCATGTGCAGGTCCGGCCGCAGGCGCCCGCCCTGCCGCTGCATGAGCAGCTGCCCGTTGGCGGTCTCGTGGACGAAGCGGCCCGGCGTGGCGCTGGTGTGATGGATGACGCGGCTTGCGGAGGCCACCGCGAGCCTGTGCCCCGCGCCGGTCAGGGTGAGGCAGAGGTCCATGTCCTCGTAGCCGTTGCGGTAGCCTTCGTGAAAGCCCCCGGCCTCCCGGAACAGCCGGGCGGGCAGCATGAGGGCCGCGCCGGTGATGGCCTGGAGCGGCCGGCGGCGGCCTGCCGCCGGATGGTCGCCGGGGAAAAACTCATAGAGGTGCCCGACGCGGAAAAACGGGGAAAACGCAATGCCGCAATGCTGGATCCGGCCATCGGGATAGAGCAGGAGCGGCCCCGCGGCGCCCACGCGGCTGTCCGTGAATGCCTCCAGCAGGGGCGGCAGCCAGCCGGGCGCGCAGAGGGTATCGTTGTTGAGGAAAAAGAGCAGATCGCCGCGGGCCGCGGCCGCCCCGGCATTGCAGGCGCGGGCGAAGCCCAGGTTGTCCGGCAGGCGCAGCAGCTGAAAGCGCGGGCCGAACAGGCTGTGCCCCAGCGGGGGAAGGGCTTCCGGCGTCGCGTCTGTGGAACCGTTGTCCACCACCAGAACGTCAAGGTCCGCGCCCGCGCTGTGCGCCGCCAGCGAGCGCAGGCAGGCGGCCGTGAGCTCCAGGAGGTTCCAGGCCGGGATGATGACGGACACGCGCATGGCGCTCTCCTGTCAGGGCTTGCCGCGGGCGGCGCGCCAGGCGCGCGCCGCGGCCACAAAATTGGGCGCCCAGCAGGGAGCTGCCGGGGCGAAAATATGGCTGTACGCGCCCCAGGTCTTGCCGCTGACCATCCCGTCCCCGGCGCGGGCCCCATCCGCAAGCCGTCCCATGCCGGTGCCGCGCGTGAGCGCCAGCGCCGGCGGCGGCGCGTCCGCGTCCCGGATGCAGCGCGAATAGTGGAATTCATGGGCGCGCACGCGCAGGCCCACGGGAAAGAAAGGATTGGGGAGCGCGACTTCCCCTTCCACATAGCCCAGGCCCTGGGGCCGTTCCGTCCAGACGGCGCGCAGCGGCAGGGCCCCGCAGAGCGGCCAGAAAACGCCGTCCCGTTCCATGCCGCGCGAAAGCACGAGCAGGCCGCCGCACTCCGCATAGATGGGCAGGCCGGCGCCCGACAGGGCCGCCAGCCGCGCAAGTGCGGGCGAGGCGGAAAGCCGCGGCAGAAAATCCTCGGGAAAGCCGCCGCCAAGGTAGAGGCCGTCCAGCCCTTCCCAGGCGGGGGCCTCCGCTTCGGGGGCGTCCACCAGGGCCAGCGGCGTCAGTTGGGCGCCCGCCTCTTCCAGCGCGGCGAGATTTTCCGGATAGTAGAACCAGAACGCGGCATCGCGCACATAGCCGATGCGCGGGCGGCCGCGCCCTGGGGGGACGCGGCGGGCCGGGGCCTCCCCCGCCTCAGGGGGCGCCGGAGACCGGAACTCCTCCGGAGCGGCGCGGGGGGCATCGTCCGCGCCGGTTTCCATACCGATTTCCGCGCCGCGCGGCGCCGTTTCCCCTCCGGGCAGAGGAGGGGCGCCGCGCGCCGCCTCCAGCACGCTCGCCACATCCACATGCCCGCATACCAGGCGCGCCAGTTCGTCCAGAAGCGTGTCGGCCTCCTCGCGGAGCCCGGCGCCCGTGCTGGCGATGCCCATGTGCCGCTCCGGGAGGGGATTGCGCTCCAGGCGCGGCAGGGCGCCCAGAACGGGCAGGGAAAGGCGCGCCTCCACGGCCCGTCGCAGGGCGGTCTCGTGCCGGGGGGAGCCCACGCGGTTGAATACCACGCCGCACACGCGCAGCCCCGGTTCAAAATTCATGAGCCCGGCCAGCAGAGCGGCGGCGGTGCGCGTCATCTTGGTGGCGTCAAGACTCAGCAGGACCGGGCAGTCCAGGGCGCGCGCCAGTCCCGCCGTGGAGCACGAGCCCTCGGCATCCAGCCCGTCGTAGAGCCCGCGGTTGCCTTCCACCAGGCCCAGACGGCCCATGCGCGTCCCGGCGTTGCGCGGCGCGGCGGCATCCGCCGTGGCCGCCGCGTCCACTGCGTTCAGGGCGCGGGCAAAGAGCGCGGCCAGGGCCGCCGGCGGAAGGAAGAACGGGTCAAGATTGGTGGCGGCAACGCCAGCCGCCCGTCCGAGCCACGCCGCGTCGATATAGTCCGGCCCTTTCTTGAAGGGCTTGACCGTCAGGCCGGTGTTCCGGGCGGCCCGCGCCAGCCCGAGGGCGAGCAGGGTCTTGCCGCCGCCGCCGGACGCGGCGCTCACGCACAGGCGCGGGTAGCGCGTGGGTTGCGGAGTCCTGTGCGGCGTGGTGTCCATGTGTGCCCCGCGCAACCGCTCTAGTGCCGGAACGAGCGCTGGCCCGTGAAGACCATGGCCACCTGGGGCGTGGCCTCGTTGCAGGCCATGATGACCTCGGCGTCGCGCAGGGAGCCGCCGGGCTGGGCGATGGCGGTCACGCCCTGGGCCACGGCCACGTCCACGCCGTCGCGGAAGGGGAAAAAGCCGTCCGACACCAGCCGCGAGCCGGGCAGGCCCCCGCGCGCCTCGCGGGTGCGCGTCCGGATGTCCTCAAGCTTCGCGGCGAGGGCGGCGTCGCTTCCGGCCCGCTGCTCCAGTTCGTAGAGCGAGAGGCCGCACTGGCGGAAGGCGAGGCTGTCGGCATACTTGGTATAGGCTTTGTGGATGGTGAGTTCCGCGCAGCCCACGCGGTCCTGTTCGCCGGTCCCGATAGCCACGGTGGCGCCGTTGCGGGCGAAAATGACCGAATTGGAGGTCACGCCCGCCTCCACGGCCCAGGCGAAGCGCAGGTCGGAAAGCTCGTCGCGGTCGGGCGCGCGGGCGGCCACCTCAACGCCCTCCTTTGTCCGGGCCGTGGCCGGGAGGAAGTCCGCGTCCGTGAGGATGCGGTTCTGGAACGATTTCTGGACGATGATGCCCCCGTCCGCCAGGCTCTTGATGTCCAGCCAGGCCGAGCCCACCAGCTCCTCAAGGCGCCCGAGGCCGGGGAGCTCCATGATGCGCAGGTTCTTGCGGCCCTTGAGGATGTCCACCACGCCCGGCTCAAAGGCGGGCGCGGCCACCACCTCGAAGTAGTTGGCGGCAATGGTTTCCGCCGCCGCGCGGCACAGGGGCCGGTTGACCACCACGGCGCCCCCGA
Organism: uncultured Desulfovibrio sp.; assembly: GCA_900547595.1. Taxonomy (GTDB): domain Bacteria; phylum Desulfobacterota; class Desulfovibrionia; order Desulfovibrionales; family Desulfovibrionaceae; genus Desulfovibrio. The sequence goes on from URHE01000052.1 coordinate 3,574, forward strand.
AGGCCGCGATGCGGTCGCTCCAGAAGGCGCGGTCGAGCGCCTCGGCGATGCCGCCCTCCGCCTCGGAGACCCAGGCGGCGCCGCAGGGATTGTTGTGCTTGAGGATGACGGCGGCCGGGCGTTCGGTGAGGTACTGGAGGATATTGGCGCCGTTGTCCACGTCCGTGAGGTTGGTCTTGCCGGGATGCTTGCCGGCCTGGATCATCTGCGCCTCGTCCAGGCGCGAGATGATGCCGTGCCCCGGCCCGCGCCAGGCCAGGCCGCCGAGGCTGAGCGAGCCTTCCTTCAGGGCGTAGAGGGCGGCGGGCTGGTCGGGATTTTCGCCGTAGCGCAGGCCCTTTTCCTCCCCGTCCAGGGTCCAGACGCGCTTTTCATAGACCAGCCGCTCCTCGCCGAGGAGGATGGTCATGGTTTCGGGGAAGGCATCCTTGTGAATGGTGGAATACATGGCTTTGAGGTCCGGCATGATATGTCTCCGTGCGCTGGGGCGCGGCGTGGACAGGGGGCCGCGCGAAGAGCCGCCACCCTAGCATGAAAGCCCCGCCAACGCCAGCGCGCAGCGGCATGCGTTGACGTGGCGGGCGCGAACCTCTACAAGAGGGCAACGCTACCCCGGAGGTTTCCCGGCGCATGGAAAAACTTCTGCTCAGGCTCGCGCGGCAGCTGGATGCCCTTGACGAGGCGTCGCTCATGGCGCTCTGGAGCAAATACGCCACCCTGACGAGCCGCTTTGAGCCCACCCGGCGCTGGGAGGAAGGAGCCCTGGTTTTTTCCCTCATCCAGGCCAAGCGCTGGAAAAACCAGCTCTTCAATTACTGCTGGCGCGAACAGCGCCGGCCGCCCGACGCCCCGGCGGGGGCGGCCGCCGACGCCGGCGCCCCGGCCCCGGAGTTTGCCCTGGAACGGACGCCGGAATCCCCGGCGCCTCCCTGCCGGGTGCTGCGTTTCCGTCCTTCCCGAGAGGAAGGCGGAGCCGGCGCCCCTGACGACAGGTAGCCCGCCGGCGCGCGCAGGCGGCGCCGTCCGGCCCGCGCAGTTGATGACGGCGGGGAAATCCGTTAGGATGCCCGGGTACGTTGTGGGGCTTTGCCGCCAGAATCGATGGCGCCCTTTGCCAACTCCGCACGGGACTGACATGCAAACGTCCTTCAAACGCCGCACAGGCGCTCCCAATACCATGCTCATCGTGGATGACGATGAGCTGAACCGCGATATTCTCGCCATGCTGTTCGAGTCGGATCATGTCATCCGCCAGGCGGCCAACGGTCTGGAAGGGCTGAAAGCCTTCGCCGAGTGCAGCGGGGATATCTGCGCCATCCTGCTGGATGTGATGATGCCGGTCATGGGCGGCATGGAGATGCTGGAGGCGCTCGCGCGCACGCATGTGCCCGAGCGGGTGCCGGTATTTCTCATCACGGGCGAGAGCGGCGGCGAGGTCATCAAGCAGGCATACGATCTCGGCGTCATGGACGTCATTTCCAAGCCCATCACGCCGCATATCGTCCTGCGGCGGGTGAATTCGGTCATGGAGCTCTTTGCGGCCCGCAACCACCTCGCGGATGTGGTGGCCGAGCAGACCGAGGAGCTGCGCGAACAGAACAAGCAGCTCCAGAGCCTCAACATGGGCATGATTGAGGCGCTCGCCACGGCCACGGAGTTCCGCAGCGGCGAATCCGGCGAGCATGTGCGCCGCATCCATGACATCACGCAGCTGCTTCTGGTGAGCTCCCCGCTGCGGGAGCAGTTTTCCGAGGAGGATATCCGCCAGATTTCGCTGGCGGCCATCCTGCATGACGTGGGCAAGATTTCCGTGCCGGACGCCATCCTCAACAAGCCGGGCAAGCTCACGCCCGAAGAGTTCGCCATCATGCAGCGGCACACCGTGAGCGGCGACGAGATGCTCACCCGCATCCCGCAGCTCAAGGGCCTGCCCTTTTACGACTACGCGCGGCTCATTGCCCGGCACCATCACGAACGCTGGGACGGCAAGGGCTATCCCGACGGCCTCGCCGGGGACGCCATTCCCCTCTGCGCCCAGATCGTGGGCGTGGCCGACGTGTACGACGCCCTGGTCAGCCTGCGCGTGTACAAGCCGCCATTCGGCCATATGGACGCGGTGGACATGATCGTCAATGGCCGCTGCGGGGTGTTCAACCCCCTGCTCATGGAATATTTTCGCGCCATTGCGCCGTCCATCCGCGAACTGTACGAGCGCGGCGCGCAGACTGAGGAAACAAGGTGAACTGTCATGGATGCGACACGCAAGGCGCGGCTGGAGGCCGCGGGCATCAATGTGGACGGCGCGCTGGAGCGCTTCATGGGCAACGAGTCCATGCTGGAGCGCTATCTTGGCCGTTTTCTTGAAGAAAAAAGCTACGCGGCCCTGAGCGACGCCGTGGCTGCCGACGATGCCGCAGCCGCCGCGGCCGCCGTGCACACGCTCAAGAGCGTCTGCGGTACCATCGGCTGCGAGCGCATGCGCGAGCTGGCCCTTGCCCAGGAGGCGATGATGCGCGCCGGCGACTGGCCGGGCGCCAAGGCCATGATGTCCGAGCTGGCGGCGGAGTATGCCCGCATCTGCGCGGCGCTGCGGGGCTGAGGGCTCCGCGCGCAAATGCCCCCAGAGGTTCGCATGGCCCTGAAAAAGTACCTCCTGCCTTTTCTGTATGGCGTCACCGTGGCCTATGTGGCCTTCATCGCCTTTGCCCTGCACCGGCTGGGCGATACCACGGACGTGCTCTACCAGTATCCGTTCATCGTGGCGCGCGAGGCCACGGAGATGCGCACGCGCCTCGGCGAGATCAGCCGGACGCTGCCGCTCTATGTGGGGCGCCCCGGTGTCAGGCATGAGGAGGTCTACGCCTTTCTCCGCGAGCAGGAGAAGTATCAGGATGAGGCCCTTGACCGCCTGCGCGACAAGTTCCGCGGCAGCGAGAGCGAGATCAGCGCCCTGACCGCCAAGCTGGAGGAGCTGCGCAAGGTGCGCCGCGACTTCATTACCGACAATGTGGCCAACAATGATCTTTCCGAGGTGGAGCAGAACTACAGGAAGCAGGTGCAGCCCGAATTCCGCGACGTCGACGCCCTGCTCGAGAAAATGAGCGCGGGCGCGGACGCGCGCGCGCTCGCCCTTGTGGAGGAGATGAACAATATCCGCAGGATCTCGGTGCTGCTCACGCTTCTGGTGGGCGTCATCATCCTCCTGCTCATCGTGTACACCCACAGGCTCGAACGTTCGCGCCTCGCCGAAGTGGCCTACCGGGAGCGGCTGTTCCGCCTGCTTGGCGAGAATATCGACGAGGTGTTCCTCATCGCAGGAGCGGACGGCTCCCTTGAGTATGTGAGCTTCAACTGCGGGCGCATCCTGGGGGTCGATGCCCGCAAGCTGCACGAGGCCCCCCGCCGTTTCACCGCCCTGTTCGACGCGCCCGTGGCCGAATGGCTCCGGGGGCTCGTGCTGCACAAGCACGGGCGGCACCCCTCGGAACGCGATGTCACGCTCTATCCCGGCGACGGCAGCGCGCCGCCGGAAACGCGCCTGCCGTCGGGCGGCCGGTTTTTCAAGGTGCGCGTCTATCCCATCTGGGTCAAGGGCGTGTTCCAGCGGACCATCATGGTGCTCAATGACCAGACCGACGCCATCCGCAGCCAGCAGGCCCTCAACGATGCCCTGCAGAACGCGCGCACGGCCAATTCCGCCAAGAGCAACTTCCTCTCGCACATGAGCCACGAGATCCGCACGCCCATGAATGCCATCATCGGCATGACCACCATCGCGCTCAGCCATATGAGCAATCCCGGCCGCGTGGAGGACTGCCTGGGCAAGATCGCGCTTTCGTCACGCCATCTGCTGGGCCTGATCAACGACATCCTCGACATGGCCAAGATCGAGGAAGGCAAGCTGAACATCAACCGCGAGCCCTTTGACCTCAAGGATTCCCTCCAGTCGCTGGCGACGCTCGTCATGCCGCAGATCGAGGAGCGCGGCCTGAATTTCGATATTCTCGTGCACAGCGACGGGATCGAGAATCTGGAGGGGGACGCGCTCAGGCTCAACCAGATTCTGCTCAACCTGCTCTCCAATTCCATCAAGTTCACGCCCAGGGGCGGCTCCGTGGTGCTCGAGGTGCGCCAGGTCATGGCGCGGCACAACAACGTGCGCCTGGAGTTCCGCATCCGCGACACGGGCATCGGCATGAGCCGCGAGGCGCTGGAGCGCCTCTACCGGCCCTTTGAACAGGCTTCGGCCAGCACCGCGGCCAAGTTCGGCGGCACGGGCCTGGGCATGGCCATCACCCAGAACCTCATCACCCTGCTTGGCGGCACCATCCAGGTGGAGAGCGAAGAGGGCAAGGGGACGACCTTCACCGTGGAACTGCCCTTCAAGGTGGAGGAAAACGGCGAACCGCTCGAGTGCGGCGGCGAGCTGGGCCCGCTCAGGATTCTGGTGGTCGATGACGACCAGGGCACCTGCGAGCATGCGGACCTGCTCCTCGACAAGATGGGCATGAGCGTGAGCTGGACCCTCAATGGCCGTGAAGCCCTGCGGATACTCCACGAAGCCCACGACAGCGGGCAGGACTTCGATATCTGCGTCATTGACTGGAAAATGCCGGACATGGACGGCAAGGAGCTGGCCCGGCGCATCCGGCTGGAGATCGGCGCCTCGAACATCATCCTCATTCTTGCCAGCGCCTATGACTACAGCGTCATTGAGGAAGAGGCCCGCGCCGTGGGCGTTGACGCCTTCATCCCCAAACCGTTCTTTGCGTCCAGCCTCTACAATACGCTGTGCACGGTGACACGCCGCGCGGCCAGGGCCCAGCAGGCGCGCGCGGCTGCCGCCGTCGCGGCGGAAGTGGCCGGGAACACGGAGGAAACGGCGGCGCCCGCCGGGCCCGGCGCCCCCGATGCGCCCGCCGCGCCTGTGGCGGACGCGCCCGCCGGAAAAACCAAAGGCGATCTGGGCCGCTTTGACTTCAGCGGCTGCCGCGTGCTCCTGGCCGAGGACAACGAGTTCAACCAGGAGATCGCCTGCGAGTTTCTGGACATGGTGGGGGCCACGGTGGATGTGGCCGCCAATGGCCGCGAGGCGCTGGAGAAGTTCTCCGCCTCGGCGCCGGGAACCTACGCCTGCATCCTCATGGACGTGCAGATGCCGGAAATGGACGGCCACGCCGCCACCCGCGCCATCCGCGCCCTGGAGCGGGAGGATGCGCGCAGCGTGCCCATCATCGCCATGACGGCCAATGCCTTTGACGAGGATGTCACCGCCGCCCTGGCCGCGGGCATGGACGGACATCTCGCCAAGCCTCTGGATGTTCAGGCCATGTACCGGCTCATGGACGCGAAGATCCATGGCGGCGGGGGCGGGCAGGCGGCGGGCGCGGAGCCGGAAGCGTGAACGCCGCCGGCGCGGCGCCCCTCGCGGAGGGCGAGACCGGAAGCCCGGAAGTTTTGCTCGCCTGTGTGACCATGCCGGACGAGACCGGGGACGGCGCTGAAGCGCGCGCGTTGGCGCGCGCTCTTGTGGAGCGGGGGCTGGCCGCCGGGGTCAATGTGCTGTGCGGCGCGCATTCCGTCTACCGCTGGCGCGGCGAGATCCGCGAGGCGCGGGAATGCGTGCTTCTGGCGCAGGTGGCCGCTCCGGCGTTCGCGGCGTTCCGCGCCGCCGTGGTGGCCCGGCATCCGCATGTGACGCCCTGCATCCTGGGGCTTGCCGTGGCGGCGGGCCATGCGCCCTTTGTGCGCTGGATCGCGGAAAACAGCGCGGAGCCGGAGCCCTGAGGCGTTCCGCGCGTCAGTGGTGAATCACAACAGCAGCGAGGCGTCCATGTCCATCTACGTTTCCGGTTCCCTGGCCTTTGACCGCATCATGACCTTTCCCGGCAATTTTCAGGACCACATCCTCATGGACAAGCTCCACATGCTCAATGTGAGCTTCATGGTGGACCGCATGGAGGAACGCAACGGCGGCTGCGCCGGGAACATCGCCTATTCCCTGGCCCTGCTCGGGGAAAAGCCCGTCATCGTTTCCTCCGCCGGGCGCGACTTTGACGGCTACGCCTCCCGCCTTCAGGCCCTGGGCCTGCCCCTGGACGGCATCCGCCGCGACGCCTCGGTGTTCACGGCGCTCTGCTACATCACCACGGACATGAACAGCAACCAGATCACGGGCTTCTATCCCGGCGCCATGAACGTGCCGTCCGACTATGCGTTCCCCGCGCTGGACGCGGAGACGGACCTGGCCATCGTCTCGCCGGGCAATGTGGAGGACATGCGCCGCCTGCCCGCGCTCTTCCGCAGCCGGGGCGTGCCGTATATCTTTGACCCCGGCCAGCAACTGCCCGTGCTCTCCGGCGAGGACCTGCGCCGGGCCATTGAGGGCTCGTTCGCCTGCATCACCAACGATTACGAGCTCAACATGATCTGCAAGGCCACGGGCATGAGCGAGGACGAACTTCTGGGCCGCACGCTCTGGCTCGTGACCACCCTTGGCGCCGAGGGCTGCCATGTGCGCGGCGCGGACGGCACGGATGTGCGCGTGGCCGCCGTTCCGGTGGAACGCGTCGTGGACCCCACGGGCGCGGGCGACGCCCAGCGCGCGGGCCTCATCAGGGGGCTGGCGGCGGGGCTTTCCATGCCCGAGGCGGCCCGCCTCGGTTCGGTGAGCGCCAGCTTTGCCATCGAGCGCATGGGCACGCAGGAACACAGCTACACGCCCCGCCAATTCCGGGCCCGTTATGAGGCGGCCTTTGGCCCCTGGCCCAGGGAACTCGCCGCCTGGAAATAGCGCGGTTCCGTTATTCCAGGTTCCGTCTGGAGCGGAGCGACAGACGGATGCTGGTGCCGGAAGGATCCTAAAAAATAAGATATTTCGGGGCTGGCAAGGAAGAGAAAAATTTTCGCGGGGAGTGTACTCAGGTACTCGACCAAGAAAATTTTTCTCTGACGCAGCCAGCGCCGAAATAGCTGTTTTTGACGGATAATTTCGGCAATACCCGCACAGCACAGGCGTAGCGCCATTCCAAAAGTAGAAGAGCGTCTTGCGATTCGGCACTCAGGATGGAGGCTCAGGAGAGCGCCAGACGCGCCTCCAGCGCCGGGTCCACCGGCACCTCCCGCGTGGTCAGCACCCTGTCCACGCGCACCGTGCCGGGCGCGGCGCCGCGCAGGGGCCGCACATGCCGCGCCTCGGCATAGAGGATGCGCGCGCTCGCGGCCTCACGGCGCCAGCTCTTGCAGGCCGCGAGGCACCCGGCCTGTTCCAGCGTGCGCTCGGGCACTTCCTGACCGGCATGGGCGCGGCGGATGAGCACATGCGCGCCCGGCCCTCCCTCGGCATGCAGCCAGATGTCTCCGGGCGCGGCCTTGCGCAGCAGGGCCGCATTGCCTCTGGCGTCGCGACCGCGCAGGAGCTGGAAACCGTCATCGCTGCGAAACGCCCGGACATGCGGCGGGAGGTCGCGCGGCGCGGCGCCACGGCCCGGAGCCGGCGTGTGTTCCGGCTGTGGTTCGCCGGCGGGTGTGGCAGCCGGCAATGCGGTTCCGGCAAGCGAGTTCCGGAGCAGTTCCGCCTCTTCCAGAAGCGCGGCGCGCCGGGGCGCCAGCAGTTCCAGGCCGCGTTTGCCCCGTTTGGCGGCATGGAACATGCGTTCCATATTGGTCCGCAGGCTGTGGCGCGGGTCAAGGCGGATGCGGCGTCCGTCCCCCCCGTCGCCACGCGGCGGGGCATCACCCTCTCCGTCCGGGGGGAGCGTCACAAAGGGCGCCCGAAGCTCCGCGTCCCAGCGCCAGAGATGGGCGCGCAGGGCCAGGGCGTCCGCCTGCCTGTCCGTCATGGCCCGGAGCCGGTCCTCATCCTCGTCCAGCGTTTTCAGCCGACGTTCTATCTGGCGCAGGCGCCGCTGCAGGGGCTTCGCGCGTTGCGCCGTTTCCGCCTCGGCCTGCCGCGCCAGCACCAGATGCCGGGCCGCCCGCTCCACCAGTTCCAGCACATGGCCGCCGGAGTGCTCGCGCAGGCCGTCCCGCAGGGCCGGGGGCAGCGGCCAGGCCGAGATGGCGCGCACGGGCGCCGCCGCGCCGTCCTCCGCCGCTTCCGCATACAGAAAGACATCGCCGCCGCCCGCGCGCAGGTCCTCCAGATGGGCCAGGGTGCGCCGCAGGGCGGGGGTGAGCACCGGCCAGTCCCGCCAGTGCGCCAGCGCGTCGGGCAGGGCCACGGGCGCGGGCCAGCGCGGCGTGTCCGGTTCCGGCGGCGGGCATGCCTGTTCCGTCCCCGGGGTCTGGAAATGCAGGCTCGCGCCCGCGCGCAGGTCCAGCAGGAGCCAGAGGGCAACGCCCGCGGGCAGGGCGCCGCCCTCCCGTTCCGCGTTCCCGCTCAGGAGGAGCCAGAGCCTGCGCTGCCAGAATTGCGGCACGCAGGCGGCGATGCGGCGCCCCAGCGCATATTTGCGCAGGCGCATGACGGCGGCGTCGGGCGGCGCGGCAGCCGTGAGGCGCGCGCGGGAGAGAAAGCAGAAGGGCTCCTTGCGGTCATGGCGCAGGCAGAGCTGGCGTTTTTCGCCCTTGCCGTAAAGGGTGACGGCCAGCAGGGCAGGGCCGGCTTCCTGAAGTTTTTCGATGCGGCTGCCTTCCAGCAGCGGGAGCGCGGCCTCGCAAAAGCGGCGGAAAAGATGGGCGTCCATGCCGGGAGTTTAACCTTGGGGCGCGCCAGGAACAAGGGCGCCGCGCGCGCCGCCTCCGGCGGGAGCCGTGGGCGCTTTACAGGCCGCGCCGGGTGGGCATAGTCTCAGTCCATGACTGCCGCATCCGTCCCTTCCGGCGCCGTTGCCGCGCCCGTTCCGGTGGCCCTGCTCCGCTGCGGGCGCTATGAGGCGCCGCTGGTGCGCGAGGCCGTGGCGCGGGCGCTGGAGGCGTCGGGCCTCACGGTGGGCAGCGGCCTGCGTGTGCTCGTCAAGCCCAATCTGCTCATGGCGAAACTGCTGGCCTGCACGCATCCGCAGGTGGTGGCCGCCGCCTGCGCCTGGCTGCTGGAGCGCGGGGCGCGGGTGGAGGTGGCGGATTCGCCGGGCTTTGGCCGCGCCGCCGCCGTGGCGCGGGCCATCGGCCTT
>URHE01000053.1 GCA_900547595.1 uncultured Desulfovibrio sp.
GATCCGGCTGGAGGCTTTTTTGAAAGCCATTTCAAAAGCATTGCGGTAGTTTTCAAAAAAGAATTCCCACGATGTTTTTTCCGCCAGCGCGCGCGCCTCGGCGCGCCACTGGGGCAAATCATCAATAGCGCAGGTGGCGGCGCGGATCAGATGCTCGTGCAGCACTGTGGCGCTCTGTTCAAAGTTCATGCCCCGGCGGGGCATGACGCACATGCCCTTGGGCGCGGTTGCGCCCTCCAGCAACTGCGTGCGCGCCCACATGCCAAAACCTGAAAGATCAGTGGTAAGGGTGGGCACGGCCCAGGCCGCGCTTTCCTGCGGGGTGTAGCCCCACGGTTCGTACCAGGAGGGGAAGCAGCCCACATCGCAGGCTGACATCACATCATCATAGGGCATGTTTAAAAAGCCGTCTTCTCCATTAAGCATGGCTGGCACAAAGATGACTTTAACCTTGTTCTCCGGGCTGTTGTTCAGGCCCAGCCGATGGCAGGCATTGAGGATGGGATCTTGCGGCGCATTCCAGGCAAAATGGGTGCAGATAAAGGGCAGACCGTTGTCGGTGGCCTCGGGGTCGCCAGAAACAGCGGCGGCATTAACGCCTGTGTGCCCACCCATAACAAGGCACAGAGCCAGAATGGAAGCGTCCGTGCCTGCCAGGCTCTGCTCCAGCTTGGCCAGCGCATCAAGAAAAATGTCCACACCCTTGTTGTGCATTTCGTAGCGGCCAGAAATGGCGAAAATGCGTGTGTTGGCCGGCAGTTCGCAACGCAAAAAGCGGTTGGAGGCCGCCACAATGCGGGCCCGGTGCTCAGTCGGGCGGGATCGGTCTACGGAATAATCGGGGATAACCCGCATATCCAGACCGTTGGTGGTGATGATATCGGGCTGCCGCCCCAGCAGCACCGTGGATTCCTCCCCGGTGATGGGGCTGACAGTGGTGAACACGTCCGCCTCTCGCGCGCTGGCCCCTTCGAGCGACCACTTGGCTGTGATGTTCAGGGCCGCGGCCTCGTTGGCGGGATTGATGCTGCGCAGATTTGAATAGATATCCCGCCCTGTTCCAGCCATGGCCCGCCCGAGCATGGTGGCGTGGGTGGTGAATACCGTACCGATGCCGGGAGAAAGTTTTTTGAGCGAAAGCAGGCCCGCGCCGCACATCCATTCGTGGAACAGGGCAACGCTGCGCCCCTCAAGGGGTTCCACACGGCTTTCATGAATGGCCTCAATAACCGCACTGCAAGCCGTGGCGAACATGACAGGTTCAATATAGTCCCACCCGCCGGAAAGTGAATCCACGCCATAATTTTTCCACAGATCGTACAAAAGCTGGTTGCTGGAATAGCGCTTGGAAAAATCAACCAGAATCACCTTGGGACGACCGGGGATATTCCAGCGGCCCATGCGACATTTGAGATCCTTGGTGGCAAAGGCCAGACGGAGCGAATCCCAGATATTCTCGTCCGTTTCTTCAAAACCCATATTTTCAGAAAGGGACGGCCCAAGAAGAAAATAGTCCTCGCCAAACTCCTCCACGGCCTGCAATGCCTTGCTGCTGACCACAGAATAGATGCCCCCCACCTTGTTGCAGACTTCCCAACTGACCTCAAACAATGTGACGGCGCTGTTATCGAAATTCATGATTTCTCCTTATGGAAAGGCCGATTGGCTTAAACGGACGCATTAGTGCCGGAACGGACAGTGCTTTTGCGTGCCCTGCGGGGCTTGTGCTCTTTACCTGCCAGCTCTGCGGCTTCAAGGCGCAGCTCAAAATCTGCCAGTACGTTCATATAGGTGATGTAGGCGTCATACGGGCCGGGAAACGGATTGGGCCTGTCCGGCGCAAAGGCCGTGAACCATTTTGTGGACATATAATGGAAATGGTCGGAGCTTTGCAAGCGCTCAAAGTCCTGCGTGATCTGCGGGACTCCGAGGGCGTGGACGCGTTCGGTCATGCCGTAGAGGGAGTGGATGGCATCCTTCTGCATGTCGTTGCCGAGCCAGGCCGTCAGGTCGCGCCCCTCGTAATCCCAGGACATGAATTCCGGCACGTCGATCTCGCCCACGCGCGGGAGCTTTTTCACGGCTTCCGCCGGGGTGGTGAAGCGGAAGTCCCTGTTGGCGAGGATCCGCTCCGGCAGCGCCTCCATGAAGGCGAAAATGCCCGATTCGCGCGTGTTCCGCAGTCCGAACACATGGTAGTCATTGAAGATGTTGATGATCTCCGCATCGTCGGCCAGGCTGTGGACCCAGGAGGCGTATTTTTCCGCCGTGAGCGGCCACTGGTCCCAGCTCTGGTCGCTGAAGCGGCGTCCCAGGTCCGCGGAAAGGGAGATGTTGCGCAGGAACAGGCTCACCTCCGGCGCGCCCGCCGGAGAATACAGATAGTTGGGGCTGCGCCAGCCGAGCACATGGTCCGCGCCTTCGGCGAGCACGGCCTTGTAGCCCAGCTCTCCCAGGGCCACCCCCATGTCGTTGTTGTAGACCAGCTCGGCATTGCGGTAGGTGACGGGCTTTTTGCCGAACAGACGCCTGATGCGTCTGGCGTGCGACTCCACCTGGCGGACGAACTCCGCGCGGGAATAGAGGAAGGAGAGGCTGTGGGGCGCGGTCTCGGCGGCAAATTCCACGCAGCCGGTGGCGCTCAGGGCCTGGAAGCTTTCCAGCACTTCGGGGGCATACTGCTCGAACTGGTCGAGCGCCGTGCCGGAAATGGAGAAACAGACCTTGAAATCCTTCCCGTACCGGTGGAAGAGCTTGAGCAAAAGGTCGTTCATGGGCAGGTAGCAGGTGCGCGCCGTATAGAGGAGGGTGTCGCAGTTGCGGTCATCGTCCTCGTAAATGGAGTTCTGCCCCAGATCAAAGACCGTGTAGCGCCGCAGCCTGTACGGTTCATGCACTTCATAGCAAAGGCAGAGAGCTGGCATCAGTTGCCTCCGGTGACGTTGCGGTAAATATGCAGAAGCTGATCCGCCGCGTTGCCCCAGCGGATGGATTTCATCTCTTCGCGGCAATTCTTCACGAGCTCCCTGGCGAGGCACGGATAGCGGAGCACGGCGCAAATCTTGTCGGCCATGTCGCGCGTATCCCAGAAATCGGCCTTGAGCGCGTGTTCAAGGACTTCCGAAACGCCGGACTGGCGCGAGAGCAGCACCGGCACGTCGTAGAGCATGGCCTCCAGCGGCGTGATGCCGAACGGCTCGGACACGGAGGGCATGACATACAGATCGCTCAGGGCGAACATGCGGTCCACCTGCTCCCCGCGCAAAAAGCCCGCGAAATGGAAGCGGCTGCCGATGCGCAGGCGTCCCGCCCGCCGTACCAGGCGGGGGAGCATGTCGCCGCTGCCGGCCATGAAAAAGCGGACATTGGGGATCTTTTCCAGCACCAGGCGCGCGGCTTCCATGAAATATTCCGGCCCCTTCTGGAAGGTGATGCGCCCAAGGAAGAGCACGCGCTTTTCGTGGCGGATGCGCGGCGGGATCTCGTAATGCCGCTCCACCTGGTGGCGTTCCACCGCGTTGTAGACCACCTTGACCTTTTCCGGCGGCACGCCGTAGCGCTGGATGACCATGTTGCGCGTGAGCTGGCTCACGGCCACCACAACGTCCGCCGCCAGAAGGCCCGCGCGCTCGATGCCCGCCACCACCTCGTTGATGTTCTCGCCGCTGCGGTCGTACTCCGTGGCGTGGATATGCACCACCAGCGGCTTGCCCGTGAGCGCCTTGGCGAGCATGCCCGCGGGGTAGGTCATCCAGTCGTGGGCGTGGATGACGTCGAACTCCTCGCGCAGGGCGATGGCGCCTCCCAGGCGGCCGTAGCGGTAGACCTCGGTCATGAGGTCGGGGCCGTAGCCGCCCTTGAGCTGCCAGGTGAAGGCGCGCGTGCCGCCCAGCCGGAGGGCTTCGCCGCCGGGCATGGTCCTGCTGCTCATGCGGCGCAGCGCCTCGGTGTAGGTTTCCGGCGTCATGTAGGGCATGAGCGGGCTTTCCACGGAGAGGAAGCGGATGTTGGAGCGCCAGACCTCCTGTCCGGCCCAGGCGATGCGCTCCTGGACCTCTTCGGTGATGGGCGTGCCCGAGGCCGATTCCAGGCGCAGGAAGTCGTTGGAGCCGTCTCCGCGCACATGCGGCAGGACGAAGATGACCTCGGCGCCGCGCCGGGCCAGGGCGCGCGTCATGCCATAACACGCTGTGCCGAGACCGCCGCTGATATACGGCGGAAACTCCCAGCCGAACATCAATATCCGCATTACGCGTCCCCCTTCTTCGCGCGCTTGCCCGACGGCGCCGGGGAAGGCGTGGTTGGCGTTGGGGAATCGTCATCAAGGATCATGGTCACGCGGCACACGCCCGCCGTGTCGCCGGTGCTGGGGCAGGCGAGCCGGTGCGCGATCCGCTGCTCCCAGGTGTTGTAGACGCCGGGCGCGGCCCGCTTGAGGCGGATGAGCATCCGCAGGCATTCCGCCACGCTCCAGGCCTGGGCGATGGTGCCGTTGGCCCGGGCCGGCGGCGACGCGTCGAAGATTTCCGAGATGCTGCCAAGGCCCGCGTTCATCAGGTGGTCGGAGAAGAGCGGGGTCACGCGGTCGAGCAGCCCCCTGACCGCGCCGTCCACATCCCAGGCCACGCGCAGCAGGCCGTCGGTGTACTGCCCGAGCAGCCACGGCCAGACGGTGCCCTGGTGATAGGAGGCATCGCGCTCGGCCGGCCCGCCCTCGTAGCGGCCCTTGTAGGCGGGGTCCGCCGGGGCGAGGGTGCGCAGGCCGTAGGGGGTGAGCAGGCGGTTGCGCACGCATTCCACCACCTGGGGGCGGTACTGCTCTTCCAGGATGGGATGCGGCAGCGAGACCGCAAGTATCTGGTTGGGCCGGATGCTCTGGTCGAGCATGCCGTCGCGCCAGACATCGCCGAGGTAGCCGCCGTCGCGCGCCACCCAGAAATGCTCGAAAAAGCTCTGGCGCATGCCGCGCAGGTCGCCCGCGTACCATTCCGGCTCGTCGAACTTGTGGGCCAGATGGTCCACAAAGGCCAGGGTATTGTACCACAGGGCGTTGAGTTCCACCGGGCAGCCGTGGCGCGGCGTCACGGGCCGGCCATCGGCCATGGCGTCCATCCAGGTGAGCTGCGTGTGGCCGTTGCCCGCGTGGAGCAGGCCGTTTTCGTCCACAAAGATGTCCATGCCCGGCCCCTTGCGGTAGCCGGTCACGATTTCCTTGAGGGCCTTCCAGGCGTGTTCGCGCACCCAGGCGTAGCCGTCGGGATTTTCCGCCAGATAAGCCTGGACGGCAAAGGCGTACCAGAGCGCGGCATCGGCGGAATTGTAGGCGTGCGCGCCCCGGTCGGAAAAACAGTTGGGCACGAGGCCGTCCTTCATGCTGGCGGGCACCTGGGCGAGCACCTCCAGCCCGAAGTCCGTGCGGCCGCCGTAAAAGGCCAGCCCCGGCAGGGCGATGAGCGTGTCCCGGCCCCAGGCGTCGAACCAGTGGTAGCCGGCGATGACCGCCGCCGCGCCCGTGGTGTTGCGCACGCAGAACTGGCCGCCCATTTTTTCCAGATGGCCGATGAGCCCGCGCACTTCCCGGTGGGCCGAGGCGCGCGGCTCGCTTTCGGCGCGCCAGAGCGCCTCCAGGTCCGTCACGCCGCCGTTTTTGGCCGCCGCCAGCTCTTCAGTGCCCACGGCCAGACAGACGCTGCCGCCCTCGGGCAGCGGCGGCAGCGGGATGTCCATGACGCCGGGCTGGAACAGATCCTCCCGATCCGGGAAGCCGCGTTCGCGCTCGTGGAAATAGACCACGTTGTAGAACCAGTCCGGCGCGGGCGTGAAGAGCGAGGCGCTGCCCGCCTGGACATAGAGCGGGGGCATGCCGTCATAGGGCGCGATGGCAAAGCCGCCGGGCACGGCGTCGGTATGGGGCCGCACCTGCGGATTGGCTTTCGTGAGCTCGTGAAAACCCCGGTAGGCGAGCAGCGGCTTGAGCCGGAGCGTGAGCCGCGGCAGCCGCGCGTGGCATTTTGGGGGCCCTTCCAGCGTCCAGCGGAAAAGGACGCGGTTGTGGCCGCGCATCAGCAAAACCTCGCGGCGCAGGCGCACATCGCCCACCCGGTAGGTGAACTGCGGCCACGGGTCGAGGGTGAACTTCTCCAGATACTGGTGCCCGCTGGGATGGAGAACGCCGGGGTGCTGGCGTGTGGAGATGGGAAATTCCTTGCCGCCGCCGACAAGGGATTCCTCCATGGCGGAAAGCAGCACCTGGCGCCCGTCGGGCGTGGCGATCACGAGCAGCCCGTGATATTTCCGGGTATTGCAGTAGAGGATGCTGCTGCTGGCGTAGCCGCCCAGACCGTTGGTGAGCAGCCACTCCTTGCGGAGGGCCCGGCGTGTATTCTGGCAGGCGGCTTTGTCGAAGCTGAACCGCATACGGCCTCCTGGACGTACAGGTTGGAAGGAAGCCGGGCTGTGCTGCGGAAGCGGAGAGAAAGGAGACGAGAGGGCAGCGCATGACCCGTTCGTTCGGCCGCGGGCTCTCTGGCCGCGCGGCCCGGCGGGGGGAAGGTTCTGCGGGCGAAAACCGGGAAAGGATGCAGAATGCCCGATGGCGCGTTCCTCCGCCGCGATGGCTCCAGTGTAGAGGATTTTTTTGCGCCTGTCGAGGTTTTGCGGGCGTCCGGCGGCATGTCTGCCCTGAAATGCGGGGAGAAAGCGATCCTTTTTGGGCTCCCTGCGGGGCGCCGACCCGTGCCCCCAGGCGGAACGCCCGCTTCAGGAATATGTATTTTTTATATATATCGCTATGTTATGTCACCATAAACACCATGCCCGCCCCCGGAAGCGGACCGGGAGCGGGCACGGGCAAAAGTGCGCCGGGAACGGCGGCCTACAGCCCCTTGTTCTTCATCAGGCAGATGAGGTCGCAGACGCGGTTGGAATAGCCCCATTCATTGTCGTACCAGGCCACGGCCTTGACCAGATGGCCGTCCTGCACCGTGGTGTAGGACGATTCCACGATGGATGAGGCCGGATTGCCCTTGAAGTCCATGGAGACCAGGGGCTTGTCGTTGTATTCGAGCACGCCCTTGAGGTAGGTCTCCGAGGCGCGCTTGAGACTGGCGAGCACTTCCTCGGTGCTGGTCTCCTTTTCCAGGATGCCGGAAAAGTCCACCACCGAGACGGTGGGCGTGGGCACGCGCAGGGAATAGCCGCTGAACTTGCCCTTGAGCTCGGGGATGACCTTGGCCACGGCCTGGGCCGCGCCCGTGGAGGTGGGGATGATGTTGCAGGCCGCGGCGCGCGCCCGGCGCAGGTCCTTGTGGGCCATGTCGAGGATGCGCTGGTCGTTGGTGTAGGAATGGATGGTCACCATGTTGCCGAGCTTGATGCCGAACTCCTTCTGGAGCACCAGAGCCACCGGGGCGAGGCAGTTGGTGGTGCAGGAGGCGTTGGAGACGATATTGTGTTTGGCGGGGTCATACTTGTCCTGGTTGACGCCCATGACGATGGTGATGTCCTCTTCCTTGGCGGGCGCGGTGATGATGACCTTCTTGGCGCCGTTTTCCAGATGCACGGCGGCCTGGGGCGCGGTGCGGAAGATGCCGGTGCTCTCCACCACCACGTCCACGCCGTAGTCGCCCCACGCGATCTGCTTGGGGTCGCGCTCGGCGAAGCAGTGGATCTTCCAGTCGCCCACGGTCACGGTGTCGCCGTCGATTTTGGCGTCGAGATAGGCGCGGCCATAGACCGAGTCATATTCGGCCAGATGGAAGTTCGTTTCGGCGTCGAAAAGGTCGTTGATGGCGACGACCTCCACCTGATCCTTGTAGCGTTCGTGCAGGGCGCGGAACACCTGGCGACCAATGCGACCGAAGCCGTTGATGCCGACCTTGACTTTGCTCATGGGTATTTTACCTCGTTCAGTGGCTGAATATCTCTGGGATCGCGCCGGGGCGTTCCGGCGCTAGTCCTCGTAGACGGAGTAGGCGTGCTTGCTCATCAGCTCGTAGTTGTTGCGCAGGGCGTCATGCAGGCGCGCGTTCTCGATGGCCAGCGCGGATACCGCCGCCACGGCTTCCATGAAGGTCTCCTCGTCGGGGGTGAACTCGCGTTCCACATCGGAATAGACGCGCATGAGGCCGATGGCCTTGCCGTCCGCCATGAGCGGCACGGAAAGCACGGAAACCAGGCCCTCGGCCTTGGCCGATTCAGGGTACTGGAAACGGCCGTCGGCGGCGGCGTCCTTGAGGTGGATGCTCTTGCCGGCGAGCACTTCGCTGTCCATGCCGCTGCGCTTGACCTCCACGGGGCCCTTGCGCATGTAGCTGGCCGAAAGGCCCCAGGCCGCGCTCGGCAGAAGGAAACGGCCCGTGCTGTCCAGCAGGCGGATGGTGCTCGCCTTGCAGCCCATGGTTTTGGCGGTCTGTTCGGTGATCTTGTGAAGCACTTCCTTGGGTTCCAGGCTGGAATTGATGACCAGCGCGACGTCCCGCAGGGCGCGGAAATAATCCTGGGCCATGGTATCCTCCTCGTTGGATGGCGCAAGAGGGAAACACGCGCGCGGAAGCGCCGCCTCCGCGCGAACGGCATCATTGCTACTGCCGGATCGGCGAGAGCGAGTATGCCGTATTTTTCACAGGGAGGCAATGGATGCCCATGCGCCGTCGAGGCTTGCCAGCCGTGGTATTCGCGCCTATGCTGCCCAGTGCCGGATGCTCCGGCGCCCCGGCCGGGACGGCTGCCCGCCCGGCCTTCACCCGAGGGAGAGGAGATGCCATGCCCACGCCCATTTTGCGCAAGGAGCGCCTGATTCCCGGCAAGACGAGCAAGCTCGTGCTCCACGCGCCCGAAATCGCGGCCAAGGCCCGGCCGGGCCATTTCGTCATGCTCCGCATGAGCCCGGAGGGCGAACGCATTCCCCTGACCATTGCCGACGCCGACGCGGCCAGGGGCGAGATCACCATCGTCTATCTCGTGCTCGGCAAGTCCACGGCCCTGCTGGAAGCCATGGAGGCGGGCGACGCCATCCCGGACGTGTGCGGCCCGCTCGGGCGGCCCACGCGCATCGAAAAGCTCGGCACCGTGATCTGCGTGGGCGGCGGCACCGGCATCGCGGCCATGCACCACATCGCCCGGGGGCATTCGCGCGCGGGCAATCATGTGGTGGCCATCATCGGCGCGCGCGAAAAGCAGTTGCTCCTCTTCGAGAAGGAGCTGGCCGGCTTTGTGGATGAACTTGTCATCTGCACCGACGACGGCAGCTATGGCCGCAAGGGCCTGGTCACGGAGCCGCTGGTGGAGCGCCTCGCCGCCGGCGGCGTGGGCGAGGTGGTGGCCGTGGGGCCGGTGCCCATGATGGCGGCCGTGTCCGAGGCCACGCGCCCCTTCGGCGTGCCCACCACGGTGAGCCTCAACCCCATCATGGTGGACGGCATCGGCATGTGCGGCGCCTGCCGCGTGAGCGTGGGCGGCAAGACGAAGTTCGCCTGCGTGGACGGCCCGGAATTTGACGGCCATCAGGTGGATTTTGACGAGCTTCGGCGCAGGCTCGCGGCCTTCCGGGAGCAGGAGGCCACATCCTTTGACCGCTACAGGAAGGAGCAGCCCCATGGCAACTGAAGCATCCGCCAGGAACGTGGCCCCGCGCGTGGACATGCCCTGCCAGCCTCCGGCCCGGCGGCGGCACAATTTTAATGAAGTGGCCCTGGGCTATACCGGGGAGATGGCCGCCGCCGAGGCCGCGCGCTGCCTCCAGTGCAAACGGCCCACCTGCGTGAAGGGCTGCCCCGTGGAAGTGCCCATCCGCGATTTCATCCGCGAGGTGGCGGCGGGCGATCTTGAAAATGCCTACCGCGTCATCCGCACCGCCAACAGCCTGCCCGCCGTCTGCGGCCGCGTCTGCCCGCAGGAGCACCAGTGCGAGGGCAAATGCATCCTCAAGGCCAAGGGACAGCCCATT
This sequence comes from uncultured Desulfovibrio sp., assembly GCA_900547595.1. Taxonomy (GTDB): domain Bacteria; phylum Desulfobacterota; class Desulfovibrionia; order Desulfovibrionales; family Desulfovibrionaceae; genus Desulfovibrio. Next base: position 9,947 of record URHE01000053.1, read on the forward strand.
GCCATTGGCCGTCTGGAACGCTTTGTGGCCGACAGCCATCTCGCCGCCTGCGCCACGGCCCCCGGCGCCTGCCCCCCGCCGCCCGGGCCCCGCGCCTCGGGCCGGGTGGCCTGCATCGGTTCCGGGCCCGCCTCGCTCACCTGCGCGGGCGTCTGCGCCGCCGCCGGGCTTGAGGTGGATGTCTATGAGGCGCTGCACGAGGCCGGGGGCGTCCTCGTGTACGGCATCCCGGCCTTCCGCCTGCCCAAGGACGTTGTGGCGGCGGAGATCGCCGGCCTGCGTGAACTCGGCGTCAACTTCCACCTCAATCATGTGGGGGGCCGCACCGTGGATGTGGCCGAACTGCGCCAGAGCCACGACGCGGTGTTCATCGGCGTGGGCGCGGGCCTGCCGGTCTTTCTCGGCGTGCCGGGCGAGAATCTGGTGGGCGTGTTCTCGGCCAACGAGTATCTCACGCGCATCAATCTCGGTCGGGCCTACGGGTTCCCGGAATATGACACGCCGTCCTTCCCCGGCAGGCATGTGACGGTTTTCGGCGCGGGCAATGTGGCCATGGACGCGGCGCGCACGGCCCTGCGCATGGGCGCGGAGAGCGTGCATATCGTCTACCGCCGCACGCGCGCGGAAATGCCCGCGCGCGGGGAGGAGATCGAGCATGCGGCGGAGGAGGGCGTGCAGTTCGCCCTGCTTTCCGCGCCGGTGCGCTTCAACGGCGACGAACAGGCGCGTCTGGTCTCCGTCACCCTCCAGAAAATGGAGCTGGGCGAGGCGGACGCCTCGGGCAGGCGCAGGCCGGTGCCCGTGGAAGGCGCGGTGAGCGATCTTGCCACGGACCTCGCCATCGTGGCTCTGGGCACGCGCTCCAACCCCATCCTGCTGGAGGCCACGCCCGACCTGGCCCGCACGGAGCGCGGCTATATCCAGGCCGACCCCGAAACCGGCGAGACTTCCATTCCCGGCGTTTTCGCGGGCGGCGATATCGTCACCGGCGCGGCCACGGTCATCCTGGCCATGGGCGCGGGCCGCAGGGCCGGGCAGGAGATCGTGCGCCGCCTGGGCGCCTGAAAACGCTTCCCGGACGCCGGGGCGGACGGGCCCCGGCGGGCCGGGCATGCAGCAGGTGGATCGCCATGATCAGCGCTGACTTGCATACCCATACCCGCTATTCCCACGGCGCGGACAGCCCGGCGGACATGTACGCCGCCGCGGCCGCCGCCGGTCTTGAGATCATCGGCTTCAGCGAGCATTCGCCCAGGCCGGAGGGCTTCACCTACCGCCGCGAATACCGCGACAGGCTCGCGGCCTCCCTGCCGGACTATTTCCGGGAGGTCAGGGCGCTCAGGGACGGGGCGCGTCCGGGGCGGCCCCGCGCCCTGCTGGCCATGGAAATGGACTGGCTGGAGGGGGAGGAGGACTTCACCCGCCGGGCCTGCGCCGCCGAGGAGTTCGACTATCTCATCGGCAGCGTCCACTTTCTCGGGCACTGGGGCTTTGACGACGGCGACGAGGCGTGGCGCGCCGCCGGGCAGGAGGAATGCGACGCGTGGTATGACGCGTATTTCACGGCCTGGGAGGCCATGCTCGGCTCCCGGCTCTTCCAGATCGCCGCGCATCCCGATCTCATCAAGATTTTTTCCGTGGAGCGCTTCCGCGTCTGGCTCGACCGGCCGGAAAGCCGCGCCCGCGTGCGCCGCTGCCTCGCGGTCCTGCGCGACGCGGGCATGGCCATGGAGATCTCGTCGGCGGGCCTGCGCAAGCCCTGCCGCGAGATATATCCCGCGCCACCCATCATGGAACTGGCCGCCGGGCTGGACATTCCCGTGACCTTCGCCTCGGACGCCCACAGCGTCCGGGACGTGGCCCGCGATTTTGACCGTCTGGCGGACTATGCGCGCGGCTTCGGCTTCACGCGGCAGACGGTGTTCGAGCGGGGCGGGCGGCGCGAGCTTCCGTTTTGAGCGGCATGGACTCCCGCATCCTTGTCCATATTGAGGGCGTGAGCTGCTTTCTGCCCGGCGATGCGGCGCGGCGTCCTGTCCTCACCGACATTCGCTGGCAGGTGGCGGCGGGGGGGCACTGCGCGCTCTTCGGGCCCAACGGGGCGGGCAAGTCCAGCCTGCTTCGCCTTGTGGCGGGCGAACTCTGGCCCGCGGCTGGCCGCATCCTCTGGCGGGGGCCCGACGGCATGGAAGACGCGCCCCTTGCCGGGCGGGCCCTCTGCGCGCTGGTTTCCCCCGCCGTGCAGGAGGGCTGGCAGCGGCGCGCCCCGGACATGACGGGCCTTGAGGCGCTCATGGCCGCCGTCCGGGAGCTTGCGCCCCGCGCCCCGGCGGAGGAGGCCGAGGCCCGTGCCCGTTCCGTTGCCGGGGAACTGGACTGTGTCGCGCTTCTCACCAGGCGGCTGCCGGAGCTCTCGCAGGGGCAGCTCCGTCTGGTGCTTCTGGGCCGCGCCCTGGCGCGCGACCCGGCCCTGCTGCTGCTCGACGAATGTCTGGACGGCCTGGATGCCGGGCACCGGCGCCGTTGTGGCGGGGCGCTGGCCGCCTATGCCGCGCGGGGCACGGTCATCTTCGCCACCCACAGGCCGGACAGCGTGCCGGACTGGTGCTCCGGGCGCGCGCGGATGCGCGGCGGGCGCCTGTTTGCCGGGGAGGCGGCCGCCGGCGGCGCGGAACCGGCCACCT
>URHE01000054.1 GCA_900547595.1 uncultured Desulfovibrio sp.
ACCCGGCGGGGGCGCCGCGGCGCCGTCCTGCCCGCGCGCGCCCGCCTGGGCCGCGAGGCTCAGGGCAAAGGGAGGCACGCGCACCACATCGCCAAGGGCCACGCGTGCGAAGGGTTTGGCGCGGCATCCGTTGAGGCGCGCCTGGCCGGTGCGTATCCAGCGGTGGAGCAGGGCGGGGGGCAGGTTGAGCCTGCGCTGGAGAAACTGAAGAAGTTTTTGGCCGCTTTCCGCCCGGCCCACCCGGGGAAAGGGCGCATCGCCCGTCGGGCCGGAGTCCGCAGTCGTGTCGTGTTCGGGCATGCCGCCATAGTGGCGAAAGGCGCGGCTGCCGTCAAGAGAGCGGAGGCCGGGAGGGGGCGTCCCCCACAGGGGGGTGGGCATGCGGCAGTTCGCCGAGAGGGTGGGCGTGGCGATGCGTGTGCGCATGGAGGGGAACGCCGGTGCGGAGACGGCCCTTGTCCATGCCCCGGATCTCGCCGGCCACGCGTTCGAGGAAATCCCAGTCGTGGGAAATGACGATGCGCGCCGTGGGAAGTTCCCCGAGGACGTCGATGAGCCGCTGGCGCGCGTCCGCGTCCAGTCCGGTTGTGGGTTCGTCGAGGAGCAGCGCCTCCGGCCGCATGGCGAGGACGGTCGCCAGGGCGACGAGGGTCTTTTCGCCGCCGGAAAGCCGGTGGGCCAGACGCGGGCCGTAGTCCGCAAGGCCAAGGCTGGCAAGCGTCTCCCCGGCGCGGGCGCGGGCCTCCTCCGGGGCAAGGCCGAGGTTGAGCGGCCCGAAGGCCACATCTTCCAGCACCGTGGGGAAAAAGAGCTGGTCATCGGCATTCTGGAGCACATAGCCCACGGCGCGGCGCAGGACGCGGAAGTCCTTTTCCGTGCGTACCGGCGTTCCGTGCAGGCGTATCTCGCCGGTCCCGGGGGTCTCAAGACCGGTGATGCAGCGGAAGAGCGTCGTTTTGCCGCTGCCGTTGGGGCCGTAGAGGCCGAGCCGCTGACCCGGGAACAGCGTCAGGCTGACGTCGTGGAGCGCGGGGCGCCGTCCGCCGTCGGCGGGGTAGGAAAAGGAAAGATGGCGGATGTCGAGAATGGGTCCTTCCCGGCGCGGGGCTTCCGGACGGACGAGAGGGGGGCATGCGGCTTCAGACATGGAAACCTCCGTGGAGTTCCATCCAGATGAGGAGCGCGGCGCAGCAGAAAAACGCCAGGCTAATGACCGTATCCCGCGCGCGCCAGCGGAAATTGTCCAGCGGGCGGAAGCTGCCCGTGAAGCCGCGCAGGAGCATGGCCTCATGCACGCGGCGCGCGCGGTCATGCCCGCGCACGAGCAAAAGGCCGAGCAGGGTCGCCAGCGTGCGCCAGGTATGCGCGTCGCTGCGCGGCTGGAAGCAGCGCAGGCGCGCCGCCGTGCTGAGGCTTTGCCATTCGGCGGCCAGAACGTGGACATACCGCCCCATGAAGAGCAGGAGCCAGACGAGGCGCTGCGGGCAGCCGAGCCGCCGCAGGGCGTGCCCCATGGCGGAAATGTCCATCCCCGCCGTGAGGGAGATGACCAGAAGGAAAATGGCGTTGGCCTTGAGCGTGGCCAGCAGGGTCAGGCGCAGGCCCGCGTCCGTCGCCGTGAGCGGGCCTGCGCCCCAGACGGTTTCGCCCGGCGTTGTCCAGGGCACGACGCACCAGAGAAAGAGCACAAAAAGATTGACCGCGCCCGCGCGGCGCAGAAACAGGCCGGGCTGCGGCCGCGCCGCCGCAAGCAGGGCGCAGCCCAGCGCCAGGCCGAGCAGGCAGGCCGGAAAGGTCTGCGCCACGGCCACACAGACGGAAAGCAGGGCCGCCGACCCCAGGCGGGCGCGCGGGTCGATGCCCCGGAACAGGGATGCCCGGGCGCGGGACTGGTCAGGCATGGCGGGACCGCCGCAGGCGAGGGGGCGGAAGCGTTCGCATGGGCGCCCCCGTCAGCGGCGCCCTTCCCGGCGCCGCGCCAGGGCGTAGCAGGCGATGCCCGCAAGGCCCATGAGCCAGCCGAGGCCGCCGATGATGTCGCGCAGGCTGGGGCCGGGCGAGGAAAGCGCGGCCAGTTCCCGCCGCAGCGGCGCGAGCCCCGTGTTCAGCGCCTCGGTCACGATGGCGCGCACTTCCGGGGCTGTGACGGGCTGTTCCCGCGCCCCGGGAGGTGCCGGAGCTGCGCCGGTTCCGGCAGCGGCGGGGGAAGCGGGCGCGGGCGCCGCGGCGGGGGCGTCCGCCTGTCCGGAAGCCTCTCCGGGACCCGCGCTCAGGGCCTCAGCCCCGGCAATTTCGGAAGCCTCCATGGTCCAGGCATTGACGTGGCCTTCACCCGCGTTGACCTCGATGCGCAGGCCGTGCCCCCGGCGCATGGCGTCCGGCACGGGGAAGGCAAAACGCCCCTGGGCGTCGGTGCGGCCCCGGAGGAGCTCCGCGCCGTCAGCGGCGTCATACACCGTCACCAGCCCGCCGCGCACGGGGGAGGAGCGGTTGAAGCCGCATTCCACCAGTATCTTGTCACCCTCGGGCCACGCGAAGATATTGACCCTGTGCGCCAGCGCCCCGGCGGGCGCGAGCAGGGCGGCCATGAACAGGAGGACCGGCAGAGACGCCGCGCCAAGGGCGGAAAAACAGCGTGGAATGCGGGGCATGTGTCAGTTCTCCTTGCGGGGACGGGGTGCGTCCGGCATGCCGGATGTTCCCGTGGCGAGCATTTCCGGCCGCACGCGGGCGATGAAGCCCACTGTGACCATGGTGATGAAGCCCTCGGCCACCATGACGGGCAGGTGCGCCACCAGCAGGATTTTCGCGGCGGCGAGGAAGCCCTCGTCGGTAAAGGCCAGGGCCAGGGCCGTCAGGAGCGCCGCGATGGCCACGCCCAGCGCGCCGCCGCAGAACGCGGCGACCTTCTGCCCCGTACTTCCCGGCCAGAGGCGGCGGATGCCCCGCCACGCGTACCAGGCCAGCACGGCGGAGCTGCCCATGGTAAACGTGTTGACGCCGAGCGTGGTCAGGCCGCCGTACTGGAACAGCAGCGCCTGAAGGATCAGGGCGGCCAGAATGGCGGGAATGGCCGCCCAGCCCAGCAGCACACCCAGCAGGCCGGTGAGCAGCAGGTGGGCGCTGGTGACGCCTATGGGCACATGGATGAGCGAGCCCACAAAGAAGGCGGCGGAAAGGATGCCCACCTCCATGATGCGCCCGCCCTCCATGCGGCGCAGGCCCCAGGCCACGCCCGCCGCGCCCAGGAGCGCGCCCGCGCCGAGCACCGCCGGGGAAAGGACGCCTTCGGCGATATGCATGGAACCTCCGGGGTCAGCGTGTCCTGGGGGCGGCAAACTCCATCCAGAGCACCGCGCCCAGTTCCACATCCACGGGCGCGCCCTTGGGGCCGGGGCGCCGCTCGCCGCTGTTCAGGGCCGCAAAGCCCCACCAGCCCGCCCAGGGCACGCCATAGACAAAGACGCCGTTCTCATCGGCGCGCACCACCTGGGTCACAAAATAGTCGTTGGGCGCCACATGCCTGCCGTCCCGGTTCCAGCATTCCACTTCCACTTCCGCGCCGGGAACGGGCTTGCCGTCCAGCAGGACGCGGCCCGCAAAGACATTGCCCGCATAATTGCCGAAGGGCCGGGTCAGGGGCACGATCTCGGTCTTGAGGCCCAGCGGTTCGGCCCAGCCTTCCTCCTCGCCGAAGGCGGCCACGACCGTCTTGGTGTAGTGGATGATATAACAGTTTTCCGCCGGTTCAAAATAGGGTTCCGGCTCCACGACGAACTGGTAGACGCCGGGGCGCCGGATGCGGTATCTGGCCTGCCACGCCGCGTTGTCCAGAAATTTTGCGGCCGTGAGCGCGCCCAGAAGGTCCTCGGCCTTGCCGTCGCGGAACACCGAGAAAACGCGCGGTTTTTCCATGGTCATGCCCTTGCGCTCCAGCGGATGGGCAAAGGCGATGTCGAGCGTGAGGTCGGCGGCGGCCTTTTCCGTCACCGTGGGCGTGGAGGGGATGAGCATGCCGAAATGCGCCCGGGCGGCGGGAATGTCGGCAAAAAGCAGGCCAAGGCCCGCAAGCAGGGCAAGGGCGGCAAGACGGATCGTGCGCATGGAGTCCTCCGGTCAAGAGTAGGGACGGGCGCTCAGGACTGAGCGTGTCTGTTGCGCGTGTGTAACACGAAATTTGAAAATGTGTCAACATGTCTTCCCGTGTGCCGCTCATGCTGGACATGGGAAAAAAAGTGGGCCACGCTCGGGGCGTTCCGGGCGCGGGCGGCCCGTCCGTTCCGGCCCGGAACCGCATGTGGCGCGCCCTGCCATTGCGGGCGGGATACGGACGCGCGGAGTTTTTGACAGCGCGGGGACGGCATGGAGCGCGCGGACATCCTTCATCTTCTCTATGACGCCGATGCCGGGGATGTGCGGCAACGCGCCGTGGAGACGCTGCTGCGCGTCAAGGGGACGCGCGTTTTCGTGCGCGGTCTGGTGGAGTTTTCCAACGTCTGCCGCCGCAACTGCCGGTATTGCGGGCTGCGCGCCCCCAATCGGAAGCTTGCGCGCTATACCCTCACCCAGGCGGAAGTGCTGGACGCGGCCCGCAACGCCGTGGCCTCCGGCGCGGACAGCATCGTGCTCCAGTCCGGCGAGGGCGCCACGGATGCCGTCTGGCTCGCCGAGGTGGTGCGGGAGATCGTCCGCGGCCTGCGCGTGCCCGTGGCCCTGAGCGTGGGGGAGCGCCCCGCCCGCGACTACGCCCTCTGGCGCGACGCCGGAGCCACGCGCTATCTGCTCAAGCACGAGACCGCCGACCCGGCGCTCTATGCGCGCCTGCACCCCGGGCATTCGCTGGCGGAGCGCGTGGCCTGCCTGCGCGTGCTCGCCGGGCTGGGCTACGCGGCCGGGACGGGCTTCATGACCGGCCTTCCGGGGCAGACGGCGGCGTCCCTGGCGGATGACATCCTGCTGGCGCGGGAACTGGGCGTGGCCATGTGCGGCGCCGGGCCCTTCATCCCCCAGGCGGACACGCCGCTGGCGCGCGCTCCCGGCGGCGGCGCGGCGCTGAACCTGCGCGTCCTGTCCGTCCTGCGTCTGGCCCTGCCAAAGGCGGACCTGCCCGCCACCACGGCGCTCGCCAGCCTGGGCGCGGGAGGCGGCCAGGCCGCCGGCCTGCGCGCCGGGGCCAATGTGCTCATGCCCTGTTTCACCCCGGAGCGGCGGCGGGGAGACTACCGCATCTATGACGGCAAGGCCCCGGTGGACATGGCGGCGGTGGACCGGGCCATCGCGGAGGCCGGGCGCGCTCGCGGCCCCGGCGGGGAACGGTGACGCAGTGGAGCGCCCGGACGCCCCGCGCCAGAGGCGCGGCAACAAGTTTGCCTTTGCGCTTTTGCCGTCTCTGTGACATGATGGGGGAACCTTTATTCCGGCCGGGCCGCGCGCCCGGTCCTGCCCGAAGCCAAGGAGGACAGCATGCCGCTTCTCGGACCCAAGGAGATGTTCGCGGCCGCCTATGCGGGGCACTATGCCGTGGGCGCGTTCAACGTCAACAACATGGAGATCGTCCAGGGCATCATGCGGGCGGCCGCCGAGGAAAAATCGCCGGTCATCCTTCAGGTGTCCGCCGGGGCGCGCAAGTACGCGGGCCAGGTCTATATCATGAAGCTCGTGGAAGCCGCGTTGCAGGAGGATCCCTCGGTGCCGGTGGTGGTGCACCTCGACCACGGGCCGTCCTTCGAGATGTGCCGCGACTGCATCGATGGCGGCTTCACCTCGGTCATGATCGACGGCTCGCACCTGCCCTATGAGGAAAACATCGCCCTCACCAAAAAGGTCGTGGACTACGCGCACCCGCGCGGCGTGTGGGTGGAGGCGGAGCTCGGCAAGCTCGCGGGCGTTGAGGAGCATGTCACCTCGGCGGAGCATGTCTATACCGACCCCGACGAGGCGGTGGACTTCGTCAGCCGCACCGGCTGCGATTCCCTGGCCGTTGCCATCGGCACGAGCCACGGCGCCTACAAGTTCAAGGGCGACGCCAAACTGGACTTTGCCCGGCTGGAGGCCATCAGCGAGCGGCTGCCCGGCTACCCGCTGGTGCTGCACGGCGCGTCCAGCGTGCCGCAGGAATTCGTGGAACTCTGCAACAAGTACGGCGGCAAGGTGGGCGGCGCCAGGGGCGTCCCCGAAGAGATGCTCCGCAAGGCCGCCGGCATGGGCGTGTGCAAGATCAACGTGGATACGGATATCCGCCTGGCGCTCACGGCCACCATCCGCCAGTTCTTCGTGGAGCATCCCGAGCAGTTCGACCCGCGCTCGTACCTCGCGCCCGCGCGCGAGGCCGTCAAGGCCATGGTGGCGCACAAGATACGCAATGTCATGGGCTCTTCCGGCAAGGCTTGAGAACGTTCACCACTATAAGGAGCAACCATGCCCGTCACACTGGGAATGAACGGCTTCGGCCGTATCGGCCGTTACCTTCTCCGTCTGCTCGCCAATGACGAGGAGATCCGCTTCTCGGCCATCAACGCCCGCGCCGGCAATGACGCCCTGGCCTACCTGCTCAAGTACGACTCCACCTACGGCGTCTTTCCCGGCGAGGTGGGGCATGACGGGAACGGCATCATCGTCAACGGGCGGCATATCGCGGTGACGCGCTGCCAGGCCGGCCAGTGGGAATGGGGGCGCCTCGGCGTGGACATGGTGGTGGAGAGCACCGGCACCATCAAGGACCGGGAGGGCCTTGCGCGGCATCTGGAATGCGGCGCCAGAAAGGTGATTATCTCCGCGCCGGGCAAGGGCGTGGACGCCATGATCGTCATGGGCGTCAATCAGGACGTGTATGACCCCGCGAAGGATCACATCCTCTCGGCCGCCTCCTGCACCACCAACTGCCTGGCCCCGGCGGTCAAGGTCATCCACGAGAACTTCGGCTTCCGGCACGGCCTCATGACCACCATCCACTCCTACACCATGAGCCAGCGCATCCTGGACGGCACGCACAAGGACTGGCGGCGCGGGCGCACGGCGGGCGTCTCCATGGTGCCGTCGAGCACGGGCGCGGCCAAGGCCGTGGGCGTGGTCATGCCCGAGCTGGCCGGGCGCATCAACGGCATGTCCGTGCGCGTGCCCACCTTTGACTGCTCCCTCGTGGACCTCACCTGCGAGGTGGAAAAGCCCTGCGACGCGGCGGCGGTCAACGCCGCGCTCAAGGCCGCGAGCCAGGGCGCGCTCCGGGAGAACATGGGCTTTTCCGAAGAGCCCCTCGTCTCCATCGACTACCGGGGCAGCACTTACGGCGGCGTGGTGGACGCGCTCTCCACCCAGGTGCTTCAGGACACCATGGTCAAGCTCCTCATCTGGTATGACAACGAGGCCGGCTTCACCAACCAGTTGCTGCGTCTTGTGCGCATGGTGGGCAGAAGCCTCTAGCCGACGCGCGGAGCGTGACCGCCGCGCCACGGCGGAAAATCATGGGCCGCCGCATCCCTTCCGGATGCGGCGGCCCTGTTTTTGCATTCTTTTTCCCGTTGCGGAAGGGGCGCCGCGAGGTCGGGGCCGGGCCGCAAATGATGAAATTGGCCCGCTCCTTGCAATACTTTCCGGCAACGGATTTTCCCGTCACGGGCCGCCGGGGGCGGCAGTGGCGCCGGCAGGGCCGGAGACAAAAGGAGAAGGTATGCAGGACGCACTGTTTAGCGGGCTTTTCGGCGCGCTGACCACCGAGCACCGCATGAATTTCATCGCCAATAATTTGGCGAACGTGAACACCACGGGCTACAAGCGCCATACCCTGGCCTTCAAGGATACCATGGCCTACTACGCCCATGACGAGATCCGCGAGCCGCTCATGCACCTGCGCTCCAAGCCGCTGTTCCCGGAGCCCAAGAACATGGCGCGCCCGCGCATCGCGGTGTCGAAAATCGACTTTTCGCAGGGCTCCATGGAGTTCACGGGCAATCCGCTGGATGTGTGCATCAACGGGGAGAACGCCTTTTTCCGCGTGACCACGCCCAATGGCGACTACCTCACGCGCAGCGGGCATTTCGTGCTCTCCAGCGACGGCACGGTCATGACGCCCAACGGCTATCCGCTTCAGGGGGTCGGCGGCAATATCGTCATCCCGCCGGGCACGCGGAACATCGTCATCGCCGGTGACGGCCAGGTCTCGGCGGACGGCGCCGTGGTCAACCAGATCGCGCTTTTCAATGTGGACAATCCGCAGAATCTGGAAAAGCAGGGCTACAATCTCTACCGCCCGCGCGAGAATGTGGACGTGGCCGAAGGCGATGCCTACGCCGGGGGCGCGCGGCTGGAGCAGGGCTTCACGGAAAAGGCCAATGTGGAAGTGGTTTCGGAAATGGTGAACATGATCGAGGTGAACCGCCAGTTCGAAGCTTACCAGAAAGTGATGCAGACCGCGGATACCCTAGACCGCGCCGCCAATGACAAGGTGGGCAGGCGCGTCGGCTAGCGGCTGCCTGCAAAAGTAGCCGCGAGGAAGTCGCCGCAAGCCTGGAGAAGGAGAGATTCCCATGATGCGTTCCCTGTACACCGGAGCCACGGGCATGGTGGCCCAGCAGCTCAACATCGACGTCATTTCCAACAACCTCGCCAACGTCAACACTACGGGCTTCAAGAAGAGCCGCGCCGAGTTCGAGGACCTCATGTACCAGACCATGAAGATCGCGGGCTCCATCACCGAGGGCGACAACATGCTTCCGGTGGGCATCCAGGTGGGCATGGGCGTGCGCCCCACGGCCGTGCACAAGTTTTTCACCCAGGGCGACTTCCAGAACACGGGCAACGCCCTGGACGTGGCCATCGAGGGTGACGGCTTTTTCCAGGTGGATGTCAACGGCGACCTCATGTACACGCGCGCGGGCTCGTTCAAGCTCAATCAGGACGGCACCGTGGTCACGGCCAACGGCTACATCCTCCAGCCGGAATTCGCCGTGCCGCCGGAAACGAAAAATATCTCCATTTCCGCCAACGGCCACATCGCGGCGCTGGACAGCGAGGGGCAGGAGATCGCCGGGGCGGACATCCCGCTCTATACCTTCATCAACCCCGCCGGTCTGGATGCCCGGGGCCGCAATCTCTACACCCCCACCGAAGCCTCGGGCGACGAGCAGGAAGGCGTGCCCGGCACGGACAATGTGGGCACGCTTGCCCAAGGCTTTCTGGAAATGTCCAATGTGGAAGTGGTGGACGAAATGGTGAACATGATCGTGGGCCAGCGCGCCTATGAGGTCAATTCCAAGTCCATCCAGACCTCGGACTCCATGCTCGGCATCGCCGTCCAGCTCAAGCGCAGCTAGGCGGAACGCGGGGATAGGGGGAGATACCATGCGTACAGGCCCGCACAGTATCGCGCTGCCGTTTTCCGCGCCGGGCGCGCGGCCCGGCGGCACCGCCGACGAGATGTCGGCGCGGCTGCTTGCGGCGTGGGCGGTGCTGGCCCTCCTGTTCCAGATGTGGGCGCTGGCGCCCGCCGAGGCGCAGGCGTACCTTAATGAGCTGGTGGATGGCTATTTGCTGGGGATGTCGCAGCCGCTGCTGCTGCTGCCGGAAAGCGGTGGCGCCTGGCTGAAAGCCTGTTATGACGCCGAAAAGGATGTCATCGTAATGGACGAAGAGACGCAGCAGAAAGCGCGGAGCAAATTCCTGCAGACCTACGAAGGTAACATGGTGGTCAGCGGGGAAGGCGCCGATATCTGGTATCAACGCCTGTGGCGTTCGCTGGAGCCGGCGCATTACGAAGAAATCATTGCCCAGACGCAGCGTTATCTGTTACCGCTATATCGTTACCATCAGTCCACACAAATTTAAATAGTATAAAAATTGCGCAGTGAATGGCGGTTCATTTATTATGCGCAACGTATCACGGACTGATGGACATAAAAGGCTGCACGCCGTGCAGCGCAAGTTTGTTAATGATGAGGTTCGTGAATGCCCCGCAGTTTATGGTTCAAGGTTTTTGTAGTGCTGGCCGCCCTCTGGGCGCCGTTGAGTCAAGCCGACAACGGATGGCAGCCTGTTCAGGAGACGATCCGCAAAAGCGAAAAAGATACGCGTCAGTATCAGGCGATCCGTCTTGATAACGACATGGTCGTGCTGCTGGTTTCCGATCCGCAGACGGTGAAATCGCTGTCGGCGCTGGTGGTGCCGGTGGGATCCCTGCAGGATCCGGCCGATCATCAGGGGCTGGCGCATTTTCTGGAACATATGACGCTGATGGGGTCGCAAAAATATCCCCAGCCTGACAGCCTTGCAGAGTTTCTTAAGCTGCACGGCGGCAGCCATAACGCCAGCACCGCGCCCTACCGCACCGCGTTCTATCTCGAAGTGGAGAATGATGCGCTGGACGGGGCCGTAGACCGGCTGGCCGACGCCATCGCCGCGCCGCTGCTGGATAAAAAATATGCCGACCGCGAACGTAACGCGGTCAACGCCGAGCTGACGATGGCCCGGACGCGAGACGGGATGCGCATGGCCCAGGTCAGCGCAGAAACCATTAACCCGGCTCACCCGGCGGCCCACTTCTCTGGCGGCAACCTCGAGACGCTCAGCGATAAGCCCGGCAACCCGGTTCTTGATGCGCTGCACACCTTCCGCGATAGCTGGTACTCCGCCAACCTGATGAAAGCGGTGATCTACAGCAACAAGCCTCTGCCGGAGCTGGCGAGCATCGCGGCGGCCACCTACGGTCGCGTGCCGAACCACGATATCAGCAAACCGGAGATTACCGTCCCGGTGGTGACCGATGCGCAAAAGGGCATTATCATTCACTACGTCCCGGCGATGCCGCGTAAAGTGCTGCGCGTGGAATTCCGCATTGATAACAATAGCGACAAGTTCCGCAGCAAAACCGATGAGCTGGTGACCTATATGATCGGTAATCGCAGCCCCGGCACGCTCTCAGACTGGCTGCAAAAGCAGGGGCTGGTTGAAGGGATTCGCGCGGACTCCGACCCGGTTGTCAACGGCAACAGCGGGGTGCTGGCGATATCTGCGACCCTGACGGACAAAGGTCTGGCACACCGCGATGAAGTTACCGCAGCCATCTTTAGCTACCTCAATCTGCTGCGCAGCCAGGGGATTGATAAACGCTATTTTGATGAGCTGGCCCACGTGCTGGCGCTCGACTTCCGCTACCCGTCCATCAACCGCAATATGGATTACGTCGAATGGCTGGCGGACACCATGATCCGCGTGCCGGTGGAGCATACGCTGGACGTGGTCAACATTGCCGATCGCTACGATCCGCAGGCGATCAAAGACCGTCTGGCGATGATGACGCCGCAAAATGCCCGTATCTGGTACATCAGCCCGAAAGAGCCGCATAACAAGACCGCCTACTTCGTTAATGCGCCCTATCAGGTGGATAAAATTAGCGAGCAGACTTTTGCCGACTGGCAGCAGAAGTCCAGCGCTATCCATCTCAAGCTGCCGGTGCTGAACCCCTATATTCCGGACGATTTTAGCTTAATCAAAAGCGATAAGGCTTACCCTCATCCGCAGCTGATTGTCGATGAACCGACGCTGCGTGTGATCTACGCGCCGAGTCAGTACTTCGCCAGCGAACCAAAAGCGGATATATCGCTGGTGCTGCGTAACCCGCAGGCGATGGACAGCGCCCGCCGTCAGGTGATGTTTGCCCTCAATGATTATCTGGCGGGTATCGCGCTCGATCAGCTCAGCAACCAGGCTGCGGTTGGGGGCATCAGCTTCTCTACCGGTGCAAATAACGGGCTGATGGTTAACGCCAACGGCTATACGCAGCATCTGCCAGAGCTGTTTAACGCCCTGCTGGACGGTTACTTTAGCTATACGCCAACCGAAGAGCAGCTGGAGCAGGCCAAATCCTGGTACGCGCAGATGATGGATTCGGCGGACAAAGGCAAAGCCTACGATCAGGCGATCATGCCGATTCAGATGGTTTCGCAGGTGCCGTACTTCCAGCGTGAAGAGCGGCGGGCGCTGCTGCCGTCGATTACGCTGAAAGAGGTGCTGGAGTACCGCGCTAATCTCAAGGCGAAAGGGCGACCGGAGCTGATGGTCATCGGTAATCTTACCGCCGATCAATCCACCGCCATGGCGCGGCAGATTCAAAAACAGCTCGGCGCCGACGGCAACGAGTGGTGCCGCAACAAAGACGTGCTGGTCGACCATAAACAGCTGGCGATTTTTGAAAAAGCGGGCAACAGCACCGATTCCGCGCTGGCCGCCGTCTTCGCGCCGCCGAACGTTGACGAATACGCCAGCTCCGCCGCCAGCTCGCTTCTCGGGCAAATCGTACAGCCGTGGTTCTATAACCAGCTGCGTACGGAAGAACAGCTGGGCTACGCGGTCTTCGCCTTCTCGATGAACGTGGGCCGCCAGTGGGGGATGGGGTTCCTGCTGCAAAGCAACGATAAGCAGCCGGCTTATCTCTGGCAGCGTTTCCAGGCCTTCTTCCCCACGGCGGAAGCCAAACTGCGGGCGATGAAGCCGGAAGAGTTTGCGCAAATTCAGCAGGCGGTAATTGGTCAGATGCTGGAAGCGCCGCAAACGCTGGGCGATGAAGCGTCGAAGCTGAGCAAAGATTTCGATCGCGGTAATATGCGTTTCGATTCACGTGATAAAGTAGTGGCTCAGATT
>URHE01000055.1 GCA_900547595.1 uncultured Desulfovibrio sp.
AGGTCGCTGCCAAATCTTTACCAACGCCCCGGCTCCACATGGTGCCGGGGCGTTGACGTTAAGGCAGCTCCCATCGGGAAAGACAGGCTTTCGCGTGAAATTTGTTCTTGATAGCGAACTTCGCAAACGATTCATTTTATATTTGGTTGGAATGAATATTATGGCTGTTGGGATCGTTTTAAGTACGCGATCCCATCTTGGTGTTGCAGCGATAAGTTCTGTCGCATATTCATATTCAATATTTTGCAATATTTCTTTTGGGATTGCGAATATTATTTTATTCACAATATTTATAATTATACAAGCCTTATTGATACGGTCATTTTCTTATGCATTGCTATTGCAGATACCTATAGCATTTTTTGTGGGATTATTTATAGATTTATATGATATTGTTATTCCTGATGCTAGATTTTGCTTTGCAATATCATTAATGCTTATTGTTATTTCAAATATACTTACGGGTATTGGTGTTTATGCAATGAATAAATCAAATCTTGTTCTGGATCCAGGAAATGCTGTTGTGCGAACGCTATGTGATGTCCTTGATAGACCATTCTCTGTTTTGCGTATCCAATTTGATGTGTCACTTGTCTTATTTACTTTATTTTCTGGTCTACTTATATCTAATGAAGTGGTTGGAATTGGAAGTGGAACAATTATTTCAGCATATCTTATTGGGAAGTCTGTTGGAGTGACAGGAAAATTGTTAGACAGGTACATTCATTTTGATTAAAGTGATACTATATACTAACAATGAATTACTGCAATTGTGAAATTAAACGTATAACCATCAATGGCGACGGCCCAAGGGCGGCCGCCTGAGCTCTATCAACGACACGGAAAGGAGGCAGGGCCTGGCTGACTGACTTGCGCGGCAGATAATCGGCAAATCCCGATGACTGTCATTTCCCTTCAGTCTGGGCACGCCTTGCGTTGCTTCGGTTCAGGGCTTTTGGGGCGTGTAATTTCCGTCGGTGCCGCGTGAATGCGGGATTTTCCATGGTCAGCGCGCGAAATGCAGTATCCTGGCGGCGCCGGCCTTCATGCCGGAAGAAGCCGCGGCGTCCAGCGCGGGCAGATGCTCATAGGTGGCGCGGCAGCAGGGGCACTCCAGACCGTGTTTTCGTTTGTCGAGGCGGATGAGGCCCCCTTCCGTCTCATAGCAGCGGGGGCAGAAGGGGCCCTGGCGCACGCTGCTGGTGTGGAGCCAGTAAAAACCGTTCTCCTCAAACAGGTTTTGCGCGAGGTAGAGGACATCTTCAAGGCTTTGCAGGCGGATTTTGAGCATGCTCATCTCATCGCGCAGGGCGATGCAGCGCGACTGCATCTCCATGAGCAGATGCCGCGCCTTTTCCGTCTGGCCGGAAGCAAAAAGATCGTTGATTTCCTTGAAGCGGCGATAGTCCAGCATGGCAGTTCCCATCCCTTATGCCAGCCTATCGGAATATGGCGCCAAAACCTTTAGAGGGCGCCAGGGGCGGAAATCGCGGCTGCCGCATCAATATTTTCAAGAAAACAAGGCTATTATATTTTTTCTAAAAATTTTCTCGCGTACAGATTTTCTTGAACAGGGGGCGCGTTCCCGCAACAGCCGCAGGGGAGGGACCACGAACGCCCTGTTGCACTCATCGGTCGATGCGCTCCCGGATTCCGTCATCCGGAGCGGCAGCGGGCGCTGATGCCGGGAACGTTCTCAATTATGGAGAAGGCGGAAAGCAGCGATTCAGCTTTGCGGCGGCAGCGCCTGAGCTACAAGGCTGTGGCGCTTGGCCTCGATGATGCGCACCGGGAGCAGGCGCCCCGCATGGTCCGCATGCGCGGGCAGGGAAACATGGACGGGCACGCCGTAGGGGTCGCGGCCCTGCCAGTCTGTGCGGGCATCGGGACCTTCCGCCCCGCCGGGTTCCCCCTGCCTGCGGCTTTTCATCTCCAGCAGCAGCGTGGTCGACTGCCCCACGCGGGCATCCAGCCAGCGCTGTCCAAGCCTGTCCTGAAGCGCCTGAAGGCGTTCCAGCCGCTCATGCTGCACTTCCGGCGCCACCTTGTCGGGAAAGCGCGTGGCCGCCGCGCCCGGCCTGTCCGAATAGCAGAAGGAAAAACTGGACATGAAGCCGCAGGCTTCCATCATCTCCAGCGTGGCCTGAAAGTCCGCTTCCGTCTCACCGGGAAAGCCCACGATAAGATCGGTCGAAAGCGCAAGGTCGGGACGGGCGGCGCGCAGGTCCCGCACGAGGCGCAAAAAGGCGGCGCTGTCATATCTGCGGCGCATGCGCGCGAGCACCGCGTCCGCGCCCGATTGCAGCGGCAGGTGCAGGCGGGGGCACAGCGCCGGCAGCGCGGCAAAGGCGGCGACATCCTCCGCGCCCATGTCCTTGGGGTGCGGCGTCACATAGCGCAGGCGCTCAAGGCCGGGCAGGGCGGCGACCTGTTCCAGCAGACGGGAGAAGCTGGTGCCGTCCCCCGTCCTGTCCCGTCCGTAGGCATTGACGTTTTGCCCAAGCAGGGTGATCTCACGCGCGCCCCGGGCAATGCGCAGGCGGCATTCCTCAAGAACAGCGGCGGCGGCGCGGGATTTCTGGCGACCGCGCGTAAAGGGCACGATGCAGTAGGCGCAGAAATTGTCGCAGCCCTGCATGATGGTCACCAGGGCCGAGGGAGCGCCGGCGCGGCCGGGCGCGGGCTCGCGTTCCGGAAAGCCTGTGCTGAAGGCGCACAGTGCGAGCCGCGTTTCCGGCTCGCGCAGCAGCCGCTCGATGGCCTGCGGGGCCTGGGCGATGCCGTCGCTCCCGGCCACCAGCCGCACCTGCGGCGAACGCTCGAACAGGGCCGCCCCCAGTTGCTGCGCCACGCAGCCCGTCACGGCCACCAGAACGCGCGCATCGCCGTCCGTGGCCTGCCGGACCCGGCCCAGGGCGCTCATGACCTTTTGTTCCGGCTTTTCGCGCACGGAGCAGGTATTGATGATCACGACCTGCGCGTCCTCAAGGGGCGCCGGCGCAAAGCCCCGCGTTTCCAGAGCGGCGCCCAGCCACTCGGAATCGTGGACGTTCATCTGGCAGCCGAAGGTGATGATGTGGTAGGTGCGTGGCTGCATGGCGGCCTGAGGCGCGGCTATTGTTCCAGACCGGCATCGGGGGTGTACATTTCTCCGCCGCCTTCTTCCTCCAGCGCGGCCACGCGGTCCTCAAGCCATTCCAGCACGGCGCGGGCGGTGTGGTAGTTGAGCAGGACGCGGCTGTGGATGTGCCGCGTGATGTCGCGCACGTCCTCGTTGCCGGGGATGATCTCGTGGCCGAGCGAACCGTCGGGGGCGATGATCTGCTCGGAGCAGGCGGGCAGCGCGTCGCTCTCGTGATAGAAATTCATTTCGATCTCGCCCTGGGGATTGATGCCGCCCCAGACGCCGTGAGCGGCCTGAAGGCGGGCCTCCGGAGCCATTTCGTAGCGGTAGCGGATACGGGAGGGCGCGGTTGTCTCGTCCTTGCTCATGGATGTTCCTTGGGTTGGGGAGGGGGAAATTTTTTCCCCATGGATACGCAAGTCAGGGGCGGAAGTAAAGGGCGGCGCCCCGCAGGACCGCGCGGGACGCCGCCGGACGATCGCTCCTCAGGGGAGGAGCGTCACATCATAGGCATCGCTGGGGAGGAGGTATTTGCGGGCGACGGCGCGTACCTCTTCGGGGCTCAGGGCCGCGGCCCTGTCCAGCAGGGTTTTCTGGAAGTCCGGCGGGTAGTGGAGCAGGGCGTCCGTGGCCGCCTCGCCCGCGCGGGCGGCAAGGCTCTGGCGGTCGCGCAGGTATTCGCCCAGGAGGCGGCTGGCTCCGGCGCGGAGGACAGCCTCCGGCAGGGGCTTCTCCCGGATACCGGCGATGACGTCCGCAAAGCCCTTGCGGGCCTGTTCCAGCTTGTCGGGCGTGGTGCCGATATACAAGGCCATGAACGCCGTTTCCGGCATGTTGCGGTTGAAGGCCGTCACCGTGTAGCCCAGGCCCTGTTCATCCCGCAGTTGGGTGAACAAGAGCCCGCTCTGCCCCGAAAGCACGGATTGCAGGAGCAGGAGCGCCGGAGCGTCCGGATGGGTGAGCGGCACGGTGGGGAATATCTGGAGCAGGTGCGCCTGATTCCTGCCGGCCAGAGTCAGGGCAAGACGCTTGTCCCTGTTCCAGCGCGGCGCGGGAACCGCCACTGGCGCCGCGTCGGGCGCGGGCAGGCTTTTGGCGAAGGCGATGACGGCCTCGCGGTCAAACGTCCCGGCCACGGAGAGCACCCAGGGCTGGGCGCCCTGGCGCTTCCAAAAGGCGCGCACGGCGGCCTCGTCATAGCCCGCGAGCAGCTCCGGCGTGCCCAGGCTGTCGTAGCCGTAGGGCTGCCCGCCGGGGAAGAGGAAGGGGCTCACCCGCGCGAACATGTAGGCCAGCGGCCTGTCCGCGCGCTGGCGGATGGCGGATTGCATGTTTTCCACCTCGCGCGCGAGCTCCTGCCGTTCAAAACGCGGTCTGGCGAGCATGTCGCGGAGAAAGGCGAAGTAGTCGGCATTGAAGCGCGAGGGGCCCGTGAGGGCGATGCCGAAACTCTGCAATCCCGCCGACGCCCCGGCGGAGGCCGCCCGTTCGGCAAGCCAGCGTTCCACTCCCTGGGCGTCCAGATCGGCGCAGCCGTCCGAAAGCAGGCGCGCGGTCAGGTCCGCGAGCCCCTGCTGTTGCGGGGAGAGCAGGGCGTTGCCGCCGGTGAAGAGCAGGTCCAGCGACACATAGGGCACGGTCGCGTCCGGAATGAGGATGAGCGTGCGGCCGTTCCCGAGTTCCAGCGTCTCGCGGGCGGCGGCGCCGGCATCCCCGGAGGCGTGCGTTGCCGCGCTTTGCGGGGCGGCGCTCCAGTTCGCGCGCAGGGTCGTTTCCAGCCGCGCCGCGAGGTCCTGGGGCGTGCCCTCGGGCGCCAGCACCCGCACCCGCGCCCTGGCCGGGTCGAACCAGAGGCCGATGGCGTTTTGCAGTTGCGCGCTGTCCACATTGCGCTGGGTGAAGCGCAGGTTGCGCTCCCCCTGCTCGCCGCCGAGGTCGAACTGGATGGTCCCCTTCCAGGCCGCAAGGCCGTTGAGCGTTTCCCCGGCGCGGTCCATGGCGTCCTCAAGGTTGAACTTGGCGCGCGTCACGGCTTCGGGCGTGAACTGCCCCGCGGAAAGACGGGCGAGGTCAAGGGTCAGCTCGTTCCAGAAGGTCTCCACCTTGTCGGCGTCCAGCTGGGCGGTGATGGAGAGCAGCCCGGCGCGGGCAAGGCTCATGTTGTCCACGCTGATGCTGTCCACCAGCCGGCGCTCGTACTTGTACTTCCGGTACAGGGCGGACGTGCCGTCGCCTCCGAGCAGGTAACAGAGGACATCCAGGTCCACGGAGCGCAGATCGCGCAGCCCCGGCGCGGGGAAGGCGATGCCGAGATAGACCTTGTTCCACGGGCCGCGCGCCACCTCGACCCGCGCGCCTCCGGGAGCTGCCGCCAGATCCAGCGGCGGGGGGACCGCAAGGTCGGAACTGTTGCGCAGGCCGCCGAACAGGGTCTGGGCATGGGCGAGCACGGCTTCGGGCTCAATATCGCCCGCCACGAGGAGCATCATGTTGTCCGGCTGGTACCAGCGGCCCACATAGGCGCGGAGGTCCTGAGCGGTGATGGCCCGGATGGTGTCGGCATAGCCGATGATGGGCCGCCCGTAGGGCGTGTTCCTGAGCGCGGCTGTCTGAAGATTTTCGTACAGCTTGCGCTGGGGCGAATCCTCGCCCCGTTGCAGCTCGGAGATGACGACGTTTTTTTCGGCCTCCAGTTCGGCCGGGTCCAGGGTGGCCTGAAAGGCCATTTCCCTGACCACCTCCATGCCCACGCGCCAGTGGCGGGCGGGCATGTCGGTGAGGTACCAGGTCTTGTCAAAGCTTGTGGCCGCGTTGAGGTAGCCGCCAAGCGCCTCCACATCGCGGGCGATCTGGCCCTTGGGGCGATGTTCGGTCCCCTTGAATACCATGTGTTCCAGCACATGGCTGATGCCCGCGTGCCGGGGCTCCTCATTGGCGGAACCCGTGCGGACATAGAGGCGCGTGCAGACGAGGGGGAAGCGGGCGTCCCTGAGGATGTAGACAAGGAGTCCGTTGGGCAGGCGCGTGAGGATGCTGGCCTGCCGGACCGGAGAGACCGTCTGCACTGCGGTTGAAACAGGCATGGCGGTATCTCTGGCGGAAAGGGGCGCGCCGGGGACAAGCAGGAAAAACGCGAGGAGAAGGCGGAGAACAAGATGGCGCATGAACGCTCCTGGAAGGCGTGGCGACAGGCGCGGAAATTCCCGTTCGGACGGGGCGCATGCCGCCTGAAGGTTGCAGGGACAGGGCGGCCGCCGTGCGACCATCAGAAATTATTAGCTCCGGCCCGAAGGCATGGCAAGACCGGGGGCCGGCTCCGCGGCGCGAGCCGCCCGCAGGGTGAAAACGGCGATCTCCGAAGGTGTGGCGATGCGGATGGGGAAGCCGCCCCACAGTCCCGCGCCGGGGCTGACATAGAGCGGCATGCCTTCCACCTCGTACCAGCCGCGCAGAAAGCCGTTGTTGAACGCGCTCACCAGTTCCCGCAGGAGCGGCGCCTGACCGCCGTGGGTATGGCCGGAAAGCTGAAGGTCCACGCCCCGGCGCGCGTTGCGCGGCGCCATGCCCGGCCTGTGCTCCAGAAGGATGCAGGGCGCGCCCGCGGGCGCTCCGGCAAGGGCGGCTGCCAGATCGGGGCCGGGCAGCCCGAAGGTCGCGGCCACGGGGTCGGTGACACCCGCCACGACCAGCTCCCGGCCATTGACGGCAAGCGTGGCATGGCTGTTGAGGAGCATGCGCAGGCCGAGTTCCCCGAAGGTCCGCACCCACGCGGCATAGCCGCTGTAATACTCGTGGTTGCCCACACAGGCGAGGACCCCAAGGGGCGCCGCGAGGCGCCGCAGCTCCCGGGCGCTTTCCGCGCGCGCTCCGGGTGAGCCGTCCACCATGTCGCCGGTGAGGACGATGAGGTCCGGGCGCTGTGCGTTGGCCAGGTCCACCACCGCGGCCACCCAGTCGCGCCGCAGCAGGGAGCTCATGTGCAGGTCGCTGATTTGGGCCACCCGCAGGCCGTTCAGTTCGGGCGGCAGGCGGCGCACAGCCACCTCGTGCTCGCGGATGGCGGGCACGGCCACAGCCTCGCCCACGCCCCAGGCCGTGGGGCCAAGGACGGCGGCGGCCAGGGCGACGCGCTCCGCGGGCCCGGCGAGGAGAAGGCCGCCGCAGCCCGCCCGGAGCAGCCGCCGCCGCGAGGGAGAAGCCGGAAGAGGGCTGACGGCGGCGGGCCGGGCTGCCCGCGCCCTGAAGCGGCGTGTCATGGCGCGTCCGATGACGCGCAGGAGACGCAGCATATCCCGCAGGAGCACGAGGCCGAAGAGCAGAAGTGAGGAGGCGAACAGCCAGCCCTGAAGCATGAGCAGCCAGGGCGGCAGGTCGGGTGCGGCCAGGTCGCCCAGGAGAAAGCGGTTGATGTCGAATGCCTGGGTGACGACGAGGAGCAGCAGGGCGCAGCCCAGTTTGGCGCCCGCGCCGAGCCGCGCGGGCAGCACAAGGCGCGCGAGCAGGTAGGAAAAGGGGACAAGCGGCCAAAGAAAGAACATGCGGCTCCCTTGGGGCGGCTGTCGCGCGCCCCGGTCTGCGGGCGTCCGGGCGGCGGATGCGTGCTAGAGGATATAGCGGCTCATGTCCTGATCGTCGCGCACATCGCGCAGATGCTCGCTCACATAGGCTTTGTCCACCACGATCTCCGCGCCTGCCATTTCCGGGGCGGCAAAGGAAATATCCGCGAGGATCTTTTCCATGATGGTGTAGAGGCGCCGCGCGCCGATATTTTCCGCGCGGGCATTGGTTTCCTCGGCAAATGCCGCGATTTCCTCGAGGCCGTCGGGCATGAAGCGGAGCGCGACGCGCTCGGTGCCGAGCAGGGCCTCGTACTGCCTGACCAGGGCATTGTGCGGCTCGGTGAGGATGCGGAGGAACTCCTCCCTGCCCAGGGGCTGAAGCTCCGCGCGCAGGGGAAAGCGCCCCTGGAGCTCGGGGATCATGTCCGAGGGCTTGCTGAAATGGAAGGCGCCCGCCGCGATGAACAGGATGTGGTCCGTCCTGACCATGCCGTGCTTGGTATTGACCACGCTCCCTTCCACAATGGGGAGCAGGTCGCGCTGGACGCCCTCGCGCGAGATGTCCGAGGTGCGGTTCTGCGAGGAACTGGCGATCTTGTCGATTTCGTCAATAAAGATGATGCCGCTCTGCTCCACGCGCTCGCGGGCTTTTTCCGTCAGGGCTTCCTGATCCACCAGCCTGGCGGATTCTTCCTGAACGAGGATGCTGAACGCCGCCCTGAGCTTGAGCTTTCTGCGGCTGCGCCTGGGCGGAAACGCCTTGCTGAACATGTCCCTGACCTGGCCGCCCATCTGCTCCATGCCGGGAATGGCGAAAATGTCGATGCCCTTGCCGCTCTGCTCGGTGATTTCCATTTCCACCTCGCGTTCGTCCAGGAAGCCGAGGCGGAACTGCTGCAGGAGTTTTTCGCGGGTGGAGCTGCGCTCCTCCTGACCGAAGGAGTGCGGCAGAATCAGGTCCATGAGCCGCGACTCGGCGGCGGCTTCCGCCGCGGCGCGCACGCGGGCGTTCTCCTCCTCGCGCACGAGGTTGATGCCGATCTCCATGAGGTCGCGCACCATGGATTCCACATCGCGGCCCACATAGCCCACCTCGGTGAACTTGGTGGCTTCCACCTTGAGGAACGGCGCGCCGGAAAGGCGCGCCAGGCGCCGCGCGATCTCTGTCTTGCCCACGCCGGTGGGGCCCATCATAATGATGTTCTTGGGCGCGATCTCGTCGCGCAGTTCGGGCGCGAGCTTCTGCCTGCGCCAGCGGTTGCGCACGGCCACGGCCACCATGCGCTTGGCCTGTTCCTGGCCGATAACGAATTTGTCCAGTTCCGCCACGATCTCGCGGGGCGTCAATGCGCTCATTGGCTGCTCCTTTGGCTGGCCCGGTGGGCTCTGTTCCGGTGGGCTGCTGTTGAAATAGGCACGTTCCGCCCGATGGCAATGCCTGCCCGGTCCGGTGAGCGTAAAATGCCGACAGCGCGGGGCGGCGCGGGCCGCTTGCGGGGCGCGGGGCTTCCGGCCTACCATGCGCCATGATCTCTTCGGCCCTGGGCATGACGCCATATTCCGCCCCTGCGGCGGTGCGGGAAGTTGCGGTGAGCGGCCCGTTTCTGCCGTGGCTCGCTCCGGCCTGCATCCTTGCCGGGGTGGCCGCGCAGCTTGCCGTGCTGGCCCTGTGCCGGGCGGATGGCAAGCCTCTCACGGCGCGGCGTGTTCTGGCCTGCGCCGCGGGGGCGCTTCTGGTGTTGGCGGGGGCCGTACTGGACAGGGACGTGACCGTGGGCGTTGGCCAGACGCTGGCCTGCATCGGCGTGTGGTTCGCGTGGCGTGGCTGATCTTGGCGTCTTTTGGCCCGGGGGCCCCTCTCAGGCGTCGCCCAGGCGGCGGAACCAGTCCGGCATGCGGACCGGGCGCCCGGCCGGGTCAGCCAGCGCGTGCTGGGTCATGCCCTCGGCGAGCAGGCGCGTCTTGTCCTCGTTCCACAACTCATATACAAATCGCAGGGAGGCCCGCCCCCATTCGCTGATGCCCGCGCGCACCAGGACAAGCTCGTCGTAGCGGGCGGGCGAGCGGTAGCGGCACTGGGCCTCGCGCACCGGAAGGATGATGCCCCGCTTCTCCACATCGGCGTAGCTCATGCCGCGTTCACGGATAAAGGCGCTCCGGGCGCGTTCAAAGATGTGCAGGTATTCGGCATAGTAGAGCACGCCCATGCAGTCCGTTTCACCATAGGACACACGATGGGGAAACCAGGTTTCCGGAGTGGGAAAGTCATGCATGCTTCGTTTCCTTGCGAAGTTGCGCCCGGCTGGCGGCTGGCGGTCCGCCGGCTGGGGGCCGTCGGGCTGATCGCGGTATTCTGTGTGGCGCTGGCGGCCTGCGCGCACAAGGCCGCGCCCCCGCCCGCGCGTCCTTCGGGGCCGCCCGTGGCCGCCGGGGAAAGCGTCGGGTTTTTCCTGGCCCACCTGGCCCCCGCCAATCAGGAGCTTTCGGGCTGGAAGGACATGGCGCCTACCGTGCGCAAGTCTCTGCGCTATGTCAACTCAAAGCCGCAGGCGGCAACGGCCATCCGGCGCCCCGGGCTGGACGTGACCTGGGGGGAGCTTGCGCGCACGCTCACGCGGCTTCAGGAACTGCTGCCCCGGCTGGACGCCGAGCCCGGCCTGCTGGCCGAACAGTTCCGCTGGGTGCCGGTGCCCGAAGGGATCGACTATTCCGGCTATTACGAGCCGCGCGTGGCCGCGAGCCGGACGCGCAAGCCGGGCTATGAGCAGCCCATCTATGCCGTGCCGCCGGAGCTGGCAAAGGTGCGCGCGCGGCGGGGCCGCTACCACGACCGCCGCACCATCGAGGAAAAGCGGGTGCTTGCCGGGCGCGGGCTGGAACTGGCCTGGGCGGCGGACCCCGTGGATGTCTTTTTTCTGGAGATCCAGGGCTCGGGCAAACTCGTCTTTGACGACGGCACCGAGGCGTATCTCAACTATGCGGGCCAGAACGGCCACAAGTACAAGAGTTCCGGACGCATCATGCGCGAAAAGGGGCTGCTCAGGCGCGGGGACATTTTTGAACAGCGCGAGTGGTTCCGCAACAATCCCGACCGGGTGCGGGAGATACTCAACGAAAATCCGAGCTACGTCTTTTTCAAATACGGGGGGCGGGGGCCCACGGGCGCCATGGGCCATACCGTGGACGACTGGCTTTCCCTTGCCACGGATCGCGGGTATATTCCTCTCGGCTCGGTGGTGGCCTACGGCGTGAATGTCCCCGATGAAGCCGCGGGCTCCGTGCCCCTGCGCGGCATCGGCTTCGCGCAGGATGTGGGCGGCGCCATCAGGCGCAACCGCATCGACATTTTCTGCGGCGGCGGGGAGCGGGCCAATTATGTGGCCAGCCATCTGGACGCCCATGGCCCGGCCTGGGTGCTGCTGGCCCGCTGAGGATGAGCTGTCGGCGTTCCGGCACGGGGCCGGGCGCCCCCACCGACAAACTGCGGCCACCGAGGGGGGCCGGGGAGAAGCAGCATGCTGGACAAGGATCGCAACGCGCTCGTGGCCATGGCCGGAAGCCGGGAACTCTGCATCCTGCCCG
Source organism: uncultured Desulfovibrio sp. (assembly GCA_900547595.1). Lineage (GTDB taxonomy): Bacteria > Desulfobacterota > Desulfovibrionia > Desulfovibrionales > Desulfovibrionaceae > Desulfovibrio. The sequence continues at coordinate 11,266 of URHE01000055.1, forward strand.
CCATGGGCAACCGCCACGGCCTCATCACCGGCGCCACGGGCACCGGCAAGACCGTGACCCTGCAAAGCCTTGCCGAGACCTTCAGCGCGCTTGGCGTGCCGGTATTCATGGCCGACGTCAAGGGCGATCTTTCCGGGCTCGCCAGGGCGGGCGGCACGGGCAGGGCGGCGGAGCGGGCGGCGCAGCTCCACCTGGAGGCGCTCGGCTATGCGCCCAGAGCCTTCCCCGTCTGTTTCTGGGACGTGTTCGGCAAAAACGGGCACCCCCTGCGCACCACGGTGAGCGAAATGGGGCCGCTTTTGCTCGGGCGGCTGCTCAATCTCAACGAGGTGCAGGCGGGCGTGCTGCAACTGGCCTTCCGCATTGCCGACGATGCCGGGCTGCTCCTGCTCGACATGAAGGACCTGCGGAGCATGGTCCGGCATGTGGGCGAGGAGCGCGACGCCTACAAGACCAGCTACGGCCAGATATCCACGGCCAGCGTGGGCGCCATCCAGCGGGCGCTGTTGCGCCTGGAGGAGGAGGGCGGCGACGTGTTCTTCGGCGAACCCGCGCTGGACATCATGGACCTGCTCCAGACCGATGCCGACGGGCGCGGCGTCATCAACATCCTTGCGGCGGAATCCCTGATGAACGCGCCGGGCCTGTACTCCTGCGTCCTGCTCTGGCTGCTTTCCGAGCTTTTCGAGAATCTGCCCGAAGCGGGCGACAGGGACAAGCCGCGCCTGGTCTTTTTCTTCGACGAGGCGCATCTGCTCTTTGACGGCATCTCGCCGGCCCTGCTCCAGAAGATCGAACAGGTGACGCGGCTCATCCGCTCGCGCGGCGTGGGCATTTATTTTGTGAGCCAGAACCCGGCGGATATTCCGGACAGCGTGCTGGGCCAGCTCGGCAACCGTGTCCAGCATGCCCTGCGGGCCTTCACGCCCAAAGAGCAGAAGGCCGTGCGCGCGGCGGCGCAGGCGTTCCGCGCCAATCCCGCCTTTTCCACGGAAGAGGCCATCGGCCAGCTGGGCGTGGGCGAGGCGCTGGTCTCCTTTCTGGACGCCAGGGGCGCGCCTGCCATGGTGGAACGGGCGCTCATCGTGCCGCCGGAAAGCCAGGTGGGGCCCATAAGCGCGGAGGAGCGCGCGGCGGTCATGCGCCGTTCGCTGGTGGCCGGGGTCTATGACAAGACCGTGGACCGGGAATCGGCATACGAGATTTTGACGGCCAGGGCGCAGGAACGTCAGGCCGCCGAGGCCGCCGAGGCGCAGCGCGCGGACGCCGCCAGGGCCGCCGA
>URHE01000056.1 GCA_900547595.1 uncultured Desulfovibrio sp.
CGGGAGCGGCGGGCACACAGATGAGCGCCGTGGAACCGGCGCCCTCCGGAGCCTTGACTGTCACCACCGGCTTGGGCGCGGCCTTGCGGCGTGCCTTCCACCGCTTGCGGGGGGGCGTTTTCTCCGGGGGAGCCAGCAGTTGGGGCGTGAGCGCCGGGTCGACCCAGGTGGCGCCCGCCATTTTCAGCTGGCGCGGGACGAGCAGCGTGTTCCAGTAGAGGCGCGCGCCGCCGTCCTGGATCCATGCCGCATCCAGATTCGCGGCGCCGTCGGGCAGGTATTCCGGCAGCTGCGGCGGCAGGGGGACGACATTCTGCCGGGTGGGCGCCGCGACAGCCGGCACGGAGTCATAGCCCGTGCCCTGCGCGGCGGACGCGGCCAGGGCCTCTCCGCCCCCGAAACCGAGGCACAGCGCAAGGAAAAGATGACAAGGCAGGATGTGCGGAAAACGTGGCATGGGAGTACTCCTTCTCTCTGTCCTATCGGAAGGAGTCTGCTGTTCTTTAGAGCATTTTTTGCGGGCGTCCGCTCCCGCATCCGCCAGAATGTTTGTGCAATTTCCTTGCGAAAACGCTCTGGACCGGGGCGTCTCAATGTCTGCCCTGCTCGCGCTCCTCCTGGCAGGCCCGGCAGAGGCCCACGCCGGGCAGGGCGTCCAGGCGTTTCTGCGGGATGGGCTCGCCGCACTCGCGGCAGCAGGCCACGCCATCGATCCATTCCGGGCCGCCGCGGTCCATGGACGCGCGCGCCCGTACCAGGGCGGATTCCCTGTCCATGCGTTCCAGTTCCGTTGCCTGATCGAAAACATCCATGTGATCCCTCGCACGAAAGGTTGACGCCGCGCGGCGGCTCCTTGCCGCGCAAAGCAAGCGGCAACCCCGGATGGGGGTTGCCGCAGGGTTGCGGAATGTGGGTGTGAATGCTGTGTCGTAAAAGCCGAGTCTAGCGCATGGCCGCAAAGGGTGTAAAGGGCTTTTCCCGTTTTTCGTGGCGCGTGCGTGCCGGGGCTAGTTCCCCGTGGCCCTGCCGATCATTTCCCGGAAGCGGTGGAAAAGATGGTTTCCGTCACGCGGGCCCGCGGCGGCTTCCGGATGATACTGGAGGCTCATGATGGGCAGGCGCGTGTGGCGCAGCCCTTCAAGGGTGTGGTCGTTGAGGTTGACGTGGGTGGCCTCCACCTCGGCCACGCCGTCCAGCACCACATGGAAGCCGTGATTCTGGGAAGAGATCTCGATCTTTCCCGTGGTGAGGTCCTTGACCGGATGGTTGCAGCCGTGGTGCCCGAACTTGAGCTTTTCGGTGCGCGCCCCCAGGGCGTGGCCGATGAGCTGGTGCCCGAGGCAGATGCCCGTGACGGGCATGTCCCGGCAGAGTTCCCTGACAATGGCGATTTCCTCCCCAAGCGTGGCCGGGTCGCCCGGCCCGTTGGAGAGAAAGACCGCGCCTGCGCCCGTGGCCCTGACGGCCCGGGGGCTGAAGGTGGGCGGCACAGCCAGCGGCTCGAAGCCCGCGGCCACGAGGTGGCGCAGGATGTTCCACTTGATGCCGTAGTCGTAGACCACCAGCGGCAGCCCGGCGCCGCGCCAGGCATAGGCCCCGTCCGCGCCGAGGCTGACGGCGTGGGGCGCGTTGTCAAACCAGGCATACGGGGCTTTGGCGGCCACCCCCGGCACCAGATTGCGGCCCTGCATGGGGGGCAGGGCCTGCGCTTTCCGGCGCAGCTCCTCCACATCCCGCGCGCGCGTGGAGATGACGCCGCGCATGGCGCCGTTGAGGCGCAGATGCCGCGTGAGCGCGCGGGTGTCCAGCCCTTCCATGCCCGGCGTGCCGTGTTCGGCAAGAAAGTCCGGCAGGGACATGGAGGAGCGCCAGTTGGAGGGCTGTTTGCAGCATTCCTTGACCAGGAACGCCTCGGCGTGGATGCCGGCGGATTCCATGTCCGCCGCGCAGATGCCGTAATTGCCCATGAGCGGATAGGTCATGCAGACCATCTGCCCGGTATAGGAGGGGTCGGTGAGCACCTCCTGATAGCCGGTCATGCCTGTGGTGAAGATCACTTCACCGCCTGTTTCAAATTCGCCGGTGAAGGACTTCCCCTCAAGCGCGAAGCCGTCTTCCAGCACCAGGACTGCTTTCATTCCTGCCCCCGCGCTTCCCGCGCATAGTATTCCTGAAGGGTTTCCACATGGGTCTCGTCGCGCCGGGCGGCAAGGGCCGTGGCGGTCGCCCTGGCGGCGGCCAGCGTGGTGCAGTAGGGCACCTTCCAGGTCAGGGCCGCGCGTCGGATGGCCTTGGAATCCCTGGCCGTGTTCTTGCCCGATGCCGTATTGATGACCAGCGCCACCTCATGGTTGATGAGCAGGTCCACGATATTGGGGCGCCCCTCGTAGACCTTGCGCACCTCTTCCACCGTGAGCCCGCGTTCGCGCAGGACCCGGGCCGTGCCGCGCGTGGCAAGGAGCTCGAAGCCGAGTTCCGCGAACATGGCGGCCACATCGGCCACATAGGGCTTGTCGCGGTCATTGACGGAGAGGAATACCTTGCCGGAAAGGGGCGGCCTCTGCCCGGCCGCGATCTGGCTCTTGAGGAATGCCTCGGCAAAGTCCGCGCCCATGCCCATGACCTCGCCGGTGGAGTGCATCTCCGGCCCGAGGACGATGTCCACGCCGGGGAAGCGCTGGAAGGGCATGACCGCTTCCTTGACGCAGGTGAAGCCGCCGCGCCTGAGGCTCCAGGGGTCGAGCTCGTCCAGGGTCTTGCCGAGCATGACCTGGGTGGCGAGATAGGGCAGCGGCACGCCGGTTGCCTTGGAGACGAAGGGCGCGGTGCGCGAGGCGCGGGGATTGACCTCAAGGATATAGATGTCGTCCCCCTTGATGGCGAACTGGATGTTCATCAGGCCGATCACCTTCAGCTCGCGCGCCAGCGCCTCGGCCTGGGCGGCGATGTTGGCCACATGGTCGTAGGAGAGCGAGAAGGAGGGCAGCACGCAGGCCGAGTCCCCGGAGTGGATGCCCGCCTCCTCGATATGCTCCATGATGCCCGCCACATAGACCTCGTTGCCGTCCGAGAGGGCGTCCACGTCCACCTCGATGGCGTGTTCCACGAACTTGTCGATGAGGATGGGGTGCTCGGGCTTTTCCGGCACCTGCTCGCGGAAGTAGTCGGCCAGTTCCGTGGCGTCATAGACCACGGCCATGGCCCGGCCGCCGAGCACATAGCTGGGCCGCACCACCACGGGGTAGCCGATGCGCGTGGCCGCCTCCATGGCCTGGTCCAGGTCCATGGCCGTGCCGTTGGGCGGCTGGAGCAGGCCGAGCTTTTCGATGAGCGCCTGGAAGCGCTCGCGGTCTTCGGCGCGGTCGATGGCGTCCGGCGATGTGCCGAGGATGGGCACGCCCGCGCGCATGAGCGGCACCGCCAGGTTGAGCGGCGTCTGGCCGCCGAACTGGACGATGACGCCCTCGGGCTTTTCCTTTTCCACGATGTTCATCACGTCCTCGAAGGTGAGCGGCTCGAAATAGAGCCGGTCGGACGTGTCATAGTCCGTGGAGACGGTCTCGGGATTGGAGTTGACCATGATGGCCATGATGCCCGCGTCGCGCAGGGCGAAGGAGGCGTGGCAGCAGCAGTAGTCGAACTCGATGCCCTGGCCGATGCGGTTGGGGCCGCCGCCGAGGATGAGCACCTTGCGCCGGTCGCTGACGGTCATTTCGTCGCCGGTCTCGTAGGTGGAATAGTAGTAGGGGGTATATGCCTCGAATTCGGCCGCGCAGGTGTCCACCAGATAGTAGGTGGGCAGGATGCCCAGTTCCTTGCGCAGGCGCCGGATGTCGCCTTCCGGGCGCTTCCACATTTCCGCCAGCTGCCGGTCGGAGAAGCCGTATTCCTTGGCTTCGCGCAGCACTTCGGCAAGCTGCGGGTTGGCGGGTGTCATGTCGTTGGCGAGGCCGAAATCGCGGATCTTGGCCTCCATGTCCACAATGTCCCTGAGCTGGCGGATGAACCATGGGTCGATGGCCGAGGCGGCGAAGATCTCCTCCTCGCTCACGCCGGCCAGCAGGGCCTGGCGCAGGGCGAAGATGCGCCGCGAGTTGGGCGTGCGCAGCTTTTCCAGTATCTCCTCCACCGGGGGCAGCTCGGCGCGGAAGTCCCAGCCGAGGCCGGGCGCCCCGATCTCCATGGAGCGCAGGCCCTTCTGGAGCGCCTCCTTGAAGGTGCGGCCGATGCTCATGGCCTCGCCCACGCTCTTCATGGACGTGGTGAGCTCGTCCCTGGCGCCGGGAAACTTTTCAAAGGTGAAGCGCGGCACCTTGAGCACCACATAGTCGATGGCCGGTTCAAAGCTGGCCACGGTCTCGCGGGTGATGTCGTTGGCGAGCTCGTCCAGGGTGTAGCCCACGGCGAGCTTGGCCGCGATCTTGGCGATGGGAAAGCCCGTGGCCTTGGAAGCCAGCGCCGAGGAGCGCGAGACGCGGGGGTTCATCTCGATGACCACCATGTCCCCGTCCACCGGATTGATGCCGAACTGGACATTGCTGCCGCCGGTCTCCACGCCGATCTCGCGCATGATGGCGATGGAGGCGTCGCGCACCTTCTGGTATTCCGCGTCGGAGAGGGTCTGCACCGGGGCCACGGTGATGGAGTCGCCCGTGTGCACGCCCATGGGGTCGAAATTCTCAATGGAGCAGATGACGACGCAGTTGTCCTTCTGGTCGCGCATGACTTCCATCTCGATCTCTTTCCAGCCGAGCACGCTCTGCTCGATCATGACCTCCGAGGTGGGGCTGGCGGCCAGGCCGCGCGCGGCGACGGCTTCCAGGTCCTCCAGATTGTAGGCCACGCCGCCGCCCGTGCCGCCCAGGGTGAAGGCCGGGCGCACGATGAGCGGGAAGGGCAGGATATTGCCCAGGCGGCGCACTTCTTCCATGTTGTGGGCGATGCCGCTGGCCGGCATCTTGAGGCCGATGTTTTCCATGGCCTCGCGGAAGAGCTCGCGGCTTTCGGCCTTTTCGATGACCTCGGCGCGCGCGCCGATGATCTCGACCCCGTATTCCGCGAGAACGCCGCTCTTGAACAGTTCAAGAGCGGCGTTCAATGCCGTCTGCCCGCCAAGTGTGGGCAGGAGGGCATCGGGCCGTTCCTTGCGGATGACGGCGGCCAGCGTGTCGTGTTCGATGGGTTCCACATAGGTGGCGTCGGCCATTTGCGGGTCGGTCATGATGGTGGCCGGATTGGAGTTGACGAGGACGACCTCGTACCCCTCCTCCTTGAGGGCCTTGACGGCCTGCGAGCCGGAGTAGTCGAACTCGCAGCCCTGGCCGATGATGATCGGGCCCGCGCCGATGACGAGGATCTTGTGAAGGTCCGTTCGCTTGGGCATGAACTCTCCCTGCGGCTAGGAACGCGCGGGCGGCAAGGACGCCGTGCCGCGCCGGTGGGCAAACAGCCTTTTTTACGTTGCTCCGCCCTTGCGGTCAAGCTGCAAGTGCGGAAGAGGGAAGGCACCGCCAAGGCTTTACAGGCGGCGGCTTTGCGCGGATACTGGTGCCAATGCCATCCCAAGGAGGAAACGGTATGCAGATATACGCCATCAACGGCAGCCCCCGCAAAACCTGGAACACGGCCACCATCCTTCAGAACGTGCTCGATGGCTTTGCCGAAAGCCGGGAGGACGCGCTCACGGAAATGATCGACCTCTACAGCCTGGACTACAAGGGCTGCGTGAGCTGCTTTGAATGCAAGCGCCTGGGCGGCCCGTCCTATGGCCGCTGCGCCGTGCGCGACGGGCTGGGTGCGCTCCTGCCCCGCATCCTTCAGGCGGATGCGCTCGTCATCGGCTCGCCCATCTATTTCGGCGATGTGAGCGGCATGCTGCGCGCCTTTCTGGAGCGCCTGCTCTTCCCCTGCCTGGTATATGACAAGGCGCACAGCTCCCTGGCGCCCAGAAAGATCCCCACGGCCTTTGTCTACACCATGAACCTGCCGCGCGCGGCCATGGAGGAGCGGGGCTATCCGCAGCGGCTCGCCGCCATGGAATCCTATGTGGGCCGTCTGTTCGGCTCGGCCCCGCGTCTGCTCCATGTGTGCGACACCCTCCAGTTCAAGGACTATTCCAGATACAAGATGGAGATATTTTCCGCGGAGGAAAAGGCCCGGCAGCGGGAGCTGGAATTCCCCGCCGACTGCCGCAGGGCCCGCGAGCTGGGGGCCGCCCTGGCCGCCGATGCCGCGGGCGAGGCGTAGAGGGCCGGCGTTCCCGCAAGCGGCGCCGTTTTCCGCTTTGGGCGGCTCCACGCGGGGCGCCCCGCGACATCCCGGAGTTGTGAAAGACGCTGTCATACAGCACGGGCGCGTCATCACCCCGAAAGTATGACACAGCCGTGTGAAAAGGGGGAGCCCAGGGCTCCCCCTTTCCTCTATGGCGCTGCCGGCAGCGCCGTTTCGGGAGGGTGCGGTTTCGTCAGTCCTCGGTGGGGTTCACCTTGTCCACGAACGGATACGGTCCGTTAAAGCTGGGCGTGCCGGGGATCTGGCAGACATGGCTGTTCAGGCGTTCGCCGTCCCAGTGGTGCAGCAGGTAGCCGCTGCATTCCATGCGGAAGGTGTCGCCGCCCCCGGGCGAAAGGTCCAGCTCCAGCTGCATGGCCACCGCCGGCGAGGTCATGGCCGGAATGCCCGCATAGCTGGTGAAGATGGGGCGGTGCATATGCCCGCAGGCCAGTGTGGCCCACGGCGCCCGCCGGAGGACCTCTTCCAGCGCCGCCACATTTTCGAACGGCTCATCCATGGCGCCCATGCCGCTCTTGAAGGGCGGATGATGCATGAAAACGAGGGCGGGAACATCGGGGCGTTCCCGGAGTTTCGCGTCCAGCCAGCGCGCGGCGGCTTCCGGGCAGTGTCCGGAATGCGAGCCGGGGCTCATGCTGTCAAACAGCAGCAGACGCACGGGCATGTCTTCCACGGCCTGGCAGAGAAATTCCGGGATGCCGGGGTCCGGCGCGCACCAGGGGCCGAGGATGGAGCGCATCCTGTCGCGGCGGTCATGGTTGCCGGGCAGCGCATAGATGCGGCGGCACAACGGGAGCAGCGCCTCGCGGAGCAGCTCGTAGGCCCGGGCATCGCCGCTGTCGGCCAGGTCGCCCGTGAGCACCATGGCATCCGGCGCGGGCGTGAGGGCTTCCAGATGGCGCACCAGCTCGTCGAGACAGCGCCGCGTGTCGGTCACGCGATAGGAGAGCGCGCCGTCGCCGCGCAGATGAAAATCGGAAAGCTGGAGGATACGCATGTCCGCCTCCCATGAAGTTCGGCAGGGCGCCGGAGCACCCGTGAGGGGGCTCCGGCGCGGGCCTTCAGATGCAGGTAGTGTTCTCATTGCAAAAATTCCGCGCGGAATTCCGCGAAGAATTTTTGCAGGATCGTTCGCGAAAAAGCGTGGTTTTTCGCGAACGAACCCGGCTATGCCGCCGCAAAACCCTTACGGGTTTTGTCGTGTCTGCTTTTGCAGGCAGACACTAGATGTGTTCTACGTCGTCGAGGCCGCTCCTGCGAACGGCCGCATCGTGCTTCCGCTGGATAATGAAGGCCGAAAGGCCGCTGGTCAAGGCCGCCACCATGGTGAAGAGGCAGATATAGACCGGATTTCCGTCGCCCCACTTGATGAAGACCGTGCACAGCCCGGGCACGATGCCCGCCACGAGGAAGCCGGGGAACTGGTAGCAGATGGAAATGCCGGTATAGCGCACATCCGGCGGGAAGAGGTCGGAAAAGACCGCCGCCTCGGGTCCGAAAACGCCCGCGTAAAAGACGCTCAGCGGGATGATGATGGCCAGGGCGATGAGCAGGAGATTGCCGCCGCTGCCCTGCATGAGCCAGAAGGAGGGAAAGATGGAAAGGCCGCAGAGCAGGCTGGCGAGCCCGTAGATGCGGCCGCGTCCGAACCGGTCGGCCAGGCGCCCGGCAATGAGGATGAAGGGGCACATGATGAGCGCCGCGAGCATGACGATGGTCAGGGCCGAGGTGCGTTCCACCTGGATGTACTGCACAAGGTAGCTGATGACAAAGACCGCGAGCACGTTGAAGAACACGCCGTCGATCCAGCGCGCGCCCACGCCCAGGGCGATATTGCCCGGATGCTCCTTGCAGACGCGCACGATGGGCAGCACCTTGCGCTCGGTCTTGCCGCTTTCGCGGGCCTTCTGGAAGTCGGGCGTCTCCAGGATGTGCATGCGTACATACAGGGCCACGGCCACCAGCACCACGCTGATGAGGAAGGCCAGACGCCAGCCCCAGCTCATGAACTGCTCGTTGTCGAGCCCCCAGGAGAGCAGGGCCACCACGCCGGAGGACAGGCAGAGGCCCGTCGCCAGCCCCATCTGCGGGATGCTGGCATAAAAGGCGCGTTCGCGCTTGCTGGCGTATTCATAGGTCATGAGGACGGCGCCGCCCCATTCGCCGCCCAGCCCCAGCCCCTGACAGAGGCGCATGGTCTGGAGGATGATGGGCGCCGCGATGCCGATCTGGGCATAGGTGGGCACAAGGCCGATGCCGATGGTCGCCAGGCCCATGATGAGCATGGTGAGAATGAGCATGCTCTTGCGGCCCACGCGGTCGCCGAAATGGCCGAAGATGAACCCCCCGAAGGGGCGGGCGAGGTAGCCGATGGCAAAGGTGCTGTAGGCGAGCAGCGTGCCCATGAAGGGGTCTTCCGTGGGGAAGTAGAGCTTGTTGAACACAATGCCCGCGACCACGCCGTAGAGGAAGAAATCATACCACTCGATGGTCGCTCCGAGCAGGCTTGCCAATACCACCTTGCGGATCTCGCGTTTGCTTGGCGCGCTCATGCGTCCTCCCCGCTGTCCCGGGAGCGCCGGGAACCCATGCTTAAAATTTTAATAGGCGATAAAGCCAGTGCCGACAAGAGGGCCTGACTTTCCCTCCCCTGTGCCGCCGCGTGATTTCGCGTAAATCAAGCGTTACACGGAATCATGTTTCTGGCAAGGGCTTTTGCCGAGGGTAGGTGTGATTCTTAAAAGTTTATTTTCTGGGCCAAAAAAAGCCAAAAAATACAAGATACTTTAAATTTTAAGTCCCAGCTGTTTGACAGTGGTCCGCCGGGCCTCCTATAGTCGGCCCAGATGAACAGAACGGGGGGCCTGTGAGCGGACGGGGCAAAGTCACCTTGGCGGACGTGGCCGAAAAGTCGGGCTTTTCGCTGGCAACGGTTTCCATGATCCTCGGCGGCCGCACGGACATGGCCTTTGCGCCGCAGACCGTGGCCCAGGTGCGCGAGGCCGCCGCCAGCCTGAGCTACGCCGCGCCGCGCCGCAGCAGGGGGCGCCTGGGCGCCGGGCGCGTGCTCATCATCTGCCCCAATGTGGGCAACCCCTATTATGCCACCATGATCCAGGCCATCCAGCAGGGGGCCGCCGCCGCGGGCCTGTCCACGCTCATCGAGACCACCTACCGCGACAGAAAGGCCGAGGAGCGCCTGCTCGACGAAGCCGCGCGCTCCGACCTTGCGGGCCTGATCTTCACCATGCTGCCGCAATGCGTGGAGCTTGCCGAACGCGTCAGCCGCCTCAAGCCGCTGGTGGTCATCGGCGACCGCACCATCAGCCTGAATGTGGACACGGTGGAACTCAACAATTATGAAGCCGGGCTCGCGCTCGGGCGGCACATGACCGGCCTGGGGCATCGCCATGCGGCCTATCTCTCCACACCGCTGAACGCCGCCAATTCCGCGCGCGTGCGCCGTCTGGAGGGGGTGGAGGCCGCGTTTGCCGAGGTGGGGGGAACGGTGCTGGTAAAGACCGTGGACGTGACGCCGGAGACCGAGCTCGGGAATATCTCCATCGAGCATGCGGTGGGGCGGGACCTGGCGCGGCAGTGTCTGGAGGTGCCCGGCCTGACGGCGCTCATGGCCGTGAACGACATGGTGGCCTACGGCGCGCTCGACGCCGTGGCCGAGGCCGGAAAGCGCGTGCCGGAGGAATACAGCGTCTGCGGCTTTGACAATATCTTCCCCTCGGGCTTCCAGACCGTGGGCCTGACCACCGTGGAGCACCATCTCATTGAAAAAAGCCGCAATGCCTTTGAGATACTGCGCGGCAGGATATTCGGCTCCACGCCCGCTGCCAGCGTGACGCGGGTGGAATACAGCCACCATCTGGTGCTGCGCGCGTCCACCGGTCCGGCACGGGATGCGGGCGTCATGCCCCCGGGCGGCGCCGGAGCGGACACGCCCGGGCGGACATAGGGCATTTTGCCGGGGAAACCATCAGCACGACAGATATTTTCCTCGGAAAATGCCCCATGTCCGGCCTGACGGGGCGCGGAGCGGCGCCCCGCGGCGGGAAAAACGCGCGTTCCCGTTCCGCCCGGTCTCAGCGGATGAAGTTCGTCGCCTGCCACGGCTCCGGCGTGGGCGGCATGATGCCCGCGGCTTTGCCTGCGGCGATGCACTTGAGCAGCCAGGCCATATTGTCGCCCAGGGTGCGCATGGTCTGGAGCCCCTCCGCATCCTGCGCGGCCTCTTCGGGGGCGTTGCCGTGGATGGAGTTCCAGTACTGGGAGGCCACCACGGGCATGCGGGCGATGGTGAAGTACTTGTTCAGCCGGTCAAAGGAGGCGCTGGCGCCCCCGCGGCGGCAGCTCACCACGCAGGCGGCGGGCTTGAAGGCGTAGGGCGCGGCCTTGAGAAAGAACACCCGGTCCAGAAAGGCGCACAGCGTGGCGTTGGGCCCGGCGTAATAGACCGGGGAGCCGACGATGAGGCCGTCGGCCGCGCGCAGCAGGTCGATGCCCTCGTTGACCGGATCGTCCTTGAAGATGCAATACCCGGTTTCCCTGCATTTGCCGCAGGCGATGCAGCCGCGCACGGCCTTGCTGCCCACCTGGAGAAGCGTCGTCTGCACACCGTTTTTTTCCAGTTGCCGCGCCGCCTCGTTGAGGGCCGTCCAGGTGCAGCCCTTGGGATGCGGGCTTCCGTTGACAAGCAGGACGTTCATGGCAGCCTCCTTCTGTGCTGGCGTTGAGATGCTTTTGCGTCGATGACACGCCTGTACTGTGTGGGCACAACATGCCGTTTCCGGCGGTTTTCCGTGGGGAGCGCAAGTATAGGGCAGACGCGGCGGGGGCGCAATCAGCGGGAGGCGGAGGCGGCCCGGGCGGCGCCCATGCCGCGCAGAAAGCTCACCAGGTCCCGCACCTTGTTGGCCCGGCAGGAAAGATAGGCGGCGGTATATTCCTGATGGGTGAGGCTCGTCCCGAATACCGGATAGCGGCGTCCTTTTGTCGCAAAGGGCAGGCCGAGCAGGGGGCCGAGCGCCGGGTGCAGCGGCAGCCAGAAATCTTCCTGCGGATGAACATAGGCGCGGCGCGCGCTTTCGGGGAGCGGGCCCAGGCCGAGCAGGCGCAGCAGTTGTTCCGCCACATGGAAGAGCAGGACGCGGCCCGGATGGTTGACGGTGACGAAGAGCTGCTCCCCGCGCCAGCGTTCGCGCAGCAGGGCGGCGCAATGGATGGGGTCGTCCGCCTCCTTGGCCTCTTCGCGGGCAAGGGAATCTTCGGCCACGGCCGCCACATCGCCCATCAGGGCCGGATCGCCGCGCAGGTAGAGACGGAGCGCGTCGTCCGGCGCAAGGCCGCGCCCCAGCAGGCATTCCAGCAGGCTGTCCGCGAAGTCGATGCCCTGAAAGGCATTGGTCCAGAAGGGCCAGTAGCCCTTGAAAAAGAGATTGGGCAGGATGACGGCCCGGCAGGAGGGGGAAAGGCGCGGCAAAAGCCGTTCCGTGGAGAGCTCGCCCCAGCGCGGGGCCAGGCGCTGATGCAGGAAGAGGCCGCAGGCCGCGAGATCGCGCTCCGCCACTTCCTCGCGCGTGTAATTGCGCAACTGGCGGATGCGGAACAGCCGGGCAAAGGCGGGCGTGTTTTCCAGCAGCGGGCGCAGGGCGTCACCCTGGCAGTTGGCGTGCAGGATGCAGAGTGTTTTTGCCATGGCAGGTGCCGTGCCGCGTTGGGAAGCCCGTCAGGCGCCCGGGAGCCTGTCGCGGCCCCCTAGTGTCTAATTGCAAAAATTCTGCGCAGAATTCCGCGAAGAATTTTTGCAGGATCGTTCGCGAAAAAGCGTGGTTTTTCGCGA
>URHE01000057.1 GCA_900547595.1 uncultured Desulfovibrio sp.
CGGAAAACCACGCTTTTCCGCCGAAATGCAGGCAGCGAAACCTGAGGAAAATATCCGTAAGACAGATATTTTCAATCGTACAATGCTCTAACCGGTATCGCCGCGGCATTTCCGGACAGCACAAAGGGCGACGCCTTCCCTGGCATCGCCCTTTGCGAAAATGGCCGTATCGTTGAAATACGGCGCGTTTCAGCCGTCAAGCGCCCGGCTAGAACGCGAAACGCAGACCGACCATGAACTCGTTGTTGTAGGGGTCGCTGCCGACCTCATACTTCTGGCCGTTGTAATGGGTGCTCACTTCGTTGTAGCCCAGGCCCACGAAGCGGTAGGAAGCGTCAACGGCGAAGTTGTCGTTGAAGCTGTAGGAAACGCCCGCGCCCGCGTTCCACGCGAAGTTGGTGAAGCGGTCGTCCACAGAGAACTTGTCACCGTTGGCGGCGGTGAAATCAAAGCCCGTGTAGTTGAACGCCAGGCCAAGGCCGCCGCCGATATAGGGCGTGAAGTTGCTGTCGTTGTGGAAGTCCCAGAAGAGATTGGCGAACAGGGTCGAGTTGTTCCAGGTCCCCTTGGCGCCGCTCAGGGTCGTGCCCGCGTCGTTCCAGCTCTTCTCGCTGTTGCCGCGCATGGCGAACTCGATTTCAAAACGCAGCGGGATCATCTGCTGGGGCCACAGGTCATAGCCCACGGCCAGGGCGCCCCCGAGGGTGAACTGGCTGTAATCGTCCACGCCCGAACCGGCAAGGGCGCTGGTGCGCGAAATGGTCCCCGTGTCCTGAATGGACATGAGGAATTTCGGCGCCAGATACATTCCCGTGCTTTCAGCAGCCGCAAGCCCGGGCAGGGCCAGGGTCAGCACAAGCGCCGCAATGGCAAGAACACGTTTCATGGCATCCTCCTCGCAATGTTCCTGTTGTCAGGGAGCTGACTGTTGGACAATTTCTGGAAATTGTCAACAGAAGTTCTAAAGATAAGGGCCTCTCCCGTCATGGACGCCGCCCGCACGCAACCACGGGAACGCGCGCCCATTTTCTGTTCGCTGTTTCGGCAGATACGGGGAAATACTTTATGCCGCCCTCCTCCACGGGAAACGAGCGGACAACAGGCGCATTCCGGCAACAAAAGCTGCGGGCGCTCCCGTAGCGCGACCGCATCCCGAAACGGCGCGGGCCCCCGCGCCGACGCGTCACCATTCCGCCGGCCCCGGGCTCTTCCAGGCATTTATTTAAAAGGAATAGCCCACGGAAAACATGTAGATATTGGCGACCACATCCTTTGAATGGGCATTGGTGATGGGCGAGGGATAGCCACGCAGGCCGGCGGCGTCGGTCTGCCCGTAGTCCATGGAATTGATCCAGAGGTGCGCGTAGGCGAAGTCCAGGGTCAGGTCATTCCACTTCACGCCCGTGCCCAGGCTGAGTGTGGTGCGGCCATAGGTGGGCATGAGAAAGTCGGCGTGCTTTTCGTTGAGCACCGGCGTTTCGTAGGAAACGCCCGCCCTGAGCGCCCACCAGTCCAGGGGCTTGTATTCCATGCTGGCATTGAAATTCATGCCGTCGCGCGCCGCCTTGTCGTTGATGGCGGCGTAGCCGCTGTCCATATAAATGTTCAGGGCATTGTAGGTGGACCAGCGCGTCCAGACGGCGCCCACCTCAAAGCTCAGGTTGTCCAGTGGCTTGTAGGCCACGCCCAGAGCCAGCGAATCCGGAAGCTGCACCGTGGCGTTGGCCCCGCAGTTGCGCGCCTCGGGCACCGCGCCCGTCATCGCCAGCAGATTGCGCTCGCCCTGGCGGCTGAACTCCACGTCGCCGTCGATATTCAGCGTGACCTGGCTCTTGTAGGCCAGGCCCACCGACCACTGGTCGCTGAGGCGCATATGCAGGCCGAACTGGGCGCCCACGCCCCAGCCGTCGCCCTGAAGCTGCATGTCGTTGTCCGGGCCGCGTTGGAGGGTCATCCCCATTGTGGGGATCTTGCTGCCCATGTAGAAGCCCGCATAGAGCACTTCCAGCCCGGCGGACACGGAAAACATGTCATTGATCTTCCAGGCGACGGTGGGCACGAAGGAAACAGTCTGGAGCCCGACATCATAGACATTGTACCGGCCCACCCAATCCTGGGAATAGCTGTTGCCGATGCCGAAACGGGAAAAGACCCCGAGCCCCAGCCAGAAATCGTCATTGAGCTGGTGGCTGATGAAGCCGTGCGGCGCATAGAACGTGGCGGGTTTGGTGGTCGTGTCGTGCTTGCGGCCGCCCACGAGGTCGGCCTCAATGGTGCCCATGGGAGCAATGAAGGCCATGCCGGCCATCAGGTGCGTGCCGGGAAGCTGGGTAATGCCCGCGGCATTGTAGGCCAGCGCCGAGACATCGTCCGCCCGGCCCACAAGGCCGCCCGCAAGGGAAACGCCCCTGGCGCTCCATTCATTGAGGGCGAACCCTTCGGCCCGCACTGTTCCGGCAAGGGCAAGCAACAACGCGCACGCGCAGCACAGGGCACGAACAAGCCTCATGATCCCCCCTTGAATGGCAGAACGAAAACTCCCGCAAACGGAAGAAAAACGGCAATTCGGCATCACAGCATATTAACCGGATCAAGGTCAAGGGAAAGCCGCAAAATACCGGAATTTCGCTTGCGCGCAAAAAAATACAGCTCGCGGAGGGGCGGCCAGGATGCGGCCTTGAGAAGGCACTGGAAACGCCGCCGTCCCCGGAGCAGCCCCAGGGGCGCGGGCGCGGGCCCGAGCATGGTGACGCCGAGCTCACCCGCCCGCGCGCGCGTCGCGGCGGCGAGCCCCGCAAGGTCGTCCGCGCCGCGCGCCTCGTCCACCGCGTAGGAAAGACGCAGAAGCCCCAGCCGGACAAAGGGCGGATACCCGCGCTTGCGGCGCAGGGCCAGTTCGGCCCGGTAAAAGCCTTCGTAATCAGCCGTGCGCACATATTGCCAGCAGTAATGATTCGCATCGCGCGTCTGGATGAGGACGCGGCCGGGCCGTTCCCCCCTGCCCGCGCGGCCCGCGGATTGCACAAGCAACTGGAAGGTGCGCTCCGCGGCCCGGTAATCGGGCAAATTGAGGCCAAGATCGCCGTCGGCCACAATGGCAAGCGTGACCTGGGGAAAATGATGCCCCTTGGAAAGCATCTGTGTTCCCACCAGAATGGGCGATTCGCGCCGGGCAAAGGCCGTGAGTATCTCCTCCATGCGGCCCGGGCGCCGCGTGCTGTCCCTGTCCAGCCGGAGGACGGGCTGTCCCGCGATGACGGAGAGCCGTTCGGCCAGGCGTTCCGTTCCTTCCCCCAGCGGCAGGAATTCCATGCCCCGGCAATGGTCGCAGGGGGAGGGAAAGGGGCGGGAATAGCCGCAGTAGTGGCAGACAAGACGCTCCAGCCCCTTGTGGTAGGTCAGGCCGATGTCGCAGTGCGGGCAGCGCTGCGTCCTGCCGCAGGAAAGACAATACATGAGCGGCGCGTAGCCGCGCCGGTTGAGCAGGACCACGGCCTGCTCGCCCCTTGCCAGCGTTTCGCGCAGCGCCGCCTCACAGTGGGGCGCCAGTATCCCGGCCTGGGCGGCACCGGCCTCTCCATCCGGCGGCGCGGCAGCCGCCTCGCCCGGGAAAAGGCGCGGGGCGGCGCTGATGTCCACCAGCTCGACGGGAGGCAAGGGCCTGCCGCCCACGCGCCGCGGCAGCCGCAGAAGCGGGAGCAGCCCCTCGCTGGCCGCGTAAAAGGTCTTGAGGTCCGGCGTGGCCGAACCCAGGACAAGCAGACCGCGCTCCTGACGCATGCGGAACCAGGCCACTTCCCGCGCCTGGTAGGAAAGTCCCTCTTCCTGCTTGAAGGAAGCGTCATGCTCTTCATCAAGGATGATGCAGCCCGGCGACGGCAGGGGCAGAAACAGCGCCGACCGGGTCCCCACGACCAGACAGGGCCCGTTGCTCCCGGCAAGCGCCCGATAGGTCGCCTCTCGGCGCCCGGGCGACTGATAGCCGTGATAGAGGAAAAGCGGCGCGTCCGGCAGGGCGCTGGCCGCATCGCGGCGCAGCTTGAGCGCCAGGGCAACTTCCGGCGCAAGCAGCAGGACACTCCGCCCCCGTGCAAGGGCACGCGCGGCAAGCTCCAGATATACAGCCGTCTTGCCGCTGCCGGTCACGCCGTAGAGCAGACGGTTTTGCGCGCTGTCCGCCTCCAGGGCGGCCATCAGGTCGTCCAGGGCCGCCGTCTGATCCGCGTTGAGGCGCACGCGCGCCGGGGCCGGCGCCAGCAGCGCCGATTCCGGTTCGTCCGCTTCGTCGCCGTCATGAACAAGCGCCACATGCCCGGCCCGCACCAGGGCGGCAAGCGCCGGGGCGGCATCGCGGACCTCGCGGAGCAGCCGCCGGCGGCTGACCGCCCCATGCGTGTGGAGAAATTCCAGCACCGCCAGCTGCCGCGTGGCCGAAGGCCGCACCGGCCAGGGCGCATCCACGCGCAAATGGCAGTACTCCTCGCTGGCGGCGTCCACGCTCCGTGGCAGCAGGCGCGCCGCGCCGGAGGCCAGTTCCCGCGCGAGTTCCGCGCGCTCCTCCGCCCCCGCCTGCCGAAGGCTGCGCAGGCTCCGCGTTTCGGCGCGCCCCCCGAGACGGCGCAGGCGCACGCCGGTGCTCCGCAGGCCCTGCGGAAGCACATGGCCGAGCACATGCCCCGGCTCCACCCCCTGGCGCAGGGCCAGATCCCGCGAGAGATCAAGCAGCCCCGGCGGCAGGAGCGGCGCCGTCTCCAGCGGCCAGAACACCGCCTTGCAAATAACGCCCGCCGGCACGCCGGCCTCGGCGCGCACCTCCAGCAGAACAGCGGCCCGCAATGCCGCGCCCTCCCCTCTGCCGAGCGGCACGGCGACGCGCAGCCCCGGACGCCAGAACTCCTCGCCGAAACACTCCGGCAGACTGTACGTCAGCGTGGCATAGGGGGGACTCAGCAGGGCAACGTGGGCGTAGGGCATCGGCAGCAAGAAGGGCACATCAGGAATGGAGGCCGGAAGATGCGCCGGGCGTCCCCGGCGCGCTGAAAAATCCGCGCGCTACGGGAACGCCGGCCATCCCCCGGAAATCCGGCGCGCATGCCGCGCGGGGGCGAAAAAACCGGAACCGCGCGGGGGTGGCGTCACCCCCGCGTGCCCCGGATATTCCGGTGGAATGCCTGACACGCCGGGCGTCAGGGAACAGTCGGTCTACTGGAACTGGACGAAATTCTTCAGCAGCCCCAGGAGTTCGTAGCGCAACTCCTCGTCCTGCAGGGCAAAATAGATGTTGGCGGTGAGAAATTCCGCCCAGTCGCCCGCGTCAAAGCGCATGCCCGCCATCCGCACGGCCATCATGCCCCGCTCCTTGGCCATGGACTGGAGGGCGTCCGTAAGCTGGATCTCGCCGCCCTGGCCCGGCTCCACCTTTTCGAGATAGTCGAAGATGTCGGGCGTGAGCACATACCGGCCCACGATGGCGAGCCGGGAAGGCGCATCCTCGCGTTTGGGCTTTTCCACCATGTCCCGCACGCGGAATACGCCGGGGGCCACTTCCTCGCCGTCAATGATGCCGTATTTGCTCACCTTCTCCCACGGCACTTCCATGACGCCCACCACGGGCATCTTCTCGGCCATGGCGACTTCAATGAGCTGGCCGATGCCCGGCACGCCGCCGAACATGAGGTCATCGCCCACCATGATGGCAAAGGGGTCGCCGCGCACGAGCTCCCGCGCGCAGAGCACGGCATGCCCGAGGCCAAGCTGCTTTTTCTGGCGCACGGACATGATGTTGACCATCTCGGCCACTTCACGGACGGCTTCCAGCTTGTCCAGCTTGCCGGCGCGCTCGAGCACCCCTTCCAGCTGGAGGTTGTAGTCGAAATGATCCTCAATGACGCTCTTGTCCCGGTTGGTCACGAAGATGACGTCCCGAATCTTGGCGCGGATGGCTTCCTCCACCACATACTGGATGACGGGCTTGTTGTAGATGGGGAGCATTTCCTTGGGGATGTTCTTGGTTGCCGGCAGCGAACGGGTGCCCCAACCAGCCACGGGAATGATCACCTTGCGAATGTCTTTCATGCCTGTCTCCCTCTCTCCGGAATGACGAAAACATCAGCCGCAGCAAGGAACGCGTGGCGCCTGGCGCGCAATGCCGGTGGCAAAGCCGCGTCCCGAAACACACAGAGAATGAGATACATGCGGGCATAGCCGCCCAATGCCACGAAATCTGTTCATATCTTCGGCCAAAACAGCGCCGAGAGCAAGAGAAAAAAAGCGCATTTGCCATGCGCCCCGCCCAACCGGCCCCGTACCGCGCGGCGTCCGCGGCGGCCATGGCCTCCCGCTCCCCGCATGGCGAAGGAACGTGGCGCGTCGCGCGCCCCGTCAGCCATCGCGCGCCCACTCCGGACACCGGAAAATCCCCCGCTTGACAGGTTCCCCCATGCCCGGAATACTCCCACGCCGGAGCGCGTGCACGCGGCCCCGCGCAAAGGCGCCGCTCCGGAACCCGGCGCCCCCGCGCGCCGAAGCCCTGGCCGCGCATTCCGGCGTTGCGCCTCACGCGAACAAAAAGCCTTCCACTCCGAGGTACCCATGTCCGATATCCGTTCCACCTATACCGACGATCTCCGCTTCTACGGCGCCACGACGCCGCGCGAACTGGCCGACCGTTTCGGCACGCCGCTCTATGTGTATAATGAACGCATCCTGCGCGAGCGCTGCCGCGACCTCATGGCCCTGTCGGCGCAGCCCGGTTTCGGCGTCAACTATTCCGTCAAGGCCAACGCCAACCCCTCCCTGCTCCAGATCATCCACGAGGAGGGCCTGGTGGCCGACGCCATGAGCCCCGGCGAGCTTTGCATGGACGCGCTCGGCGGTTTCACGCCGGAAGAGATCCTCTACATCTCCAACAACAATTCTCCGGAAGAGATGCTCACGGCCCTGACCCATGGCGTGCTCATCAGCGTGGATTCCCTCTCGCAGCTCGACATGCTCGGGGGCATCAACCGGGGCGGTCGCGTCATGGCCCGCTTCAATCCGGGCATCGGCGCCGGGCACCACGCCAAGGTCGTCACGGCGGGCAAGGCCACCAAGTTCGGCATTTCCCCGGACAGGCTGGACGATGTTTTCACGCTGCTCCAGAAGCACGAGATGACGCTGGCGGGCATCAATCAGCACATCGGTTCGCTCTTCATGGAGCCGGAAGGCTATCTTGAAGCGGCGAAGGTGCTGCTGAAGCTTGCGTCCGGGCTGCCCGCCGACGCGCTGAAGGCGCTGGAAGTCATCGACTTCGGCGGCGGCTTCGGCATCCCCTATCACAAATATGCAGGAGAAGCCCGGCTGGACCTGGCCGCTCTTGGCCGGGGGCTGCATGCGCTCATCAGCGACTGGGCCGCCGCCACGGGCTACCGGGGCCGCTTTCTGGTGGAACCGGGCCGGTATGTGGTGGCGGAGTGCGGCATCCTGCTCGGGCGCGTCACCGCGGTCAAGGAAAACGCGGGCACGCGTTATGCGGGCACGGACATCGGCTTCAACGTCCTCATGCGTCCCGCCATGTACGATTCGTTCCATGATCTGGAAGCGTACCGGGGCGATGCCGAAAGCGCCGGCGAGCCCGTCCTCCAGACCGTGGTGGGCAATATCTGCGAGAGCGGCGACATCCTGGCGAAAGACCGGCTGCTCCCGCTCCTGCGGGAAGGCGACGTGCTGGGCGTGCTGGACGCGGGCGCCTACGGCTTCAGCATGGCGTCCAATTACAACCAGCGCCTCCTCCCCGCCGAGGTGCTCATTCAGGCCGACGGCAGCCCGCGTCTCATCCGCCGCAGGGAAACTCCACAAGACCTGACCCGCTGCCTGGACGGCCTTGTCCGGCAGCGCTCCGGGCAGGAAGCGGGGCCGCGCGGCTGAGGAAGCGCATGGAACACCGGGATGCTCCGGGGCCGTCCCAAACAGGGGACGGGCCCGGATACCGGTTTCCCGGCAACAGCCTGAACCTGTTTCCGCACGACGCAAGGAGCGCCGCTCCGCATGCCCACGCCCCGACTCGGCACCTCACCCCGCGCCATCTGGAGCCTGACCTGGCCCCAGTTGCTCATGATGTACATCGTCTTTTTCATGGGCCTCGCGAGCGTGTGGGTGGGGGGACGGATCAGCGCCGATGTCCAGGCCGCCCTGGGCATGGTGACGCAATGCTCCCTCTTCCTCATGGTGGTCATCATGGCCCTGTCCAGCGGGGCCACGGCGGCCATCAGCCAGTCGCTGGGCGCGTTCCGTGTGCGCCGCGCCGAACGCTATGTGGCCGCCACCTGGCTGGGAAGCCTTGGTCTCGGCCTGCTCATGGCTCTTCTGGGCTGGAGCTTCGGCGACGGCATTCTGCGGCTCATCATGGTGCCGGAGCCCATCCGGCCCCTCGCCGCCGAGCTGTGGCAGGTCTTTATGCTCATGCTGCCCGCGCAGTATGTGTATTCCGCCACGGGCGTCATCTTCCGCGCCACGCGCCTCGTGCTGCCGCCGCTCTGGGTGGCGGCCCTTGTCTGCACGGCCAACCTTTTCGGCTGCCTGGGCTTCGGCCTCGGCTGGTTCGGCCTGCCCGACTGCGGGTACATGGGCCTTGCCTGGAGCAATTTCGGCGCGCAATGTCTGGGCGCGGTCTGCAATACCCTGCTGCTCGTGCGCTCCGGCTACCTGCGGCGCCGCGCAATCCCCACGATGCGCTGGCTCCGCGTGGGGCTGCCCTATCTCGTGCGCGTGGCGCTTCCTGCGGGGGCGGCGCAGATCGTCTGGCAATCCGGCTATCTCACGCTCTTTGTCCTTGTGGCCTCGCTTCCGGTGGACAGCGTCCACGCCCTGGCCGGGCTCACCGCCGGGCTGCGGGCCGAAGCCCTGCTCTTCCTGCCCGGCATGGCCTTCAACATGACCGTGGCGGTCCTGGTGGGCAACAGCCTGGGCGAAGGGCGCCCGGGGCAGGCAAAACGCGTGTCCCTGCCCCTGGTGGGCCTCGCGGCGGCCGCCATGAGCCTTGTGGCGCTCGTCATCTGGCCCTTCCGGGCGGAAATCGCCGCCCTGCTCTCGCAGGAGGTGGCCACCCGCGCCCAGATCGTGAGCTATCTTTCCTACAATCTTGTTTCCACGCCGTTTTCCATTGCCAGCACCGTCATGGGCGGCATCATGGTCGGCGCGGGAGCGACGCACTACAATCTGCTGGTCTATGGAGGCACCTTCTGGCTCGTCCGCCTGCCGCTGGGCTGGCTGCTCGGCCACCAGATATGGGGCACGGCCTCCGGCGTTTTCGCCGCCATGCTCGTTTCCCAGTGTCTCCAGACCCTTATCATGCTCTATGTGGTGCTTCGCTGCGACTGGGCGCGCTTTGCCATGAACCGGCAACGCCGCCCCCACTGAACCCCATCCGTGGCCAGGGACCGGGACGCGCCCGGCCCATGACCGAAGGAGAACGAATATGGACCGGAACTTCACGCCCGTGAACCTCGGGAACGCTGATGCCTATTATGCCCTCTGGCAGGTGACGCCGCGCCGTTCGCTGGACTATACGCTGGCAAATCTCTGGGGCTGGCAGGAATTTTACGGGCTTGAGTGGCGCTTTGACGAGCGCCTGTGCTGGGTGCGCCAGACACGGCCTGAACCGCGCTGCTGGGCGCCCATCGGCGACTGGAACGCCGTGGACTGGACAGCCCTGCTCCCCGCTGTGGGCGGCGCGACGGGCCGGGAGTTCATCCGCGTGCCGGAAGAACTCGTCCATATCTGGCAAAGGGCGTCGCCGGAACTGGTGGAAACCGGCGAGGACCGGGGCCAGTGGGAATACCTCTACCGGCAGGAGGAACTGGCGACCCTCGCCGGGAACCGCTTTCACAAAAAGCGCAACCACTACAACAGCTTCGTCAAAACCTACGGCCAGCCGGACTACCGTGGCGTGACCGACGCCATGGTGGAGGATGTGCTCGGCGTTCAGGATGACTGGTGCCAGTGGCACGAGTGCGAGAATTCCCCCTCCCTGCTGGCGGAAAACGAGGCCATCAACCGCGTCCTGACCCACTGGGACGCCTTCCGGGGCCTCACCGGCGCTTCGCTCTATGTGGAGGGCCGCATGATCGCCTTCAGCGTGGGGGAGCGGCTGGATGACGAAAGCCTGGGCGTCCACTTCGAGAAAGGGCTCAACGGCTACAAGGGCGTCTATCAGGCCATGAACTGCGAATTCGCGCGCCATGCGGGCGCCGGACTGCGCTGGATCAACCGCGCCCAGGACCTGGACGAGGAAGGGCTGCGCCAGGCCAAGATGACCTACCTCCCCGCCGATTTCCTGCGCAAGTACAAAGTCCGCGTGCGCCCTGCGTAAACGGAGGCTCCGGGCGCCTATACCCTGAGCGGGACCGCTGGAGCCCCCTCAGCGGTATTCGCGCCCGGACCAGAGCACGCGCCCGATCACGCGGAACTGGTCCGCGCCGTCGCCGCGCAGATCGAGGCTCAACGGCGGATAGGCCGGATTGGCGCTGTGCAGGACCACCTTGCCGGGGAGCTTGTCCACCCGCTTGATGTAAATGGCGTCCTCAAAGCCCACGGCGTAGAGCCGGCCTGGGGTGATGTCCGTCTGGCCCTGGTCGAGCAGGACCACGTCGAAGTACTCGCGCAGGTGCGCCTTGGTGCGCAACTGGGCCAGCGCCTCCTTGCCGGACGACACCGCGCTGACGTTCAGGCCCCAGCCGCTGCACTGCTGCACCAGCACCTTGCGGCAGGTTTCGTTGTCGTCCACCACCAGCAGCCGGGCGCCCTGCAGCGGGCCGTCGAGGTCGGCGGTGGGGTTCTCCAGCTGCTGCGGGTCGAGCGGCAGGGTCAGCGACAGGGTGGTGCCCTGGCTGCTGCCGGACTGGATGCCGAACTCCCCGCCCATCAGCCGCACCAGTTGGCGGGCGATGATCAGGCCGAGGTGGCTGCCGAGCTTGCTGGCGGAAAGGAAGTCGCCGCTGTGCAGCTCGGCGGTGAGCAGCGCCTCGCGCTCCTTGGCGTCGAACGGGTGGCCGCTGTCCTGCACGGCGATGCGCAGGCGTGGCGTCTCGCCCTGGTCGTCGAGGGCCACCACCAGCAGGATCTCGCCTTCCTCGGTCTGCTTGAACGCGTTGTCCAGCAGGCTCAGGACCACCTGGCGCAGGCGCGTCGGATCGCCGCCGATGACCCGTGGCACCTGCGGCTGGGTGAAGCTGATCAGCTCGATGCGCTGCTGCTCGGCCTTGACCCGGAAGATATCCAGGCAGTCCTCGATCAGCGCGTTGAGGTCGAACTGCACTTCGTCCAGCTCGATCTGCCCGGACTCCAGCTTGGAGATGTCGAGGATCTCGTTGATCAGCGTGAGCAGCTCGTTGCCGGCGCTGTGGATGGTCTGCACGTAGTCGCGCTGCTTCGCCGACAACGGGGTGCCGAGGAGCAGTTCGGTCATCCCCAGCACGGCGTTCATGGGCGTGCGGATCTCGTGGCTGATCTTGGCCAGGAACTCGGCCTTGGTCTGCAATTCCGCGGTGTGCGCCGCCTCGCTGGTGCGCTGTTGCAGGTTGAGCTGCTGGATCAGCCGCTGGCGTTCGGTGAGCGAGACGCTCAGGACCAGCCCGGCGAGGGTGGCGAAGCTGAACCCCCCGAGCACCAGCCAGCCCGGATCGAGTTGCTTGGTGCCGAACAGTACCGGCAGGAACACCATGAAGCCGGCGTTGAACACGATCATCCCGGCAACGATCAGGCGCGCCGGCTGGTAGCCGCGATACCAGTGCCAGGCCGCGATCAGCGGGACGCTGAGCGAACTGAGGATCACCAGCAGGTAGATCAGCCAACTGAACCAGAGTTGCTGGGTGAAGGCGATGATCGCGCCGACCGCCAGGATCAACAGCGCCTCGCCTTGCAGGAGGCGGTTCAGGCGGCTTTCCGCAGTGCCGCGGAAGAAGCTGCAGG
>URHE01000058.1 GCA_900547595.1 uncultured Desulfovibrio sp.
TTTAGGATTCTTGCGGCGACAGCCCCCGCCCTTCGCTTTGCTCCGGGCGGCGAGCGGAAGGGGCGTTGCCTCACGGTTCCGGAACTTTTGCGAAGAAACAACGACCATTTCCGTTCGTTGTTCTCACTGCAGCGCAGTGAGACAACGCAACCGGGGGTTTGGGGGCCGTCGGCCCCCAACGGGGCGCGGGGCGGAGCCCCGCAGCAAAAAACCGGCCCGTTTCCCACGGCGTTTTCCGGCACATCATCGGCCCGGCTTGCCTTGGCGCGGCGGGAGGACTATGCTCCGGCGTGACGGCGTTGCGGCGCCGGAGGCCGAACGGAGAAGCGCATGTTCTACGGCTGGAAGATCAGCGCCCTGTGTCTGGGGGGCAACTTCATGCTTCAGGGCAGCGCCCTCTACGGCATGAACGCCTTCATGGAGCCCCTGTGCGACCTGCACGGCTGGACGCGCGTGGGCCTGAACATGAGCCTGGGCGTGGCCGCCTTCATGGGTCAGCTCGCCATGCCCGTGGCCGCCGCCGTTTCCACCCGCCACTCCCTGCGGATGCTCATGACCGTGGGCGCCGTGGCGGGCGGGCTGGCCACCTGGGCCATGGGCCTCACCGACGACATCCGGCTGTTCACGCTCTTCATGGTGCTCCTGTGGGTGGCCTCCCAGGTATGCGGCGGCGTGGTGGCCAACGCCCTGATGAGCAACTGGTTCAGCCACTATCGGGGCATCGCCTTCGGGCTCGCCAATTCCGGCACCTCCCTCGCGGGCATGGTGCTCCCCTTTCTCAGCCTGGTGCTCATCCGGCATTTCGATATGCAGACCGCCTACGCCATTCTGGGCGGCGCGACACTGCTGCTGGCGCCGCTCTCCTGGGTGCTGGTGCGGCGCTCCCCGCAGATGCTCCACCTGCATCCGGACGGACGGCAGCACGATCCCCGGCCGCCCAAGGGCGTCCCGCGCGCCGTTTCGCTCGCGGCCCTCATCCGCCGCCCGGCGGCCTGGTGGATCGGCATCGCCTTCGGGCTGGCGCTCATGGTCGGCTCGGGCGTGTTGAGCCAGCTCAAGCCGCGCTTCACGGACATGGGGGCCGACGCCTATCCGGCCATGATCCTGGCCGGTCTGGCGGCGCTGTTCGGCACGCTCGCCAAGTATTTCTGGGGCTGGGTCTGCGACCGCGCCACGCCCATCATGGCGGCCCGCGCCCTCATGCTCTGCGGCCTCGGGAGCATGTGCTTCCTGCTTCTGCCGCCAAGCCTCGCCTCCATGGCGGCCTTCGGCCTCACCTTCGGCTCGTGCGTGGGCGGCCTGTGGGTGGTGCTGCCCGCGGTGGTCGCCTATTATTTCGGCAGCCCCAACTTTCTCGCCGTGTACAAGTTCGTCGCCATCTTCATCCTGATCCGCAGCCTCGGCTTCCCGATCATGGGGATCTCCTATGAAATCTGCGGCAGCTACGCCCTGTCCGACATCTTCTTCGGCGTGAGCTTCGCCGCCGCCCTCGCGCTCACCTTCTGTCTGCGGGAAGACAGGGCCGTGGAACGCCAGGCCCACCACCACGGGCGCCACGTCCACCGGCACTGAGCGCGTCCGCAACGAAAAAACGCCCTTGTCCCGATAGTTCGGAGCAAGGGCGTTTTCCGCCTTCCGCTGTGGCGGGATCAGTTTTTCAGACTGTGGATGGGCGCCGGGATACGGCCGCCAAGGCCGATGAAGCGCGCGGCGTCGCCGCCCGGCACGGCCATGATGGCCGCCTTGCCGAGCAGGCCGCCGAACGAGACTTCCTCGCCCACGCCCTTGCCCGGCACGGGAATGACGCGCACGGCGGTGGTCTTGTGATTGATGACGCCGATGGCCATTTCATCGGCGATGATGGCCGCCAGCGTGGACGCGGGCGTGTCGCCGGGGATGGCGATCATGTCCAGCCCCACCGAGCAGACGCTGGTCATGGCCTCCAGTTTTTCAATGCTCAGGCGCCCGGCCCGCGCGGCGGCCTCGATGCTCGAATCCTCGGAGACGGGAATAAAGGCGCCGGAAAGACCGCCCACCGAGGAGGAGGCGAAGCCGCCGCCCTTCTTGACCGCGTCATTGAGCATGGCGAGCACGGCGGTGCTGCCCGGCGCGCCGATGCTGGAGAGGCCGAGGCTCTCGAAAATCTCGCCCACCGAGTCGCCCACGGCGGGCGTGGGCGCCAGGGAAAGGTCCGCCACGCCAAAGGGGATGCCGAGCCGGCTCGCCACTTCGGAGCCGATGATCTCGCCCACGCGCGTCACCTTGTAGGCCGTGGCCTTGATGACCTCGGCCATGTCGAGCAGGGTCAGGGGCCGTCCCTGGGCGTTGCGGCCCCGCTCCAGGGCGCGGTCGATGGCCTTCTTCACCACGCCCGGCCCGGAAACGCCCACATTGATGACCACATCCGGCTCGCCCACGCCCAGATAGGCGCCGGCCATGAAGGGCACATCCTGGGGGATGTTGGCAAAGACCACCAGCTTGGCGCAGCCGATGCCCCCGCGGTCCGCCGTGGCCTGGGCCACGCGCAGGATCTGTTCGCCCATGAGGGCCACGGCGTCCATGTTGATGCCGCTGCGCGAGGAAGCCACATTGATGGAGGCGCAGACGCGCTCGGTCCGGGCGAGCGCCTCGGGCAGCGCCTCGATGAGGGCGCGGTCGCCCTTGGCGAAGCCCTTTTCCACCAGGGCGGAAAAACCGCCGAGAAAGTCCACCCCCGCGTCCGTGGCGGCCTCATCCAGGGCCTGACAGACGCGAAGCATGCCGTCCGGCCCGAAGGGCGCCCCCACCACGGCCACGGGGCTCACGCTGATGCGCTTGTTGACCACCGGGATGCCGTACCTGTCCCCCACCTCGTCGCAGACGGCCACAAGCTGCGCCGCATGGCGGCGTATCTTGGCGCGCACGTTGGCGACAAAAAGCTCAAGGTCATGGCTCACGCAGTCGAAAAGACTCACCCCCAGGGTGAC
The DNA here is from genome assembly GCA_900547595.1 of uncultured Desulfovibrio sp. GTDB lineage: Bacteria > Desulfobacterota > Desulfovibrionia > Desulfovibrionales > Desulfovibrionaceae > Desulfovibrio. The sequence goes on from URHE01000058.1 coordinate 2,967, forward strand.
GGTGCGGACATCAAGGTGCTCGTTGCGGAGCATGTTCAGAGTGCTGGTGACTTCGCGTTCGGAAAGCATACTGATCCTGCTGGCTTGCGGCCCGGAGGCCGGTCTGCGGCTGGTTGCCGGCAATGTCCGCCCGCACGGGCGGACATGGCAAAGACCCGTGCGGGTCCCGCAACGGCGCGACCGCCGTGAGTGAGCGAAATACCCCGTTTTTCTGCAATCGGCTGCTAGTGTCTACTTGCAAAAGTAGACACTACAAAACCCGTAAGGGTTTTGCGGCGGCATAGCCGCCGTAAGTGAGCGAAAAACCACGTTTTTTCGCGAACGATCCTGCAAAAATTCTTCGCAGAATTCTGCGCAGAATTTTTGCAATTAGACACTAGAACGAACTGACCCGGTGGACGGCCTCGAAAATCCTGCGGTGCTGGACGCTCACGCGCAGCTTGAGATTGGCCGCCTCCAGCGCGAGCTCGCGGCGCAGGCGCCCCAGGTCCACGCTGTCCGGCACCATGACTTCAAAGACGAAGAGCGCCTTGCCCTCGCCGCCCTCGCCGAGAATGGCCTTGAGGTTTTCGATGTTCACGCCGTGGCGGCCGAAAACCCGGCTCATGCCGCCGATGAGGCCGGGCCGGTCGGGCCCGTCCACCGTGACCACAAAGGGCTCGCAATTCAGGTTCGCGCCCCATTGCTCCTCAATGGCCGGCCGCACCAGGACGGAAAGGTCCACCCCGGCGCGTTCAAGCCCTTCCTCCAGGCGCAGGCGCAGGCAATCGGCGCCGCAAACGCCGTCGTCGCGCGGGAGTTCAGCGTCCGGTCCGGGAGCGCTGACCACAAAGATGGCAGCGAACGCGCCCGAGAGCATGGTCTGGGCCATGGCCTCGATATTGCAGCCCATGTCGCCGAACAGGCGGCTCACCGCCGCCACCACGCCGGGACAGTCCCGGCCGAGAAAGGACGCTGTGTATTTTTCCATGCTGATGATCCTTGGAGCATTTTTTGGCGGTCTGGCTCCGTTCATTGCCAAACCATCCTATGCCTGGCGGGAAGGCGTCTCCCGCGCGGGGGCCGTTGCCGGAAACACCGGTTCGGGGCGGCAGCGGCAGCGGGGCCGCGCCCCGGCATGGCCGCCAATGGGTTCCTGTTCCCAGAGAAAGACATGGCCGTCATTATTGGCGCAGCGCTCGCAGGTGGCGCCGTCATGCGCCGCGCGCCAGACATAGCCGGTGCTGCCCGCGGCGAGCGCCGACTCCCGCGCGGCGGCAAAGGCGGCCACGGCGGTCCGGGCGTCCGCGTCACCGGCGGAGCAGGTGGCGTCATCGGGGAGCCTGCGGCGGCAGTCCGGACATTTTTCGGCCTTGAGCCCGAGCCTGCGCCCGCAGAACGGACAGTTGCGCGTATAGTACGGCAGGGGAATGGCGGCGGGAGCCGCGGCTGCGGACATGGACCGGGCGCGCCCGGCAAGCCCCCGCCGCAGGAGCAGGACGCCCAGGGCCGCGATCACCAGGCCGAGAAAGCCAACGGCGGCGGCATGCGCCACATCGAGGTCCAGCGCGCCGGAAAAGAAACCGGCCACGGCAAGGACCGCCCCGGCGACAAGAAAGGCCACGGCGGCCACGATTCGGGAACGGGGTTGCATGCGCCTCCTTCTCGTGGGCGCACTTTCCGCCATGCGGCCGCAAAAGTCAATGCGCGGGCGAAGCGGGGCAACAGCGGCCCGCGCGGACGCCGCGCCTTTACTTTTTCGCCGCTTCCGGCTAGCGTTTTTCTTTCCGCCGGCGCGCGGAACGCGGCGGATCAAGGAGGCGGCATGGCCCGTGAATTGCGTTTCACCAAGATGCAGGGCATCGGCAACGACTATGTCTACATCAATGGTTTTGAAGAAGAGATCAACAATCCCGGCGAGCTGGCCACGCGTATCAGCGACCGGCATTTCGGCGTGGGCTCGGACGGCCTGGTGCTCATCCTGCCCTCCGGGGTGGCCGATCTCAGGATGCGCATGTTCAACGCCGACGGCACCGAGGCCGAAATGTGCGGCAACGCCACGCGTTGCGTGGGCAAGTACGCCTATGACCGCGGCCTGGTGAAGAAGGACGTCATTCGTCTGGAAACCGCCGCGGGCATCAAGATCATCCGTCTGAAATTCGAGGCCGGTACCGTCTGCGGCGCCACGGTGGACATGGGCGAGCCCATTCTGGTGCCGAGCCGCATCCCCGTGGAGCTCGCGCCCGTGCTCAGCGTGGACGAGGAGGACCGCCGCTGCATCGCCCACCCCATCCAGGTGGACGGCCGCACCTACGCGGTCACGGCGGTCTCCATGGGCAATCCGCACGCCGTGGTGTTCATGCAGGGCATCGACGAGCTGGACCTGCCCGCTTTGGGACCGCTCTTCGAGCATCACCCCCTGTTCCCGCGCCGCACCAATACCGAATTTGTGGAGGTGCTCTCCTCCACGAGCATCCGCATGCGCGTCTGGGAGCGCGGCGCCGGCGAGACGCTCGCCTGCGGCACGGGCGCCTGCGCGGCGGCCGTGGCCTGCGCCCTCAACGGCTATACGGGCCGCTCCGTGGATGTGGAGCTCAGGGGGGGCGTCCTCCATGTGGACTGGGACGAGGCCAGCGGCCATGTCTACATGTCCGGGGCGGCGGTCACGGTCTTTGACGGCGTGTATTACCTCTGAAAAACAGTTCCCCAGCGCGGCGCTCCGCCGCGGCAAACGAGGCATCCATGACCAGGGTCGATCCCAGTTTTCTCAAGCTCCAGCGCAACTACCTTTTTGCCGACATCGCGCGCAAGGTCGCGAACTTCAAGGACAGCCACCCCGATGCCCGCGTCATCAGCCTCGGCATCGGCGACGTGACCCGCCCCCTCGTTCCGGCGGTGATCAGCGCCCTGCACGCGGCTGTGGACGAAATGGGCGACGCCGCGCATTTCCACGGCTACGGCCCGGAACAGGGCTATGCCTTCCTTCGCGACCTCATCATGGAATACGACTACAAGGCCCGCGGCGTGGACATCCGGCCCGACGAGATATTCGTCAGCGACGGCGCCAAGTCCGATGTGGGCAACTTTCAGGAACTGTTCTCGCGCGACAGCGTGGTGGCCGTGACGGACCCGGTCTATCCGGTCTATGTGGATTCCAACGTCATGGCGGGCCGCGCGGGCGACTGGACCGACGGCCACTGGAGCCGCATCGTCTATCTCCCCTGCACGAGGGAGAACGATTTCGTCCCCGCCTTTCCCGCCACGCGGCCGGACCTGATCTACCTCTGCTATCCCAACAATCCCACGGGCACCGTGCTCACGCGGGCCCAGCTCCAGGGCTGGGTGGACTACGCGCGCCGCGAGGGCTGCGTCATCCTCTTTGATTCGGCCTATGAGGCGTATATCCAGGATGCGGACGTGCCGCACAGCATCTACGAGCTGGAAGGCGCCCGCGAGGTGGCGGTGGAGTTCCGCAGTTTCTCCAAGACCGCCGGGTTCACGGGCCTGCGCTGCGCCTATACCGTGGTGCCCGAAAGCCTCATGGTGGATGACGGAAAGGGCGGCCGCGTGGCGCTCAACGGGTTCTGGAACCGGCGCCAGTGCACCAAGTACAACGGCTGCCCCTACATTGTGCAGCGCGCCGCCGCCGCCGTGTACAGCGAAATCGGGCGCCGCGAGGTGATGGACGTCATCCGCGGCTACCAGCGCAACGCGGCCCTGCTGCGCGAGGCGGTCTCCGGCATGGGGCTGCCTGTTTTCGGCGGGGTGAACGCGCCCTATATCTGGGTGGGCGTGCCCAGGGGCATGGACTCCTGGGGCTTTTTCGAGCGCCTGCTCAACGAGGCGGCCCTGGTCTGCACGCCGGGCGTGGGTTTCGGCGCCAGCGGCGAGGGCTATGTGCGCCTGACGGCCTTCGGCTCTCCTTCCGACACCGAGGAAGCCATCGCGCGCCTGCGCAAGCTGGCCTAGCATCCCGTCCCACACCGCAACGAGGAAACCATGAGCAAGAAAACTCCGGAAACCACAGCGGCAAAAACGCCTTCCGCGCCGGACGCCCTGGCGCGGCTGGACGCCATGGTCGAGCGCGTGCGCGCGGCCCAGGCCCGCTTCGCGCAGTATGACCAGGCCCGGGTGGACGAGATATTCCAGCACGCGGCGGCCGTTGCCACATCGAAGCGCATCGAGCTCGCCAAGATGGCCGTGGCCGAGACCGGCATGGGCATTGTGGAAGACAAGGTCATCAAGAACCACTTCGCCTCGGAATATATCTACAACAAATACAAGGACAGCAAGACCTGCGGCGTCATCGAGGACGACCCGGTCTCCGGCTACCGCGAGATCGCCGCGCCGCTGGGCCTGGTGGCGGGCATCGTGCCCACCACCAACCCCACGTCCACGGCCATCTTCAAGGCGCTGCTCTGCCTCAAGACGCGCAACGGCATCATCTTTTCGCCGCACCCCAGGGCGAAAAAGAGCACCCGCGCCGCGGCCATGACCATTCTCCGCGCCGCCGTGGAAGCCGGCGCCCCCGAAGGCATCATCGACTGCATCGAGGATCCCGCGCCCGAGCTCACGCAGGCGCTCATGAGCCACCGCCACATCAACCTCATTCTGGCCACGGGCGGCCCCGGCATGGTGCGCGCGGCGTACAGCTCCGGCACCCCGGCCATCGGCGTGGGCGCGGGCAATACTCCGGTGGTGGTGGACGCCACGGCCGACATCAGGATGGCGGTCAATTCCATCCTGCTCAGCAAGACCTTTGACAACGGCATGATCTGCGCCTCGGAGCAGACCGTGGTGGCCGAGGCCCCGGTGGCCGACGCCGTGCGCGAGGAATTTCTCCGGCGCGGCGCCTGGTTTGCCGACGAACAGCAGGCCGAGGCCCTGGCGAAAACCATCTTTGTCAACGGCAGCCTGAACAGCGCCATCGTGGGCCAGTCGGCGGAGCACATCGCCCAAATGGCGGGCATCACGGTGCCGCCCGGCACCAAGGTGCTCATGGCCGAACGCTCCGAAGTGCGGCCCGACGACCCCTTTGCCCATGAAAAGCTCTCGCCGGTGCTCGGCTTCTACCGCGCGCCGGACTTCGCGGCCTGCGTGGCCACGGCCCAGCGCCTGGTGGAGCTGGGCGGCGCCGGGCACACGTCGGTGCTCTATACCCGCGAAAGCAGCGCGGAGCATATCCGGGCCTTTGAGGACACCATGACCACGGGCCGCGTGCTCATCAACATGCCCGCGTCGCAGGGCGCCATCGGCGATGTCTACAACTTCCGCGTGGCGCCCTCGCTCACGCTGGGCTGCGGCAGCTGGGGCGGCAATTCCGTGAGCGAAAACATCGGGGTGAAGCACCTCATGAATGTCAAGACCGTGGCCTCGCGCCGCGAGAACATGCTCTGGTTCCGCGTGCCCTCCAAAATCTACTTCAAGCTGGGGGCGCTCAGGCCCGCTCTGGAGGAATTCACCGACCGCCGCCGCGCCTGCATCATCACCGACGAGACCATGGTCAAGCTCGGCCATGCCCGCAAGGTGGAGGACGTGCTGGAGCGCATGGGCATGGAGGTGCGCGTATTCTCCGGCGTGCTTCCCGATCCGGACATCGACACCGCGCGCAAGGCCCTGGACATGGTCAACGCCTTCCAGCCGGACCTCTTCATCGCGCTCGGCGGCGGCTCGCCCATGGACGCGGCCAAGATCATCTGGCTGCTCTACGAGAAGCCGGACATCCGCTTCGAGGACATCGCCCTGCGCTTCATGGACATCAGGAAGCGGGTGGTCTCCTTCCCCGAACTGGGCAAGAAGGCGCTCATGGTGGCCATCCCCACCACGTCGGGCACAGGCTCGGAGGTGACGCCCTTCGCGGTCATCACGGACAACAGGACCGGCGTCAAGTACCCGGTGGCCGACTACGCCCTGACGCCGGACATGGCCATCGTGGACCCGGAATTCGTCATGGACCTGCCGCCCTCGCTCATCGCCAATGCCGGGCTGGATGTGCTGACCCACGCCATCGAGGCGTACACTTCCACCCTGGCCACCAATTTCGCCGACGGGCAGGCCATGGAGGCCGTGCGCCTGGTATTCAAGTATCTGCGCCGCTCCTATGCCGGCGGCGAGGACCGGCTGGTGCCGCGCGAAAAGATCCACTATGCGGCCACCATGGCGGGCATGGCCTTTGCCAACGCCTTTCTGGGCGTCTGCCATTCGCTGGCGCATACCCTGGGCTCGTACTTCCACCTGCCCCACGGGCTCGCCAATGCCATCATGCTGTCCTATGTCATCGAATACAATGCCACGGACACGCCCACCAAGCAGGGGATGCTGCCGCAGTACAAGTATCCCTGGGTCAAGGGGCGCTATGCCCGCATTGCGGACATGCTCCACCTGGCCGATGACGTGGAGGGCGACGGCCCCGATGCCCGGGCGGAAAAAACCGCGCGCCTCGTGCGGGCCATCGAGGCGCTCAAGCGCGACCTCAATATCCCGGCGTCCCTGCGCGACGCGGGCATCGCGGAGGCCGACTTCCTGCGCAGGCTGGATGAAATGTCCGAACAGGCGTTCGATGACCAGTGCACGGTGTCCAACCCGCGCTATCCGCTCATTTCCGAACTTCGGGAACTTTACCGCAAGGCGTATTACGGCGAGCCGCTCAAGGCCATGACCGGAGAGAACTAACGCGCTTCACCCGGAAGAAGGGCGAAGCGCGGAGCGGGCGGCGCGTTCCACGGGGGGCGCGCCGCCGGGCCGCAAAACCGGAGCGCCCCCGCCGCCCTCACCGACTTGCAAGGAGAGAGCATGTCATTTCTCAGCTGGCTGGAACGCCTCTTCGTGCCCACGCCGCCCGCGGAGCATGAGGCCGAGGGAACACTGGAGCTTGAGCCGCAGCATTCGCCCTTCGAGTGGAACCAGAATACGCGCATCGTCACGGCCATTGTCGTGACCATTCTCTCGGCCTTCATCATGTGGTGGATCGTGGCATGAGCGGCGCCGGTCTCTGGCGGCTCACGGTGCGCGACGAATTTGCCGCCGCGCATGCCCTGCGGCACTACCGCGGCAAATGCGAAAATCCCCACGGCCACAATTTCGCGGTGGAGCTGTGCGTGGAGGGGAACACGCTCGCGCCGGACACGGAGCTTCTGCTGGATTTCGCCACGCTCAAGGGGGCGCTCCGCGCGTCCCTGGCCGGGCTGGACCATCGCATGCTCAACGAAACGCCGCCCTTTGACGTCCGCAATCCCTCATCGGAGAACCTCGCGCGGCATATCTTCCGGGATGTGGCGGCGCGCCTGGCCGCCAGCGCCGATCCCCAGGCCGGGAACGTGCGCCTTGTGAGCGTGCGCGTGAGCGAACGCGACAGCCAGAGCGCCACCTATCTGGAAACCTAGTGTCTACTTGCAAAAGTAGACACTACAAAACCCGTAAGGGTTTTGCGGCGGCATAGCCGCCGTAAGTGAGCGAAAAACCACGTTTTTTCGCGAACGATCCTGCAAAAATTCTTCGCAGAATTCTGCGCAGAATTTTTGCAATTAGACACTAGGCGGGTTCCGGCAGGAGTCCCTCCCCTTTCCCCGTTTTCGGGGGGCCTTTTGCCTCCCCTGCGGGGCGGAGTATCCGGGCCTCACTCGCCGCGTGATTCCGGGCCGCGCGAAAGCAGATACGAAAAGAGCGCCCCCAGCGCGGCCACGCCCGCCAGCACCTGGATGGCCACGGGCAGGCCCGCCATGTCGGCCACGCGCCCCAGAAACGGCTGCGCCACCCCGCCGAGGCTGGTGGAGAGCCCCAGCGTCACGCCGGAGGCGAAGCCGATATTCCGGGCAAGGAGCCGCTGGCCCAGGACAACCTGGGAACTGAAGGGCGCGTAAAGCACAAACCCGAGCAGGGGCAGGGCGGCATAGCCCCAGGCGGCATCGGGCGCGAGGCTGAAGGCGAGCACGGCCACGGGCATGAGGGTGAAGGCCAGGCGGATGACCGGCACGCAGCCGATGCGGTCCGAGAGCAGGCCGCCCATGATGTTGCAGGCCACGCCGCTGGCGCAGAAGATGATCAGGGCCAGGGCGCCGGCGGCCTTGGACTGCCCGAAAACATTGACCCAATAGAGGGGAATGAAGGCGTTGAAGCCCACAAAGACCGTGGAACGGGCCACGATGACCACGATGAGCCGGGAAAACTCATGCCAGTTGTTGACCGGCGGATGCGCCGCGGCGGCGGCGCCGGCGGCGCGTTGCGGGGCGGCCTGCGGAGACGGCGGCGTTGTGCCGCCCAGGCGCGTGATGCCCCAGAGCAGGACGAGCGCCATGGCAATGCCGAGCGCGGCAAAGACGGCCATGCCGCGGATGCCGAAGCCGCCCACAAAGACGGTCACGAGGAGCGGCCCGAGGATGAAGCCGCTGTTGCCGCCGATGGAGAAGATGCTCAGGCCGATGCCCTTGCTCTTGCCGGAAACCCTGTTGGCGTGGCGCGCGCCTTCGGGGTGGAAGAGGGCCGAACCCACGCCGCTTACGGCAATGGCGGTGAACATGGCCCAGTACCCGCCGAGAAAGCCCATGCAGGCGATGCCGCAGCCCGCCAGCGCCACGCCCAGGGGCAGGAACCACGGCTTGGAGAGTCTGTCGGCCAGAAGGCCGAAGACGGGCTGGATGATGGAGGACAGGCAGGAATAGGCGAGCATGAGGCCGCCCGTGGCCTGATAGTCCAGTCCGTAGGCCGAACGCAGATACGGCAGCGAGGCGGGCAGGGCGCCCGCGTTGACATCGCAGGAAAGATGCCCCAGCGCGAGCAGCAGGATTTTTTTCTTTTCCATGGCCCGATGAAGCTACGCTTCCGGACGGAAAAATCCAAGGCTGTTTTTCCTGCCCGGCTTAGACCTCATCCAAGGTGCGTTATGGGTTTGGTTTACAATGCGTTGATGAATATTCCAGGTTCCGTCTGGAGCGGAGCGACAGACGGAT
>URHE01000059.1 GCA_900547595.1 uncultured Desulfovibrio sp.
CGCAAGAATCCTAAAAAATAAGAATTTTTTGCGCCGGCAAGGAAATGGGCGATTTGGGGAGGGAGTGTACTCAGGTACATGACCGACCAAAATCGCACAGTGACGCAGCCGGCGCGAAAAAGGCTGTTTTTGACGGATAATCGCGGCATCCCGAACTGGCCGGCCTTTCCCGCAGCAAAAAACGGCCAGTTTTGCCGCATTCCGCCTGTCCGGGAGCGGCGCTTGGCAGCCCGGCCGTCCGGGCGTAGGATGCGCGCATGGACAGGCCGGATCCCTCCAGCATCCCGCTCACGCCCGGCGTTTACCTCTACAGGGACGGTCGTGGCCGGGTCATCTATGTGGGCAAGGCGCGCGTCTTGCGCCGGCGCGTGCTTTCCTATTTCCGTCCGGAGGGGCTGCCGGTCAAGACCCGCGCCATGCTCGCCCATGCCGAGCGCCTCGACTATCTCTCCACCACCACGGAGAAGGAGGCGCTGCTCCTTGAGGCGAGCCTCATCAAGAAATACCGGCCGCATTACAATATCGTCCTGCGCGATGACAAGCAGTATGCGCTTTTCCGGCTGGACGTGAAGCATCCCTTCCCGAGGCTGGAGATCGTCCGCATGGCGCGCCGGGACGGGGCGCGCTACTTCGGGCCCTTCACCTCGGCGCTGGCGGCCCGCGAGACCTGGAAGCTCATCCACCGGGCCTTCGGCCTGCGCCGCTGTTCGGACAGGGCCATGCGCAACCGCGTGCGCCCCTGCCTCTATCACCACATGGGCCAGTGCCCGGCGCCCTGCATGGGCGATGCGAGCGCGGCGGAGTATCATCTGGCCGTCCAGCGGGTGCGCGACATTCTCGAGGGCCGCGCCGACCCGCTCCTGCGCTCCCTGCGGGCCGAGATGGAAGCGGCCTCTGAACAGCTCGATTTCGAGCGCGCCGCGATCCTGCGCGATCAGCTCCGCGCCGTGGAACGGACAGTGGAACGGCAGGCGGCCATCCTTCCCGCGGGCGGCGACATGGACGCCATCGGCCTGTGCGAGGCGGAGAAGGGCCTCGGCCTTGGCATCGTCTTTGTGCGCGGGGGCGCCGTCACGGATGGGCGCGCCTTTTTCTGGCCCGGTCTGGGCTTTGAGGACGCGCCGGAGCTGCTTTCCTCGTTTCTGGGCCAGTTTTACGGCACGGTGGTGCCCCCGCCGCGCATCCTGGTGCCGTGGCTGCCGTCGGAACTGGCGGATGAGCCGGCGGACGGGTGTAATGAGGACCGGAGCGGCGGAGACGACGCCGCCATTCCCCCTGAAGATGGCGGGGACGAAGGCTTCGGCGGACGGGCCGTGCTGGAGCAGGCCCTGGCGGAGCGGCGCGGCGGCCCGGTGCGCGTGGTGGCCCCGCAGAACACGGCGGACAACCAGCTGGTGGACATGGCCGCGGCCAATGCGCGGGAAGAGGCGCGGCGCCGGCGCGGGCAGGACGGCGGGGCTTTGCTTGCCCGCGTGGGGGCGGCCCTTTCCCTGCCGGAAGCGCCGGGGCGCATCGAATGCGTGGATGTTTCGCACACCGGCGGCCGGCAGACGCGCGTGGGCATGGTGGTCTATGTGGACGGCCTGCCGTGCAGGGACGAGTATCGCATCTATGCCATGCCGGACAGCGCGGACGACTACGCGACCCTTCATGCCTGGGTGGCGCGGCGTCTGGAAAGCGGCCCCCCGTGGCCGGACCTCCTGCTCATCGACGGGGGCCGGGGCCAGTTGGCGGCAGTGGGCCGCGCCCTGGCCGAGGCCGGGGAGGAGCGCCTTTTTCCCCTGGCGGCCATTGCCAAGGCCCGTGACGAGGAGGGGCATGCCGACCGCCGGGCGGGCAATGTGGCCGACCGCATCTTTGTGCCCGGCAGGGCCAATGCGCTGCCCCTGCGCGAGGGCAGTCAGGAGCTGCTCTTCCTGCAACAGGTGCGCGATGCCACGCACCGTTTCGCCATCGGCCGCCACCGCCGCGCGCGGCGCGGGGCCGCGCTTTCCGGCGAGCTCATGCGCCTGCCGGGCGTGGGGCCCGCCACGGCGCGTCTGCTCTGGGACCGTTTCGGCAGTGTGGAGGCCATGGCCGGCGCCAGCGAGGAGGAGCTGCGGGCGCTTCCCGGCGTGGGCCGGGCCAGGGCCGCGGCCCTGCGCGAAAAACTGCGCAGGCTGGCGGGCGGGAGCGGCGGATGAGCATGCCGGCCGTTAGAGCATTTTGCGATTGAAAATATCCATTTTCAATCGCTTCGCTGCCATCATTTCGCGTCCAGAACGCGGTCTGGACGCTGCTTCAGCCGTTGCGACGAAGGAAGCTACGGATGAAGACAGTACTTGGTTACTCGACACGTGATACAAAGAAATCGCTGTCGCTATCCGTAAGCGGCAGAGCCGCTAACGGCTACCGCGTCGCCAGAGCGGTTTGGATACTTTCATTACCAAACCGCTCTAAGGGGGAACCATGCCGCAACTGACGGTCTATCAGGCGGACAATCTCGCGGTGCTGGAACGGTTGCCGCCGGCAAGCGTGGACCTCATCTATATCGATCCGCCGTTCAATACCGGCTCGCGGCAGGAGCGCGCGCGGTTCCGGGCCGTGCGGGATGAAAGCGGCGGCCGCCGGGGATTTCAGGGCAGGACGTACCGCGCGGAGCCGCGGGAATCACAGGGCTTTGATGACAGGTTCGACGATCTTCCCGGCTTTCTTGAGCCGCGTATCGTTCAGGCCCACAGGATACTCAAGCCCCACGGTTCCCTGTTCTTTCATCTCGATTACCGGGAAATCCACTATTGCAAGGTGCTCATTGACGGTATTTTCGGCAGGGAATCGTTCCTCAATGAAATCATCTGGGCCTACGATTACGGCGCGCGCTCGAAAACGCGCTGGCCCGCCAAGCACGATACCATCCTGTGGTATGCGCGGGACCCGCGCAACTATACCTTCAATTACGGCGAGATGGACAGGATACCCTACATGGCCCCCGGCCTCGTGGGCGCGGAAAAGGCGGCGCGGGGCAAGACGCCCACGGATGTCTGGTGGCACACCATTGTCAGCCCCACCGGCAGGGAAAAGACCGGATATGCCACGCAAAAGCCTCTGGGCATCATTTCCCGCATCGTCAGGGTGCATTCCAATCCCGGCGATATGCTCTGCGATTTTTTCGCGGGCAGCGGAACCCTGGGCGAGGCGGCCTATACGCTGGGCCGTCACTGCATTCTGGTGGATGAAAATCCGGAGGCCGTGGCCGTCATGGAGCGGCGTTTCCGGCGCTTTCCCGCTGAAGATGTGAATATCGTTCTGTCCCCGGACGATCACGCCGGAGCCAGAAAATAGCGCCAGATCAGGGTCAGGAGCAGCAGCCCGAGAGAAACCATGAGGAAGCGGCGCACCGCCGCCGGGCCCACGCGAATGGCCGTGCGGCTGCCGAACCAGTTGCCGAGCATGGAACAGGCCGTCATGATGGCCGCCAGCGGCCAGAATACCGTGCCATGCCAGATGAAGGCCGCGGCCGCGCCCACGTTGGAGCCGAGGTTGAGCACCTTGGAGGTGGCCGACGCTTCGATGAGACCCGCGCGCAAAACCCAGTGCAGGGCAAGGATGAGAAAGCTGCCTGTGCCGGGGCCGAAAAAACCGTCATAGACACCGATGACCAGGCAGACCAGCGGCACCAGCAGCCAGAAGCGCGGGCCGTGGAGCGGGGCGGTGGGGGCGCTTTCCTGCCGTTCCCGCTTGGGCGCGAGCGTCAGGAACATGCCCACGGGCAAAAGGCCGACCAGTATCTTGCCCAGCACGGCGGCGCTGATGCGCAGGGCAAGCAGGGAGCCGATCCAGGAGCCGAGCAGCGAAAAGGCCAGCCCCGCCAGGGCCAGCCGCCAGAGCACCAGATGGCTGCGCGCGAAGGTGCCGAGCGCCACCGCCGTGCCCAGGCTGGAACTGATCTTGTTGGTGCCGAGGGCCAGATGGGGCGGCACGCCCGTGAGCAGCAGGGCGGGCATGGTGAGCAGGCCGCCGCCCCCGGCGATGGCGTCGATGAATCCGCCTACCAGCGCCGCGCCGCCGCAGGCCGCCGCCATGCCCAGAGTAAGCGTCATCTCACCACTCCTTGAAAATGATCCAGGCCGCCAGCACGATGAGGGCAAATCCGGCGAGGTGATTCCAGCGCAGGGATTCCCCCAGCCAGAGCGTGGAGAAGAGCATGAATACCGTCAGGGAAATGACTTCCTGGATGGTCTTGAGTTCCGCGGCGGAAAAATGCCCGTACCCGATGCGGTTGGCCGGAACCTGAAGCAGATATTCAAAAAAGGCCAGGCCCCAGCTCGTGAGGATGACGACGGGCAGCGCCAGCCCCTTGTAGCGCAGGTGTCCGTACCAGGCAAAGGTCATAAAGACATTGGAAAGGACGAGCAGGCCGATGGTGGCGAACGGGACCGGAATGTTCATGGCATGACGGGCGGGCGCTGCCGGAGCGCCGGCAAGGTTGCGGTTGCGGGACGCGGGCGGCGCCGGAGGCTCTGCCCGGCGGCGGAAAATCCGCAAGGACGGGACCCCAGCGCAAGGCCGGCAGGGGCGCGTCCCATGCCGGCGGCCTGCCCGCGCATGGTGGCGCCCACCGGCGAGCCTCCGGTCTCCCCTGCGGCGGAGTCGTGGCGCGTCCAAAAAACAAGGCGGCTACCGCGATGAGTAACCGCCTGAAATTCTGGAGCCCTTGACCAGGATTGAACTGGTGACCTCATCCTTACCAAGGATGCACTCTACCGACTGAGCTACAAGGGCGAACCGGAGTAGGCTTCTACTCTATCGCGGGCGCCGGGTCAAGTCTTTTTTCGGCGCCGGCGTGAAGGAAGGCCGGGCGTTATGCCGGAAAATCAGGCGGAGCCGCCGCGCCCGGCGCCCCCGTCGCCAGCCGGGATGTCGGGCGTTGTTTCCCCGGGGGCGCCGCCGCTCCCGGAAGCCCGCATGCGGTTCCTGTATTCCTGCAAAAAGTTCGCGGCAAATTTCGGGAATTGCGCGCACGCCTGCTGGAACAGGCGGGCATCTCCCTCGGTGGTGGCGATTTCAAAAAACGCGGCAAGGACCGCATTGGCCGGATTGACCAGCACGCGGAAGTAGCGGCCGCCGAAGTGGTCGTCATAGGCGGAATAGGCGGCCAATTCCGTCATGCCATGCACACGCATATGCTCTTTCATGTTGTGGAAGGCATTCATGTACAGCGCGGCGCCGTGGCGCCGGTAGACCGCCATGATCTCATTGATGTAGCCCGCCTTGCCCATTTCGGCGTGGAGCAGGTGCCAGTACCAGTCCGCGGGGCAGACATCGGCGCGGAACCAGGGGGGCAGCCCTTCGCGGAAGCGCCAGCGGTAGACTGCGGAATTGGTCTGGATGATATTGGCGCGAAGGAGGTCGGCAAGATAGTATTCTTCCCTGATGCCGCGCGGGAGCATCCCCGGGGAGGGGAAAAGGCGCGCCGGTTCGCCGTTTTCAAAGACCACCGCCACCGGATGGAAGCACAGGGCGCAGTGGGGGCGGTTTTCCAGAAAGGCCACCTGTTTTTCCAGCTTGAGCGGGTCGGAAAAATAGTCGTCGCCATCGCACAGGGCCACATACTTGGTGCGGGCGCGCAGAAAGAGCCCGAGCACGTTTTCCCAGGCAAGATGCAGGGAAAGCAGGATCGGGCGCACGCTCGGGTGCCTGGAGGCATATTCCGCGATGATGGCCGGGGTCGCGTCCGAGGAATGGTGATCCAGCACCAGATGGCGCACGGGAAACGAGGTTTTTTGCGCCAGGACGCTGTCCATGCATTCGCCGATGTACTTCTCCTGATTGAATGTCATGGTCAGGACCGTCAGTTCGACCGGCGGTTCCGGTTCGCCGAGGCGCGCGCAGCCGCCCCCCTCGCACAGGGCGGCATCGAGCAGTTTCTGGTCGTCGGTCAGCAGCGGCGCATCCTGGGCGAAGCGCCGGCGCAGCGCCTTGCGATTCCCGGCATTCAGCGCCGTGGCGAATGCCCGCACGCACTCCGGCTCAAGCGGGGCATCCGCCGCCACGGCGTCCTCCTCCAGCAGCCAGGCGGGGGGCGCCAGCGCGCCGGCCTCAAGGCCGAGCAGCGCCTCCAGGCGCGCGCGTTCCGCCGGCTCCCGTTCCGCCAGCTCCCTGCGGACATGGCGGGGGCTCACCGGCGCGGTGCCCCACATCCTGTCCAGCGGGAGCAGGGCCTCCATGTACTGCGCCTCGTCCAGAGGCGGCCAGGCGTTGTGGCGCACTTCGGCGGCGGCGGCAAGCCGGCGGCCTGTGACGGAGCCGAGGAAGAGGGGATGGCACGGGAGATGCCCGGGCAATGGGGGCATCGGGCAGCCGAGAAAGGCGAATACCCGGCGCGCCAGTTCCTCGTCCGGCCCGGACACGGGCGAACCGCCCGGATTGGCGAGAAGTGCCGGTTCCTCGGAGAAGCCCTGCGCGGCGTCGATTTCATCGGCCTGCACGCGGTATCCGTCCATATGGAGGGACGCCTGGATGCTTGCCTCGGATGGCTGCGTGCGGAAGCGCTGTTCCAGCAACGCCGGGGGCTCGCCCAGAATGAAGAGGCTCCTGATGGAGTGCGCGGGATCGATGAACGCGCGCGCGTGGTCTCCGAACCGCCGGCATCCTTCCGGCGAAGGAAAACGCCGGAGCAGGATGATGTTCCTGCCGGCGTCCAGTGCGGCGGCAAGCGCCTGCCATTCCTTTTCCAGACGGGAAGGCAGGAGAGATGCCGGAGACCAGAAATAATTGTGGCGCGGCAGTTGCGCGCCGGACCATGGGGGGAGCCGCCAGAATTCGAGGCCATGTTCGCCAAGAAAGCCCCTGGCGGCATGGAATGCCACGGCCAGCCAGACGTTCAGGGGACTGAAATCGTGGACAAGAAAAAGACCGCTCATGGCCAGCCGCTCCCACGGCATCTTTCACGGCGTCAGGATTTCGGGCGGCGCCTTTCCCGGTGGCGGGGACGCGGCATTCCGCGCAGGATTTTTGCAATTCGCCACTAGGTATACTGCGGTTCGTTTTCCTTGATGATCTGGAAGGCTTTCATGGCCTTCACCGTGCCCACGATGCCCTGATATTTCTTGACGCCCGCCACGGTGCAGGTGAGCAGCTCCTCCACATCCGTATCCAGAACGAGCACATCCCCCACCTGCATGCGCAAAAGCTGGTTGCCGGTGATGGTGGTATCGCCGAAATGCACCTTCAGCTCCACCGGGGTTTCCAGCAGGCGCTCCTTGAGGCGCGCCACCCAGGCGTGGTCCACTTCCAGACGTTCCGTCTGGAAGCTGGCATGGAGTTTGGAACGGATGGGCTCAATGGTGGCATAGGGCAGGCAGATGATCATGGAGCCGAGCGAGGTATCCAGCTCCACCTCAAAGGTGATGACCACCACCACGTCGCTCGGCGGCACGATGGCCGCGAACTGGGGGTTGATCTCGCTGCGCACGAGTTCCAGCTTGACATCGTGGACGGGCCGCCAGGATTCTTCCATATTGTCAAGGGCGATCTTGACGATCTTGTCCACCACGGCCTGCTCGATGCGCGTGAATTCGCGCCCCTCGATCTTGGGCTGGGAGCCGGCGCCGCCAAAGACGTTCTCCACCAGGGCAAAGACCAGGCGGGAATCCACGATCATGATGGCGTTGCCGCGCAGGGGGTCCATCTTGAAAATGTTGATGGAGGTGGGCACGGGCAGCGAGCGCATGAACTCGCCGAACTTGGTCATGTCGATGGAGATGGGGTTCAGCTCCACGCGTTTGCGCACGGCGTTGGAAAGGGCATTGGTGCAGAGCCGGGCAAAACGGTCGTTGACGATTTCCAGAACGGGCATGCGCCCGCGGATGATGCGGTCCTGATTGGCCAGGTCAAAGGAAACGATGCCCGAATCGTCTTCGGGAACGTCCTGTTCGCTTTCGATGTCGCCGCCGGTAAGGCCGCGGAGCAGGGCATCGACCTCATCTTGTGCCAAAACTTTATTCATACGCGCCTCGAAAGTGCCAAAAAACTCACGCATCCGCGCGGGATGCGGTGGTGTTTTCAGGAGTATGCAAAAAAAAGGCCAACAAGGCAAGAAGTGCGGCTTGACATGGCGGGGCCGCCTCACTAGAACTCAGGGCATGCTTTGGGCGCCAGCCGCCGCGTCGGGGGACAGGGTCTGCGGCGCGTCCGGCAGCGGTCCGCGGCATTCCAGGCCGCAGCGGTGCCGATCATTGGGTGACAGCATGGAACGATGTGGACATTGGCCGGTCTGTTTCGGCGTTTGGCTTCTGTTTCTGGCGCTTCTGGCCGCGTCCCTTTCCGGCGTCGCGCCGGCGTGGGCGGCGGACGACGATGACGGCTGGGTCGTCATGCCCGCCGGGGGGCGCCCCGCCTACATGGGCATCCATGGGGGCACCATGCCCGTGAGCCTGCTGGTTTCCGGCGACGGCGCGTCGCTGTTCACCTTTGTGGGCCGCACGGGCAACGATTTTCTTGAAGCCCTGCGCGCCACGGACATGCCGCTCCCCAGCCTGCTCAACGCCACGGTGGCGCGTTCCATGGCGGTGCCCGGCGGCGCGGCCCTGTTCGCGGGCAATGCCACCAGCAGCCTGCCGGTCATCGCCCTCAGCGGCGAGAGCTTCGCCGCCCTGGCTGCGGAGCCCGGCAAGCTCCAGCCCTTCGGCCTCTCCGATGAGCCGCTCTCCATCGAAGGCCGCGCCGTCCGCCCCGCGGGCCGCTCCCCGGCCAAAAGCTACCGGCTTTTTGTGCTGCCGCGCTATCTCCAGCCCCAGGCCGGGCGCGGGGGGAGGTAGCCTCCCCGACGGCCTACGGCAGCATGCTCAGCGGCACGCGATACACCCGGTCATTGGGATTGGCGGCGCCAAAGCTCTCCCAGTGGGAGGCGTCCCTGTCATACGCCTCATAGCGGGCGAGCAGGCCCTTGATGCGGCGCACAAAGGCATCCCGCTGGCCGGTGGACATGTCCTCCCAGTCCTTGCGCGTCATGGAGCCGATGACGCTCTTGTAGGGCAGGTCGGCCAGCACCTCGTCCAGCAGGCCGTTTTCCGCCAGGTTCCTGTCCGGATGGAGCGAGAACTGGTTGGGGTCGCGGCTCATCTGGGCGGCTGCCGAAAGGATCTGTCCGAAAAGATCGGCATCCCCGTTGAGGAAGGCTTTTTCGCTCCCGGCGAGCAGCAGCTTGAGCTGCTTGTACAGGTTGCTCAGCTGGCCCTTGGTGAGCAGGACGGCGGGCTCCACCGCGAGCACGGGCGCGTCGCCGGGATTGGCCGCCAGCTTTGCCAGGTCGGCATCGGCGATCCAGGCATCCACCACATGCGGCGCTGTGCTTCCCTGCCGGTTGCCGAAAAACTGGAGCTGCATGGCATAGCCCGTGCTGTCGGCGATGCGGCGCGCCTCTTCCTCGGGGCTGAGTTTGGCCCTGGGGCCGCTGATCCTCGACGGCTGCGCGAGGAGCTTGCCTTCGGCGGTGGCGGCCAGCACCTTGCCGTAGGACTGGGCGAGCACGCGCGCCGCGCTTTCAAAGGCTTTGGCCCCCTTGGCGGGCGTGGCCGCGTCGATGGCGATATAGCTCGCCTGGTTGTCGCTCTGGCGCGTGAGCGTGCGGTAGGCTTCGGCGGCGTAGGGCTGATTTTTGGCGCTGCGCGGATTCTTGACATGGAGCGCCGTGAGATAGATGCGGTTGGTCTTGAGGTAGTCGGCAAGCGTCTCCGGCGAAAAGCCCGTGGCCGAGTCCGGATCGCCCGCGCCCAGGGGACCGGCATCGGTGATCATGAGCATGACGCGGCTGCCGTAGTCCTGCCAGGAAAGGCCGTCCACGGCGGCCTTGACGCCGGCGAAGGCGTCCTCGTTGACGCCGTGGCTGGAAACCGTGGCCTCGTCCACCTGCCGCAGCGCGTCCTCCAGGCGTTTGCGGTCCCTGACCGAGGTGAAGTCGCAGATGATCCTGGCGGTATAGTCAAGGCCGGGCGTGCGTTTGGTGCTGCTGCGGAAGGCCACCACGGCGAAGGCCATCTTGTCGGCGTAGGAGCTTTTTTCCAGTTCGTCGTAGAGGCCCTGCACAAGGCGCAGGGTCTCGTCGATATAGGGCTTCATGGAAATGGTGGTGTCGATGACAAAGGCGAAGCCGGTGCGGAAGTCCGCTCCCGCCGGGTTTTTGGCGCTCCCGTTGGCGGAGGCCGCCCCGTCGCCCATGCCGGGATCGATGGACGCCACCTCGATGAGGCGCGGCCCGTGCTGGCCGTGGAACTGGTCATCGATGGAAAGCACGGGGAGGAGATAGAAATTCTTTTCGGCAATGGCCGTGGCCGCCGGTTCGGTGGCGACGACCGGGTAGTCGGCGGGCAGTTCCCTGCCGGAGGCCAGGTCTTTGGCATATCCGGCGAGCGTGCCCTTGAGGTCGTCCGCGCGGCAGGCCGCTTCCAGCGCGTCATGCGTGCGGAAGAAGAGCACCGGGTCACGGCCTGTCCTGTCCGTGAGCACCATGGTGATGGCCTGGGGCCATTCGGTGACGAGGGCCCTGTCGATCCAGCCGTCGGCCTTGTCGCTGCCCGCGCCCACCTGCAGGCGGTCGCCCTTGCGGTCATAGATATACATGACGGAGAAGGTGGGGATGCTCTCGCGCAGGACTTTCGCCCCGGCTTCGGGCCCGGCGAGGAGTCTGGCGCCGGGATGCGTGACCACACGCTGGAAAACGCTTTTCTTGCCTTCCTGGAGCAGGGGCTGGGCCGCGTCGGCGCCCCCGGGCGCCAGCGCAGGCATGGATACCGCCACAAGCAGGAGCGCGAACAGGAGCGCGCGAAGCGTCAGGGGGGAATCTTTCATCATGGGGTGCCTCCACGCGGCGCGGCGGTCGCGCGTGTTTCGTCAGCGCCCGCCGGGCATCGGCGGGCGGTAGCGTCCGGAAAGCGGCCGCAGCGGCGAAGCCTTTACGGCAGTTCCTGAAGCCAGGCCCGCGCCCGGGCATTGCCCGCCGCGGCCTCGCGGTCAAGCCAGGCGCGCAGGCGCGTCTGGGCCTCCAGGGCCGTCTTGGCGGCCTTGGCGTCACTGGCCGCCGCCTTGGCATAGGCGGCATAGGCGGCCGCCGCGTCCTTGTCGATGCTGCCCCATGGCGGCGCGGCGGGGTCCAGACAGGCCGCGTAGGGCAGGAACGCGCCGGGGGCTTCGCTTTCCGCCGCGAAATAGTACAGGCGGTAGACCGCGTCCTGCTCCGCCGGGCTTGCCTTGGGCAGTTCGGTGGCAAGTTTCAGGGCCGCGGCCGCCGTGACGTCCGGCCCGCTGAAGAAGGCGCGCACCTGTTCTTCCGCCGTTTTGGGCGTGGCGGGCAGGCTGGTGCCGGCGGCGCCGTTGCCGCCGCTGGGCGCGGGCGCGGCCTCTCCGCCGGAGAGGGCCGCCGCTTCTTCCCTGGCTCTGGCATCGAAAAATTTCCAGGCGCCCAGGCCGCCGGCCAGCAGGACCGCCGCCAGGACCACCACGAGGACGGGGCTGAGGCGTCGGGCTGCCGGGGGCCTTGGCGGGGCGATCGTCAACGGCGTTTCGACCTG
>URHE01000060.1 GCA_900547595.1 uncultured Desulfovibrio sp.
TGGGGCCAGCCCAGGCGCGGCGGGTGGGCGTTATCTGTCTGGGCGCCATCGGCGACCTGCTCCTGCTCTCCGGCCTGCTCAGGGGGCTGCGCCGCGAACTGCCCCGGGCATCCCTGGAACTGGTGGTTTCCCCGGGCAATGCGGGCGCCGTGCCCCTCATCGGCGAGGCCGACGCCGTGGCGGCCTTTGATGTGCGCCATGTGGTGTCCATGGTGCGCCATGTGCGCGCCCGGCAGTATGACCTCCTGTTCGACAGCACGCAGTGGGCGCGGCTTGGCGCCATTGTCAGCAGCCTGTCGGGCGCCGGTCTCACGGTGGGCTTTTCCACGGCGGGGCAATGGCGCTCCCTGGGCTATGACCGCGTGGTCGCGCACAGCGCGCAACAGCACGAGACGGAAAATTTTCTCGCACTCGGCAGGGCGCTCTGGCCCGGCCTTTCCGGCGCTCCCGCCCTGCGCCTGCCCGACGGCGCGCCACCGCTGGCGGCCGGCATGGCCGATGGCCGCCGCCATGTCTTTCTCCATATGTGGCCGGCGGGCTACAAGAGGCACCTCAAGGAATGGCCCGCGGGGCACTGGGCGCGCCTGGCTCGCGAGCTGACCGGGCGCGGCTTCAGCGTCTGGCTCACCGGCAGCGGGGCGGATGCGGCCCGCAATGCGGCGTTTGTGCGGGAGCAGCTCTCCGGCGAGGCGCATGTCCATTCCCTGGCCGGGCGGGCCAGCCTCACCGATCTGGCGTGGCTTCTGGCGCGGGCGGACGCCGTGGTTTCCGTGAATACCGGCATCATGCATCTCGCCGCTCTGGCGGGGGCGCCCACGGTGGGGCTGCATGGCGCCACCGATCCCCGCCGCTGGGGGCCGGTGGGGCCGCGGTGCGTGAGCCTGCTGCCGCGCAAGGGGCAATGCGCCTATCTCAATCTCGGTTTTGAATATCCCCCGGGCGCCGAACCGGCGCTGGCGCATCTGCCCGTGGAAGACGTCCTGGCGGCGCTGGGGGGGCTGGGCGTTCTCTGAGGGACATTGGCGGCAGAAAAAAAAGCGCCGCCGCCCGGGATGCGGGCGCCGGCGCCGTCTGTCGTTCGCGTGGCTTCCCGGTGCGCCGGCCAGCGCCGGCTGCCGGGCGCGCGGCTCAATCGAGGCCCATGGCCTTGCCGATCTTCCTGGCCGCGCTCTTGACCTTGTCGAGCGGTGTTTCCTCTCCGGCGCGCTCGAATTCACGCAAAAGCTCTTCCTGCCGGGCGCTGAGGCGCGTGGGCGTGACCACCTTGACGGCCACGAGCATATCCCCGCGCTGCTTGCGCCCCGGGTAGGGCATTCCCTGGCCCGCAAGCCGCAGCAGAGCGCCCGACTGCACCCCCCGGGGAATATCCATGCCCAGGGGGGCGTCGATGCCCGGCACCTCCACCCGGCAGCCGAGAGCCGCCTGGGTGAAGCTGAGCTCCTGCGTGAAGATCAGGTCCTGTCCATGGCGTTCCCAACGGGCGTCATCCTCAACAGTGAGCACCACATAGAGGTCCCCGGGTGGCCCGCCATGGAAGCCCGCCTCGCCTTCGCCGCGCACACGCAGACGCGTGCCCGTGTCCACACCCGCGGGGATGCGCACCATGATCTCGCGCGAATCCTCCACGCGGCCTTCGCCCTTGCAACGGGCGCAGGGCCTGGAAATGACGCGGCCCGTGCCCCTGCATGCCGGGCAGGGCATGGCGAGCTGGAAAAAGCCCTGGTTGCGGCGCACCTGGCCGGTCCCGTGACACTGGCGGCAGGGTTCCGCCTTGCTCCCCGGGGCGGCGCCGCTGCCCTTGCAGTCAGGGCATTCCACATGCCGGGGCAGGGTGAGGCTGATCTCGTCCCCGTGGGCCGCCTGGGCGAAGCTGATGGTGAGATTGTAGCGCAGGTCAGCGCCCGCCTCGGCGCGGGAACCGCGCATGGACCCGCCGAAACCGAAAAGGTCGCCGAAGATGTCGCTGAAATGCGCGAAAATGTCTTCCGCGTTGCCGAACCCGCCGGCGCCCCCCTGCACACCGGCATGGCCGAAACGGTCATAGCGGGCGCGTTTTTCCGGGTCCCGGAGCACCTCGTAGGCTTCGGCGGCCTCCCGGAAGCGTATCTCGGCATCGGCGTCGCCGGGATTCCTGTCCGGGTGGTAGCGCATGGCGAGTTTGCGGTAGGCGTGCTTGATCTCATCGGCTCCGGCGTCGCGCGAGACGCTGAGCACTTCGTAATAATCGCGTTCTGTCATGATACTAGTGGAGGGTCCTTGCGCGGGCGCGCGGCTCTGGCACGCCCCGGCCCGTCAGTTCCCGGCGGTTGTCCCGTCGTCGGCGGTGGCGGCGACCGCTTCCCCATCCGTCGGAAGCGGCGTATAGAGCGTCTTGTCGTCGGGCAGGATTTTTCCGGCCGCGATTTCGCGCAGCGCGGTGACGACTTCCTTGTTGCGCGATTCCAGCAGGGGCTCGTAGCCCTCGCGATACTGGCGCACGCGCTTGATGGCCATTTGCACGAGCAGGAAACGGTTGTCCACGCGTTCCTGACAATCTTCCACGGTGATGCGGGCCATGCTGCCTCCGTTTGCGGCGGGATCGTGCCGGAAAACTATTACCGCCCGCGGCGTTGTCAAGGGGCGGTCGGTCGCCGGAGAATGTTCACCGGCTGAAACGCGTTACTTTAGACGAGAGGGCCATGGCCGTCAAGTCACGCCGTTCCGGA
Source organism: uncultured Desulfovibrio sp. (assembly GCA_900547595.1). Lineage (GTDB taxonomy): Bacteria > Desulfobacterota > Desulfovibrionia > Desulfovibrionales > Desulfovibrionaceae > Desulfovibrio. The sequence continues at coordinate 2,706 of URHE01000060.1, forward strand.
AACGGCGTATACGGATGTGGCCCCGCAACGGAATCTGTATGGCACGGGAAAAACGGACATACGCGCAGGAAGTTTGTGTCAGGGCGGCGGGGCTTGCCATGCAGAAGGCGGCCATGCTCCGCCCCGGCTGCCGCGTTGGCGTGGCTGTTTCCGGCGGCGTGGACAGTTTTGTTCTGCTCAAGACCCTCAGGATACGTCAGGGCATCGTGCCGTTCCGTTTCGAGATCATGGCGCTGCACTGCAACCCGGGCTTTGACGCGCGGGCGCATGCGGCGCTCTTGCCGTGGCTGGCCTCCGAGGGGATTCCGGGGCATGTGGAGGTGACGGAGCATGGTCCCGAGGCGCATTCCGAACGCAACCGGAAGCGCTCCGCCTGTTTCCGTTGCGCGTGGCTCAGACGCAAACGGCTGTTCGACCTCTGCCGGCAGTATCATCTGACCCATCTTGCCCTCGGGCACACGGCGGATGACCTTGTGACCACGTTTTTTCTCAATCTCTGCCGCAATGGCCGCGTGGACGGCCTGAGCATGCGCGAGACTTTTTTCGGCGGCGGCCTCGAGCTGGTGCGGCCGCTGCTGCTGGTGGAAAAAAAGCATGTCAGCGCGGCGGCCCGGCAGTGGGGGCTGCCGGTCTGGGGGAATGCCTGTCCTTCAGCGGGGCATACCGCGCGCAGCGAGATGGAGGCGACGCTCCGGACGCTTTCCGGAGCCATACCGGACGCGCGCCGTTCCATCCTGCGGGGCCTCACCCGCTGGCAGCTGGCCCGGCATGCGGTGGCGACCGCCGACGCGGCTAGCCGTACAGATGACGCGGGAGCGTCTGGTTGAAAAAGCTCTCCACCGTGTCGGCGAGTTTGGTGATGGCGCCGTTGCGCTGCTCCAGATAATAGACGCTTTCGTCGCCCGGGAGCATCAGCAGCCGGTCGCCGGGATTGTGCAGATACAGTTCGCCGATGACGAGCGCCTCCGAAGCCGGCATGACGATGGGGCCGAATTCGCGCGCCTTGAGCGAGAGGCCGTTCATGGAAATGGCCGCGCAGTGGCGGAGGAGCCGCTTCAGGCCGTCCGCAAGGCGGAAGTCCAGCCGGCTTTCCAGGGCCGCGATGGCGTCGTCCGCAAGGCCCGGTTCCGCATTGAGGTCCGGAAAATCGCGCACGGCGGCATAAAACTCCGGCAGGCAGGCGGCCAGCGCCCGCTTGCCCGGATTTTCCCCGGATGTCTGGTTCATGGGTCCCTGTGACATGGCTGCTCCCTCCCGTGTGCGATGCCGGACGCGCCCGGCCTGGCCGGTGCGCCGCATCCAGCATACACGGGCCGGGGCGGCATGTCAGCAGGCGCGAGGCGGCGCGGACCGCATTGACAGCGCGGCGGACCCCCTCTAGACTGGCTGCCTCATGCTTTTCGGCAAGTACCATATCGTCATCTTCAAGGAAGGCCGCAGCGGCAGCCGCAACCTGCGGCTTCGCGGCTGGTTCGGCGTTACGGCCTGCCTGTTTCTGGCCGCTCTGGTGGGCTGCAATCTCTGGCTTTGGCGCGAATGGCTCGACTCCCGGCAGCTTGGGGAAGAGCTCGCCGCCGCGCAGCGCATGGCCGAGGAACAGCGCCGCCAGACGGTGAACCTGGCCGGGCGCATCACTGCCGTGAGCCGCGACCTTCTCCGCATCCAGCGTTTTGACTCCAAGTTGCGCCTGATGATGAATATGGAAAAGGACCCGGCAGAAGTGGGGGACGGGCCCGGCGATTTTTCGCGCACCTATCTGCCGCTTCACCGGCAGGAACTGGCCGCGCGCAAGATGCAGGATTTTCTTGGCCGTCTTTCCGAGGCGACTCAGCTGGAGGAAGTGCGCCAGCAGGACCTCCTGCGCGCCCTGCGGGAGAATCGCGGCATCCTGGCCGCCATGCCTTCCATCTGGCCCGTGACGGGCTTTGTTTCCTCCAGCTTCGGCGGGCGGACCTCGCCCTTCAGCAGGGGCGGCCAGTTCCACAAGGGGCTGGACATCAGCAACCGCATGGGCACGCCCATCGTGGCTCCCGCCGAGGGAACGGTCACCATGGCCGGACGCGACGGCGCCTACGGCAACAGCGTGGAGATCGACCACGGCGGCGGCATCGTCACCAAGTACGCGCACCTGCAACGGGCCACGGTCAAGCCGGGGCAGTGGGTCCGCAGGGGCGAAGTCATCGGCCATATCGGCATGACCGGCCGCACCACCGGCCCCCACCTGCATTACGAGGTGCGGCTCAACGGTGTGCCCGTCAATCCCATGCGCTATATCCTGGAATGATCCCGGCGGCGCGCCGCGGTGCCCGACACGGGAAAATCCTGTTGCAACCGCCTTGCGCGGGGCGCCGCTCGCGCCTATAGTGGCGGGGCGTCCCGGTGCGCCGCATGCGCCGGACAAGAGCCAGCCATGAGGAGGTTCGCCATGGCAAAGATCGGAGACCTTTCGCTCATCATCAAACTGCTTGCCGGTCTTGTGCTTGGCGCCCTGCTCGGCTTTGTGGTCAACGAGGCGGTCATGGACGTGGTGGTTTCGGTGCGCCACATCCTCGGCCAGATCATCTTCTTCCTGGTGCCCCTTGTCATCGTGGGCTTCATTACCCCGGCCATCGTGCGTCTGGGCCAGAACGCAAGCAGGATCCTCGTGGCGGCGGTGGCGCTCGCCTATGTGTCGTCGGTGGGGGCGGCGTTCTTTTCCATGATCTCCGGCTATCTGGTCATCCCGCATCTTTCCATCGCCACCGAGGCGGAAACGCTGCGCAAGCTGCCCGATATGGTCTTTCGGCTGGACATCCCGCCGCTCTTCAGCGTCATGAGCGCCCTCATCACCGCGCTCTTCCTCGGCCTGGCCATCGCCTGGACGCGCGCCCAGACACTGACCGCGCTTTTCGAGGAATTTGAAAAGGTCATCAGCTGGCTTGTGATCCATGTGCTCATCCCCATTCTCCCCGTATTCGTGGGGCTTTCGTTCATGGGGCTCGCGTATGAGGGCTCGCTCACGCGGCATCTGCCCATCTTTGTGACCATGGTGGCGCTGGTCATCGTGGGGCAGTTCATCTGGCTCGCTGTGCTCTACGGCATCGGCGGCGTGGTCTCCGGGCGCAATCCGGCACAGGTGTTCCGCTATTATGCGCCGGCCTACCTGACGGCGGTGGGCACTATGTCCAGCGCGGCGACCCTGCCGGTGGCCCTGGAATGCGCGCACCGTTCGCCGGTGCTCAGCCGCACCATGGTGGAATTCATGGTGCCGCTGGGGGCCACGGTCCACCTGTGCGGCTCGGTGCTGACCGAGACCTTTTTCGTCATGACCATCAGCCTCATCCTGTACGGCGCGCTGCCCTCCCTGGGCACCATGATCCTGTTCTGCATCCTCCTCGGCATTTTCGCCGTGGGAGCGCCCGGTGTGCCCGGGGGAACGGTGGTGGCCTCCCTCGGCATCGTCACGGGCGTGCTGGGCTTTGACCAGACCGGCGTGGCCCTGCTCATCGCCATCTTCGCCCTGCAGGACAGCTTCGGCACGGCCTGCAACGTCACGGGCGACGGCGCGCTGACCCTTATCCTTGACGGCATCTTCAACCGCCATGGTCAGCTTGGACCCATGCAGCACAGCGGCGGGACGGACGCATGAGCGGCCAGCGGGCATTTCTCGAGCTTCTGCACCGCGAAGTGGTGCCCGCCCTCGGCTGCACCGAGCCCATTGCCGTGGCGCTGACGGCGGCGCGCGCCGCCGAGGCCCTCGGCTGCGAGCCGGAACGGCTGGATGTGGCCGTGAGCGCCAATCTGCTCAAAAACGGCATGGGCGTCATGGTGCCGGGCACCGGCGAAATGGGGCTGGGCATCGCCGCTGCCGCCGGCGCTCTGGGCGGCAGGAGCGCCCTTGGTCTGGAATGCCTGCGCGACCTTGAACCGGAGCAGGTGGCCCGGGCCAGGGCCCTGCTTGCGCAAGGGCGGGTCAACCTGCATCTGCCGGAAAATGAGCTTTTGCTGTACTGCAAGGTGGTCGCCCATGGCGGCGGCCACAGCGGCGCGGCGGAACTGCGGGATTCCCACGCCAATATCACCGCCGTGTGGCGGGACGATGCGCTCGTTTTCTCCAGTGACGAAACGGAGAATGCGGAAGACGGCACGGCTTCCGGGCAATGGCCCCTGAGCCTGGCGGCCATCCATGCGTTCGCCACCACAACGCCGCTGCCCGAGATAGCCTTCATCCTCGAAGCCGCGCGCATGAACCGCACGGTGGCCGAGGAAGGGCTCACCCGCCAGTATGGTCTGGCGGTGGGCAAAAACATGGATGCCCAGGTGCGCCGCCATATCCTCGCCGACGACATGCCCACCTTTGCCGTCAAGCTCACGGCGGCGGCGGCGGACGCGCGCATGGCGGGCGTCATGATGCCGGTCATGAGCAATTCCGGCAGCGGCAACCAGGGCATCACCTGCACGATGCCCGTGGTGGCCTGCGCCATCCGCCTGGAAAAGAGCGATGAGGAGCTGGCGCGGGCCCTGATCATGAGCCACCTGACGGCCATCCACATCAAGCATCACCTGGGGCGCCTTTCGGCCCATTGCGGCGCCATGGTGGCCGGCACCGCCGCCGGCTGCGGCATCACCCTTTTGCTTGGGGGCGGCCTGCGCGAGATGGAAATGACCGTGCGCAACATGGTGGGCAATGTGGCGGGCATGATCTGCGATGGCGCCAAGAGTTCCTGCGCGCTCAAGGTGGCTTCAGCCGTGGGCGCGGGCATCCAGGCGGCCATGCTCGCCCTGGAAGGTTCCGCCGTGCCCGGGAATGAAGGCATTGTTTCGGAAGATATCGAAGCCTGCATCGCCAATCTCGGGCGGCTCGGCTCGACGGGCATGCGCGAGACGGACAAGGTCATCCTCGACATCATGCTGCACAAGCAATGACATCACAGGCTGTTTCCGGCAGGCACCGCGCCTGACGAAAAGGGAAAAAGCGGTACCGGGGCATTTCCTCGTGCGATGACAGATCGCGGAAGGAAATGCCCCGATGTTTTAATGCGGCTGGGACGCGCCATCGCTGTCGCCGGAATTTCGGATCGTGCTACAGGGCCGGAGCGCCAATGCCCGGCAGGGCCTGCTCCAGCACCTGCCCCACGCGCAGGATGCCGCCCTCGTCAAATGCCTTGCCGATGAGCTGGAGGCCGACAGGCATGCGGCTCTCCCGGCCAAGGCCCACCGGCAGGGAAAGGCCCGGCAGGCCCGCGAGATTGACGGGGATGGTATAGGCATCCATGAGATACGCCTGAAGCGGATCAGCCGTATGGCTCCCCAGAGGCCACGCCGTCACCGGGGCAACGGGCGTGCAGATGGCATCGCATGTCTCAAGGGCCGTGTGCCATGCGTCGCGGATGAGGCGGCGCGTTTGCGCGGCTTTCCGGAAATAGGCGTCATAATAGCCCGAGGAAAGGACGTAGGAGCCGAGCATGATCCGGCGCTTGACCTCCTCGCCGAAGCCCTGGCTGCGCGAATTGACGTAGAGTTCTTCCAGCGTGCCGGATGCGGGTGCGCGCCGCCCGTAGCGGACGCCGTCATACCGGGCGAGGTTGGAGCTGGCCTCGGCCATGGCGATGATGTAGTAGGTCGCGCTGGCGATGTCCGTGGCGGGCAGGCGCACGTCCATCAGTTCCGCGCCCAGTTCCCGCGCGCGGTCAAGCGCGGCTTCGCAGGCCGCGCGCACTTCCTCCGCCAGCCCCTCGCCGAAAAAGTCCCGTGGCACGCCCAGGCGCACGCCCGCCAGGCTGTCGCCGGCGTCGCGCACGGCCGCGGTGAAGTCTGCCTCCGGACGCGGCTCGGAGGTCGTGTCGCGCGGGTCGTGCCCGGCAATGACCGTCAGCACGCGGGCGCAGTCGTCCACCGTGCGCGTGAGCGGCCCCACCTGATCCAGCGACGAGGCGAAGGCAAAGAGCCCGTAGCGCGACACGCGCCCATAGGTGGGCTTGAGCCCCACGCAGCCGCAGAACGCGGCGGGCTGGCGGATGGAACCGCCCGTGTCCGACCCCAGCGACGCGAAACATTGCCCGGAGGCCACGGACGCGGCGGAGCCGCCTGAGGAGCCGCCCGGAACCTTGCGCACATCCCAGGGATTGCGGGTGGCCTTGAAGGCGGAATTTTCCGTGGAGGAGCCCATGGCGAACTCGTCCATATTGGCCTTGCCCAGCAGGACGGCGCCGGATTCCCGCAGGCGCCGCACCACGAAGGCATCGTAGATGGGGACAAAATTTTCCAGGATGCGCGAGGCCGCCGTGGTGGGAAGGCCCCTGGTGGAGAGCGCGTCCTTGACGGTCACGGGCACGCCCCAGAGGGGCAGTTCCGGGTCCGGTCCCCGGGCGTCCAGTTCCGCCGCGCGGGCGAGGGCGCCTTCGGCATCCACATGGAGCAGGGCGCCGATGGCGGGTTCGGTGGCTTCAATGCGCGCAAGGCAGGCGCGCGTCACCTCAACGGCGGAGAGTTGCCGCTGTTGCAGGGCGGATGCCACGTCTTTGAGAGAAAACGAACAGATGTCACCTGTCATGGCAATGATCCTGAGACATGATCTTGGGGCATGGCCTGAAACCGGCACAGCCCGGAAAAACGCGGCGCATCCTCAGACGATGCGGGGCACCACAAAATATTCGCCGTCGGTTTCCGGCGCATTGGCGAGAATCTCCGCGCGCTCCCTCCGGTTGGCGGCTTCATCGGGGCGCGTCGCCGCCGCGTGGCCCAGGGGGCTGTAGAGTGGTTCCACGCCTTCCGTGTCCACACGGGAGAGCCGGTCCATGTGGCCAAGGATCTCGCCGAACTGGCGCGCGAAGAGGCGCTCTTCCTCTTCCGTCACGGCAAGGCGGGAAAGCGCCGCCATGTGGCGCACCTCTTCCCGGCTGACACGTTGCTGGTGCTGTTCCTCTGTCATGGTTTCCTCGCTGTCTTGGACGACGGGCGGCCCGTATCAGCGGCTGCCCGGCAGGCGGAGCTTGTAGGAGGGGCGCGGCGTGGTATCGTAGGCCGGCGCCCCCGAAGTGCCTGTGGGCGTGGCGCCGGTGGCCTGCCCCGGAGCCGCGGCGGGTGTTGCCGGCGCGCCCGGGGCGCCCGGCACGAGCGGATTGCCCTGGGCATCCACGCTGGGCAGGCCCTGCATGCGCAACGCCGCGCGTTCCAGCACGGCGGCGCGTGTTTCGCGGAATTGCGCCGCGTCAAGCGGCTTCATGCCCGCGGGTGAAACCTGGAAGAGATAGAGCTTTTGATGGGCGATGCCCGCATTGTCATAGGCCAGGGGCGCCATGGCGCGTGCCGCCGAGGCCGCGCGCCGCGACCTGGCCGTGATCTCCGGCGTGGTCAGGCGCGAGTTCAGCGCCAGCGCCGTGGCGAAATTGACGAAATCATAGCCAAGGGCCGTCCAGAAATCATTGCCCGGCGCCTTGAGCGCCCCCGGCGCCCGCTGTGCGTTCCATGCGCCCGGAAAAACGGCCAGGGCGAAATTTTCGGCGCGGGGAACCTGCCTGCCGGAAAGACTCTGCTCCCAGAGCGTGGTGCCGAGCAGGACAAGACGATCCTCGCCGTTATAGAGCAGGCTCTGGGTGATCATATCCATGTTTTTCCAGGAATCCGGCAGGAAGAGCGCCTCAAACTCCGTCTGCGGCACGGGGGTGGTGCTGCCTTCGGCCATGACGGGGTTGACGAGCGGAACGGCGGCGTCGCTCCAGGAGGTGGGGTCCGCCGCGTTGTAGGTTGCCTGGCGCAGGGGAATATGGCGTTTGCCAAGCGTCTGCGCCAACAGGCCGGTCATGCGCGCGGCATAGGAGTCCGCCGGATGAAAGGCCCCGTAGGAACGGATGTCCAGCTCGTCCGTGGCAAAGCCCACCAGCGCGTCGATCTGGTCCTGCGGGCTGGGGAAAAAGCGCCAGGCTCTGGCGCCTTCGTCGCCGGACTTGAGCGTGGGCAGGAAAGAGAAAAAGGCGCGTTGCTCCAATGCGCCGGATTTTTTTGCCTGCTCGTAGGTCACATCACGCAGGGGCCCCCCCACCACGGCGCAGGAAGCGGGCAGTGCCGCCAGGGTGTCCAGCCAGTTGGCGGCCGCGGTATTGATGGTCTCCAGACGCAGTTTGCCACCGGCGGCCGTCAGCTCCCGTTGCGCGGCGGCCGCGCCGCGCTTGATCTTGGCGGCAATGGGCGCATAGGGCCCGGACGCGGGCAGCGCCAGCACCACGCATGTCTGTTGCGGCGCTTCCGGCGCCGTGGGCGTGGCGTCGCGCTTGCCGAACGGGAACTGGCAGCCGCACAGGCCGAAGGCGAGCGTGGCAAGGAGCGCTCCGGCGAGCGCGCCCTTCCGGAGCGGCCGGAACCACGGAAAAAGGGATGTCATGGCGCTGGCGGGCATGGCGATTCCTCGTGAACGAAAAATGAAGGAGTCAAGAAAAGAAATTTTAGTACAGCTGCCGCGCGGAGGCAAGCCGTCGAAAGCCGTCACGCCGGAGGCATTCCCCAGGGCGTTCGATTTCAGTGCGAAAACGCTCTGCGGCGGAGAGGAAATCCGGGCGACGGCCCTCCCCAAAAAAAAGCGGGCAGCCCCGAAGGACTGCCCGCGTATGGTCGGGAAGTGTGGCGCTATTTCTTCACTTCGGTGAAGTCCGCATCCACCACGTCGTCGTTGCCGCCGGGCTGGCCGCCCGTGGCGCCGGCCGCCGCCCCGGCATCGGCGCCGGG
>URHE01000061.1 GCA_900547595.1 uncultured Desulfovibrio sp.
CCCCGGCTTCCGCCGCTTCGGCGGCGGCCCCGGAGGGGCAGGGAGCCTCCGTGGCCTCCGCGCAGGGCGCGACGGCTGCCCGGAGCGTCCCCGGCGCGGACGAAGCTGTGGAGCTCAATCCCGAGGTGGAGCGCGCGCTTGCGGCGTTGCGGGCGCGGCAGGCGCTGCACCAGCGGGAAGAGGCCGCTCCCGCGGCGCAGTCCCCGACCGTTGCGGCCGCACGGGCGCAGCACCCCATGGCTTCGTCAGGTATCGAGCTTGCCCAGGTGGCACGCCGTGAAGCCGGTGACAAGCTCGGCTCGGGGGCCGTGCGTCCGCCCCTGCACCAGCCTTCGCCGCGTCACGCCGCTGACGCCGCGCAGCCGCGACAGGCGGCGTCCCCCGCCGGGGAGGGCGCAGCCACGGCTGCCGGGGAGAATGCCCAGGCGCCCCAGCCCCGCACGGTGCGCTACAGCACCAACATGCGGCCCCAGGAGCGCGCCAGGCGCGGTCTGAAGCCCATCCGCGTGCTCAATGTGGATAATGTGGGCGTCAACAGCAAGGCCGGCGCCGGGCTCGCCGCGTACCACGCCTCGCGCGACGCGCAGGCGGCGGAAGCGGGGGCTGTGCCCGCTGCCGCCAAGATGCAGCCGGAGCAGGGCGCCCAGGCGGCCCGGCAGCCCATGCAGGAGCGCCAGGCGTCGCCGCTGACGGGCGCCGACGCTTCGGAAAATTTCAGCATTCCACCGCTGACGGCGGCGGATGCGCAGGGCTAGGGGCATGACCGGGAGAGAGCGGCGTTTCGCCGGGGCATTCCCGGGCATGTCATATTTTTGGCATAATTCTTGCTTTGTAATTGGCATCCCAGACTTCCCGGCAGGTTCTGCCTGCCACGTCCGCAAGTGAGGACAGGATGCACCAGATAATCCATGAAAGCTTATCCCGTCAGGACAAGGCCCTGGCGTTATTGCGCGACCTTCTTGAGGAAGAATACCGCATCCTCATCGGGCGGGACACGGACCGCGTGGCCGCGCTGGAATTTTCCATCCAGGAACTCATCCGCCAGATCGCCGTGGAAAAGACCCTGGTCATCCGGACCCTCGGGGGCGTGCGCGTGAGCGAGTACGCCGCCGGGTTGCCGGAAGAGCGGAGCGCCGCGCTGCTGACGCTGTTTGCTTCCGTGGACGCCGGTGAGCAGGAGGTGTCGCGCCAGGCATCGCGCAACGCCCAGCTTTCCCTTGCGCTGCTTGACCAGAGCACGCGCACCCTCCAGGCGCTCACCAGCCAGGCCGCGCCGCCGCGCGCGGGCGTCTACGGGCGCCATGGCGGCATGCGTCACGAAATGCACCCGCAGGCGGCGCTCATTTCGGGGAGGCTCTAGGCCATGCTCAGCGGACTGCTCAATATCGGCCAGTCGGCCCTCAACGCATCGCAGGCGTGGATCTCGGTCACGGGCAACAACCTTGCCAATGTGGATACCGAGGGCTATTCCCGCCAGTATGTGGACCAGAAGGATGCCGGCGGCCTCAAGTACAAGCCCGGGGCGCAGCCGCTGGGCGTCAATGCGCAGCAGGTCATGCGCTTTTTCGACGCCTTTCTTGAGCGCTCCTATGTGAAGCAGTCCACCAATTCCTCGCGCTGGGACCAGCAGGACACCATCATGGCCTCGCTGGAAAACATTTTCAACGAAGCCAACCGCGCGGGCGTGAGCTCCTCGCTGACGAATTTCTTCAACGCCTGGCAGGACCTGGCCCTGCGCCCCGATGACACGGCTGTCCGCGAAAGCCTGCTTTCCTATGCCGACAACCTGAGCGACATGTTCGGCAACACCATGGACGCCATCAAGAACATCCAGAACGAGATGGATGTGTCCATCAAGCAGGGTGTTGACCGCGTCAACGACATCGCGGTGGCCATTGCCGACCTGAACCGCCAGATCACGGCGCAGACCGTGGACGGCATCAACAATCCCAACTCGCTGCTCGACAAGCGCGACCAGCTCGTGCGCGAGCTCGCCACCCTGGTGGATGTGGAGACCATCGACCACGGCAAGGGCGACTTCCGCGTCCAGCTTTCCACGGGCCAGCCCCTGGTGGAAGGCATCGTGACCTACGAGCTGGAGGTCATGGGACCGCGCGCCGAAAACCATCTCAAGTCCGGCTCCACCTATGCGGGCAATATCAACTTTGTGGGCAACGACAGCCACGAATACACGGTGGAGATCGTGCGCGGCGGCGATGCCGACGATGACCTGCCCCCGCAGTTCCGCGTGTCGCTGGACGGCGGCAAGACCTGGCTGCGCGGCGAGGACGGTCAGGAGCTGCGCTTCGACATCACCAACAGCGGCAAGACCGATGAAAACGGCAACCCCGTCACCGACGAGGTGCTGGTCAAGGACCTGAAAATCTCCTTCTCCTCTGTGGAAAATTTTCACGCGGGCGACCAGTTCGACATCATCCCCAAGGACGGTCTCTACTGGATCGAGCCGTCGCGCGGCCCGCAGAACATCACCCCGCAGATCGGCTTTGACGGGCAGGACAACAAGGATCGCGTCACCGGCGGCAAGCTGGCGGCCTACTACAATATCCGCGACGACAACTGCGGCCGCTACATGGACGAACTCAATGCCGTGGCTTCCACCCTCGTGTGGGAGGTCAACCGCATCCACAGCCAGGGCGCGGGCCTTTCCAAGCTCACCTATTCCCAGGGCCAGCAGCGCGTGGAAGAAACGGATCAGCCCCTGGGTTCGCCCCAGGCCATCCTGCCCTTTGCCGACAAGCTCCAGAGTGGCAACGTCAACTTCCACTTCTATGACAGGACCACGGGCGAGCACATCGACTCCGCCATGCTCGATTTTGGCGGCGGCGCCAATTTCGATCCGTCCATCCACAGTCTGGAGGATGTGCGCGACGCCATCAACAACATGGAGCTTGAAGACGGCACCAAGCCTCTTGTCGCCACCATCCAGGACGGCAAGCTGCTCATCGAGACGGCCGCCGGTTCGGACATCGAGTTCGCCATGGGCGCGGACAGCTCCGGCCTCATGGCGGCGCTGGGCATCAATACCTTTTTCAGCGGCAGCGGCGCGGACGACATCGCGGTCAACAGCCAGGTGCACAACAACACGCACCTGATCGCCTCGGGCCAGGTCAACGGCCAGTTCCAGATCAACGCGGGCGACAATGCCACGGCCACGGCCATCGGCAAGCTGGTGGACAAGCCCGTGACCATCACCACGCTCTGGAAGACCGTGGACAACCAGACCATTTCGCAATATTACGCCAACCTCGTCACCACCGTGGGCGCGGACAGGCGCCTTTCCAAGACCAATACCGAATATCACGGCGCGCTCACCGACGATCTTTCCGAGCGCGTGGCCTCGGTCACGGGCGTGAACATGGACGAGGAGATGAGCAACCTCATCAAGTTCCAGCATTCCTATACGGCGGCAGCCAAGCTCATCACCACCGCTGACCAGATGCTGCAAACCCTGCTCGGCCTCAAGCAGTAAGGGGGAAGCCATATGGCCATCCGCGTCACCCAGAAAACCATGTACAACGACATGGTCGGCCAGATGCAGAAGAATCTGGCGGGCTATATGGAAAGCGTGCAGCAGGGTTCCACCCAGAAGAAGATCAACCGGCCCTCGGACGACCCGGCGGGCACCTACCGCGTGCTCACCACCCGCGTGGACCTCACCAATACGGCCCAGTATCAGGAAAATGTGGACACGGCCAAGGGCTGGCTCAATCTGGAGGACAGCGTCCTCTCCACGCGCGTGCCTGTCGTTATCCGGGATCTCATCGAGCTTGCCTCGCAGGCCTCCACCGGCACCTATGACGCGAGCCAGCGCAAGATCATGGCCGACCAGGCGCGCCAGCATTTCGGCAGCCTGCTCGAGCTCGCCAACACCGAGTTTGAGGGCAAGAGCATCTTTGCCGGCCACAGATACGACCACAACGCCTTCGAGGAGGGCCTGGCCCTCTCCAGCTGGGACGAGGACTGGGACAAGGCCATCAGGGAGGGGGATAAGGACGGCAAGCCCCTCTACAAGCTGGAGGGCGCGTCCAGCGAGACGGTCATCATTCAGTTCACCGAGGAGGGCACGCTGGAGAGTTCTGCGGCGAACCCGGACAAGCCCCCAAAGTTCCGCTGGTCCATCGACGGCGGCGACACCTGGCAGGAAGGCAGCTACGAGCAGGACGCCCACGGCAACTTTGTGGATGCCGACGGCAATATGAAGATTGCGGCCAACGGCGTCATCCTCACCGTGCCCGCAACCATGAACGTCAAGGCCGCGGAGACGGTCAACCCCGAAGGGGAGGACAAGGGACCGGGCGCCAGGAACGGCACCCTGCTCTATATCCGGCCCACGGCCATCTATCAGGGCGACGACAAGGACCCGCCCGTGGATGTGACCCTGATGGGCGCGCCGAAGGACCTCACGGCCACGGCCACCGGCGATTTCGGCAAAAATGTCCTGGTGCGCATGGATTCGGACGCGGACCTGAACACCGCGGGCAGCGAGTTTACCTGGTCCTACAGCACGGACGGCGGCGCCAACTGGGTCACGGCCAAGGGACAGGCCAGCGGCGGCGGCACCATGCGCCTGCCCGTGCCCGGCGGCTATGTGGACTTTGACGCCACCGGCGCCGGCGGCACCATCACCGCGGGCAGCCAGATCATGATCCATCCCTCGCGCGCGGATCTCGACTACGAGATCATGAAGGATACCTATCTTTCCGTGAACAGCGTGGGCAAGGACATCTTTGGCGGCTACTACGAGGGCAAGCCCGCGCTGGACGGCGACAACAACCTCTTTGAGGTGGTGGGCGCCTTCATCGGCTATCTGGAGGGCAACAACCAGGAGGGCGCGCAAAAGACCCTTGCCGCGCTCAAGGAAGCGGAAAAGCAGGTCCTTTCCGCGGCCACGGCCGTGGGCGGCAAGGAAAACCGCGTCCAGACCGCGGCGGACGTCCTTTCCTTCCAGAAGCTGGACCAGCAGGAACGTTTGAGCTATGTTGAGGACATCGACCTGACGGAACTGCTGACCAAACTCACGCGGCAGCAGCTTACCTATCAGACGGTCCTGCAATCATCGTCCATGATCATGAAGCTGAGCCTCGCCAACTATGTGTAAGCGCGCCCCTGGCGCATCGGACGCCATGCCATGCTCATTCTGACGCGACGCCCCGGTGAAAGCCTTTACCTGGGTGAAAATATCCGCATCACCGTGCTCGGTATCCAGGGGCGCCAGGTCAAGCTGGGCCTGGAAGTGCCCGCAGAAACCACGGTATACCGCGAAGAGGTCTACGAACGGGTCATTGAGGAAAACCGCCGCGCCCTGGCGACAAAGAACGAAGATTTCATGGTGGCTGCTGAACTATGGCAAGCGAAAAAGAACTAGAGATCGAGACCCGCCTCGGGCGGCGCTCCATCGATCCGGACAAGATCATTCGTTTTCCGCGCGGGCTGGCCGGTTTTGAGGATGAACACGACTTCATCCTGCTCCAGATCCGTCCCGAGGCGCCCCTGCTCATTCTCCAGAGCGTGACCAATCCAGGTGTGGGGCTGCTGGTGGCCGATCCTTACAGTTTTCTTCCGTCCTATCCGGTCATGCTGGGCGATGCGGAGCAGCAGCTGCTCCAGATCGACCGCACGGAGGACGCGGCCATCCTGGTGACGGTGTCCATTCCGGCGGGCGAGCCGGAAAATGCCACGCTCAATCTCACGGGGCCCATTGTCATCAACCACCCGGCGCGTATCGGCCTGCAAGTGCCGCAGGGCTTTGACGGCCCCTCGCAGGTGAACATGCACTCGCTGGAAGCGCAGGGCCCCGACCCCGCACAGAAAAGCGGCGAGGACGGCGCCCCCCGGCGGGACTAGCCCGGCGGAGAAAATCCTCAGTGTCCTTCAGGCCCCCTGGCATCCGCCAGGGGGCCTTTGCGTGGGGGAAGCGGCGAAACAGAGAAAATTTACTAACTATTCAAGGATATTACACCGACACTAGGAGAACTTTTTTGCGCCTGCGCATTGACGCGGCGGAAAGTTTTGAATAGTTCTAGAAACGCGAAAGCGCCGTTGGCTTAATAGGGAATCCCGTTGAAACCGGGAGCGGACCCGCCGCCGTGCGCCGAAGCGCGAGCCGCCATGCGCGGCCGCGTCCCGTTTTTCCCCGTGTGCCACTGGGCCAGCGCCCGGGAAGGCCGAAAAACGGTCGGCAAGCCGGAAGACCTGCTTTCGCGGCAGTGGCGTCATACGCCAAAATTGTGAGGACCGCCGGCAACGGGCTTTTGTCGCGGTTTTCGCGCGCCTTGCGTCGCGTTCGCGCCGCGGTTGGCACTTCTTGCAAAAAAGCCCCCCTTTTGGGAGTAGACCATGCCCGCGATGATCATCAAGCGGGACGGCGCCGCCGTGCCCTTTGACTCGAAAAAGATCCTCAGCGCCATCACCAGGGCCAATCAGGCCGTGGACGGGGAGGATATGTCCCCGACGGATCTGCTCTTTGTCACGGAAAAGGTGTGCCGCAAGCTGGACGAGCGCAATCTCCGCCATGTGGAAGAGATCCAGGATGTGGTGGAGGAGACGCTCATCCAGTTCGATTATGCCAGGACCGCCAAAGCCTATATCCTCTACCGCGCGGAGCACGCCAAGATACGCAACGCGGAATCGGCGCTCATGGAAATATACCAGCGCCTGACCTATTCCCCGGCCGTGGCGGAGGACATCAAGCGCGAGAACGCCAATATCGACGGCGATACGGCCATGGGCACCATGCTCAAGTATGGCTCCGAAGGCTCGAAATACTTCGTGGACAGCTACATCCTGCCCAAGGACGCCTCGGCGGCGCATATCCATGGCGATATCCATATCCATGACAAAGATTTCTACATGCTCACGGAAACCTGTTGCCAGATCGACCTGATCCCGCTGTTCCGCAACGGCTTTTCCACGGGGCATGGGTTCCTGCGCGAGCCCAATTCCATCGAGAGTTACGCGGCCCTTGCCTGCATCGCCATCCAGGCGAACCAGAACGAGATGCACGGCGGCCAGAGCGTGCCCAATTTTGACTGGGCCATGGCGCAGGGCGTGGCCAAGACCTGGCGCAAGGAATACCGTCGGGCGCTCGAAGCCTGCCTGCGCCTGGCCGGAAATCTGGAGGCCGCCGCGGCGCGGGCTCTGGCCGACGGGCTGCTGGCCGGGCGCGAGCCGCGCATGGGCGAGGTGACGGCCCTGGGGGAGGCGCTGGCCGCGGCCGCCGCGCCGGAACAGCGCGCGCTGGTGGAGCGCGCCCATGCCTATGCCGTGGAAGAGGCGCAGCTTCGGACGGAAACGCGCGTCTATCAGTCCATGGAGGCGCTCATCCACAATCTCAACACCATGAATTCCCGCGCCGGGGCGCAGGTGCCGTTCAGTTCCATCAATTACGGCACCGATACCTCGCCCGAAGGGCGCATGGTCATGAAGAACCTGCTCCTCGCCACCCAGGCGGGCCTCGGCAACGGCGAGACCTCCATCTTTCCCGTGCAGATTTTCAAGGTGAAGGAAGGCGTCAACTACGATCCCGGCGACCCCAACCATGATCTGTTCCAGCTTGCCATGGAGACGTCGGCCCGGCGGCTCTTCCCCAATTTCAGCTTTCTCGACGCGCCCTTCAATCTCCAGTATTACCGCCCCGGCGACTACAACAGCGAAGTGGCCTACATGGGCTGCCGCACGCGCGTGCTCGGCAATGTCCACGACCCGGAGCGGCAGGTGACGTGCGGACGGGGCAACCTGAGCTTCACCACCATCAATCTGCCGCGCCTCGGCATTGAGGCCAGGGGTGATGTCGACACGTTCTTCAATCTGCTGGATTCGGCCATTGACCTGGTCTTTCGCCAGCTGCTCCACAGGCTCAAGATCCAGAGCGCCAAGAAGGTGCGCAACTATCCGTTCCTCATGGGCAACGGCATCTGGATCGATTCCGGCGCCCTGGATCAGGAGGACCGCATCGGCGAGGTGCTCAAGCACGGCACGCTCACCGTGGGCTTCATCGGGCTTGCCGAAACGCTGGTGGCGCTGATCGGCGAGCATCACGGGCAGAGCGAGGCCGCCCAGGCCCTGGGCCTCAGGATCATCGGCCATATGCGCCGCCGCGCCGATGAAGAGGCGGAAAAGACGAAGCTCAATTTTTCGCTCATCGCCACGCCCGCCGAAGGGTTGAGCGGCCGCTTCACCGCCCTGGACAGGGCGCGCTACGGGGAACTCCCCGGCATCACGGATCGCGGGTACTACACCAATTCCTTCCATGTGCCGGTCTATTTCCCCATCCGGGCCTTCAGGAAGATCCAGATCGAGGCCCCGTACCACGCGCTCACCAATGCCGGGCATATCACCTATGTGGAGCTGGATGGCGACACGGCGAAAAACCCCGCCGCCTTCGAGAGCATCATCCGCTGCATGCACGACGCGGGCGTGGGCTATGGGTCCGTCAATCATCCGCTCGACCGTGACCCGGTCTGCGGCTACACGGGCGTCATCAATGATGTCTGCCCGCGTTGCGGGCGCCGCGAGGGCGAAGGCGTGAGCGCGGAGAAACTCCGCGAACTGCGCAAGTTGTATCCGAACATGCCGCGCTGGAACTGATCCGTCCGCCGGAGCGGCATTGAACCTTCATACCGTTTGCATGAGCTCTGCACGAGGAGGAACGGCACCATGCTGATGAAATCGCGCCTGTTCGAGGGAACACCGTCCACGGAAGAGGCCGCGGCCGCAACGGCTGAAGCGGTGGTGGGCGAGGGCGTAGGGTTTGAGCGTATCCGGCGCATCACCGGCTATCTCGTGGGCACGCTCGACCGCTTCAATAATGCCAAGCGCGCCGAAGAGCGCGACCGCGTCCGTCATGCCTGAAGCCGGGAACGTTGCGTCCGGGGAGCGCCTGACGTCTCCCCCGGCGCGTTCCCCGGTGGCGGCGTCCGCCACGGGCGCCGGGCTGCTGCGCCTGGCGGGCATTGCCGAGGATTCCATCGTGGACGGCCCGGGCCTGCGCCTGACGCTGTTCACGCAGGGTTGTCTGCACCACTGCCCCGGCTGTCACAATCCCGAGACACATGCCCTGGAGGGCGGCAGCCTGTATGCGCCGGACGCCATCCTCGCGCGCTACGTGGAAAATCCGCTGCTCGCGGGCGTGACCTTTTCCGGGGGGGAGCCTTTTCTTCAGGCCGGGGCGCTGGCCCGGCTGGGGGCGGCCATCCGTGCGCTCGGCGGCACGGTGGTCACCTATACGGGCTATGTCTATGAAGATTTGGCGGCGCGCGCCATCCGGGACGCTGATGTGGCCCGGCTGCTGGAGGCCACCGATCTGCTCATCGACGGCCCCTATGTGCAGGCCCTGCGGAGTCTGGACCTGCCGTTCCGGGGCAGTTCCAATCAGCGCCTGCTGGACAGGGACGCCCGCGCCGCGCTTGGAGTTGGGGCAGATTTTATTTGACGTTATCTGTATAGATTTGTATATATAAAAAATACCTTTTCAAGATGGCAACGGCAGCTTCCGAGCGTCAGCCGCGAGTGACACTTACGCTCTCCAAACAACGATCCAGACAGGACGGAAGATATGAAACGTTACAAGATGTATTATGGGGAATTCTCTCTTCGCGAATGGATAAAAATGCTTCTCAATGGCGATGTCGTATTGCCGCCATTTCAGCGCAGTTTCGTCTGGAAAGAAGAGCAGGTGAAAGGATTATTGGAGAGCTTCTCGGAGGGGTTTATGATCCCTCCGGTTATTATTGCTAAAAAGGAACAGGAAAATATTATTTTAGATGGCCAACAACGATTGAGCAGTATACTTTTGTCTTATATTCAATTGTTTCCCAAAAAAACACAAGAGCTTGTCGCTGATATGCAGAATGATTTGGAAGGAGATGATGAGGATATTCAGTCATCAAGGATGAACCAGATATTGGATTGGCGGCTAAACAGTATACAGGAAAAATTTCACCAATGCAATTCGGATATTCAAAAAACGATAGAAGAATTGCAAAAAGATTCAATGAACTATAAAAGTTTTGATGTCGGGCAACGCGAAAATAGTTTCTGGGATGAAAATTTTCTTGGGTATGCCTATGTCACGCCCAGAGAAGCGGCTATAAATACTTCTACAAGAGATTTCGCGAAGACCTTTCATCAAATAAATACTGCGGGGACACCCCTTCTTCCTTATGAAAGCAGGCGGGCCTATTACTGGCTTGATAAAGAACTGGGAAGAATTTTTGCGCCTGCTTTTGCAGACCGAATAGGAATAGTTCAAAATCAAAAATGGGTGAGCGTTGACTTTGTACGCCCCCTGGCATTTGCCGTTGAATATTTCCATGCTCACGATGATCTGGATAAAATTCGCCCTGTGGATGTCGCCAAGGGATATTCCCGAAATTTGGAAAGCTATTTCACTGATTTTGTTCAGTGCGCAGCCGATTTTGGGGATAACCTTGATGCGCTCCGCACAAGATTTGGAGATGTGCGGAAAATATTGGGCAACAATGTTCACAAGCGGCTGGAGAAGGTAGCGGAATGGTGCGAAGTTTCCGGATTCTTACCTTCTTTTGACTCTTTATATACCTATGATTATTATTTCTTTGGATTGATTTACTGGACAATGGTATCCGGAAAAAATATACGAAAAGAAGACCTGCCACAGATCAAGGCTGACCTTCAGGGCGCTATTGAAAAATTTAAGGAAAGTGTGACAGGAAAAACGAATTACAATACGCTTCAACGAATCAGGGAACGCTTGCATAAGTCCATTTCGATTTATGAAAACTATGTGAATGGGGATATAGAAAATGTATAAGAAATTGATTTTTTCTCCCCTGTATGCGTATCTGGAGGAGTTTTCCCCGCTTGCCGACTGTGCGCCGTTTCCTGCGGCAATGCTTGCTGATACGATGTTTCCCAATGTGTTGGTGAAAATGATTGGCTCCTTGGAGCAAAAACTGAAAGAGATTTCTTGGCAAATCGGCTGCGTGGATCTTGACCACAGACGCGAGTTATGCAGAGGTAAGCAGCCTGATTCTGTTAATTTTAGGTTAATAAAAGATTTTGTATTAAAGATAAACGAGCAGCTGGATGATACTTCACGGTATAGAAATCTATCTGAGAAAGATTTGGGTAAATTTGTTGAGGAGTCTTTTAAAATATTGGAGAAGTATTTTTTATCAAGCAACTATATACATTCTTCATTATATAATGATTGGAATACGTTCAAAACGCACTATGAAACAAAGATAAAAAACAATATAC
>URHE01000062.1 GCA_900547595.1 uncultured Desulfovibrio sp.
CCGGCACCAGCATCCGTCTGTCGCTCCGCTCCAGACGGAACCTGGAATATCCATCAATCGCATTGTACAACATAACCTTCTTGCTCTCGTTATCTCATTCCCGCCGGGGAGGACGGGACAGGCGCTGCCTGCATTTCTTCCAGAATGGCCGCCGCCGCGCGCGCCGGAGCATCGGCCTGAAGGATGGGACGACCGACCACCAGATAGTCGGCGCCCGCCCGCACGGCTTCCGCCGGGGTCATGGTGCGGCGCTGATCGCCGGCCTCCGCTCCGTCGGGGCGGATGCCCGGGCACAGGCAGCGGAGGGCCGGCGCCGAAGCCTTGATGGCGCG
Organism: uncultured Desulfovibrio sp.; assembly: GCA_900547595.1. Classification (GTDB taxonomy): domain Bacteria; phylum Desulfobacterota; class Desulfovibrionia; order Desulfovibrionales; family Desulfovibrionaceae; genus Desulfovibrio. The sequence goes on from URHE01000062.1 coordinate 333, forward strand.
GACTTCCCGCCCGGAGCAGACAACGCCGTCCAGCCCCCAGGCCGCGGCGGCAGAGGCCAGCTCATGGGCAAAGATGCCGGGCGCCGCCGTGATGCCGGGCATCTCCCCGGGGCCGAAGCTCGTCAGCACGGTGACGCCGAACAGGCGCGGCGCGGAGGAAGCGGCCGCGACCGCGTCCCGCGCTTCCAGCGCCGCGCGGCACATGCGCTCGCCCCCCTGGCAGTGGAGCGTGAGCAGGTCCACGCCGATGGACGCTGCCGCGGCCACGGCCCGGGCCACAGTATGCGGGATGTCATAGAACTTGAGGTCCAGAAAGACATGGAAGCCCTGTTCCTTGAGCCGCTCCACCAGCAGCGGGCCCCCCAGGGTAAACAGCTCCATGCCGACCTTGCACCAGTCGAGCACGCCCCGCAGTTCGCGGGCGATGCCAAGGGCTTTTTCCCGATCCGGAACATCCAGGGCGACGATGAGCTGGGGCATGCCGTTCCGCCGTGTCATGAGGTGGCGAGAAGCCCGTCCACAAGGTGGGCGTTGCGGGCCGGGGCCAGGGTCGCGGCCACATAGGCCGCCCGCAGGCGGTCATAGGCCGTGTCGAGATCGTCATTGACCACCAGGGCGTCGTACCACGCGGCTTCGCGCAGTTCCCGCCGGGCGTTGGCGAGGCGCCGTTCAATGGCGGCATCGTCATCCTGCCCGCGCAGGCGCAGGCGCCGTTCCAGCTCCGCCATGCTCGGCGGCAGGATGAAGATGAAGGTGGCTGCGTCCAGATTCAGCCTGAGCTGGGCGGCGCCCTGAACATCAATGTCAAAGAGCGCGTCGCGGCCATTGGCGAGCATCTCTTGCACGGGCGCCAGGGGCGTGCCGTAGAGGTTGCCGTGCACCTCCGCCCATTCGGCGAATGCTCCGCGGGCGCGGCGGCGCCCGAATTCGTCCCGGCTGAGAAAGGTATAGTCCCTGCCGTCCACCTCGCCTTCACGCGGCGCTCTGGTGGTGCAGCTGACGGAATAGCCGAAATCGGGGAACTCGGCGCGCAGCCGTCGGATGAGGGTCGTCTTGCCCGCGCCGGAAGGGGCGCTGAGCACGAGTGCGATACCCCGGCGCATCAGGCGTCCTCCTGCGCGAAGCGCTGGCTGATGGTTTCCGGCTGGATGGAAGAAAGGATGACATGGTTGGAATCCGTCACCAGGATGGAACGGGTCTTGCGTCCCTGGGTGGCGTCCACCAGGCGCCCGGCGGCGCGGGCGTCCTCCCGCAGACGGCGCATGGGCGAGGACGCGGGGTTGACGATGCCCACCACGCGCGCCGCGAGGACGTAGTTGCCGAAACCGATATTGATGAGTCGTTCGCCAGGCATCGTGTTATTCCAGATTCTGTACCTGCTCGCGGCACTTTTCCAGCTCGTTCTTGAAATCCACCACGAGGCGCGAGAGCCTGATGTCCGGGATCTTGTTGCCGCAGGTATTGATCTCGCGGAAGCACTCCTGCAACGTGAAGTCCAGGCGCCGCCCGGCATCCCCCCCATCGCGCAGGAGCTGGCGCAGGCGCTCGAGGTGGGCGCCGAGGCGCGTCAGCTCTTCGCTGACATCCAGCCTGTCCATGAGGATGGCCACTTCCTGGAGAAAACGGGCTTCCTCCAATGCCAGCCCCTCGGGCGCGAGGAGTTCCCCGATGCGGGCGCGCAGCGCCTCCGCGCGTTCCTTTTTTATGGCGGGCGCGTGCGCCGCGAGTTCGCGGGTCCACGCTTCCATGCGCCGGACCCGGCCCTCAAGGTCCTCCGCCAGCGCCGCGCCCTCCGCGGCGCGGGACTGGTTCCAGTCCTCCAGCGCGCGTTCCAGCCCCGCCTCAAGCTGATGGATCAGGGCCTCGTCCGGCGCGCCGCCGTTTTCGCCCCAGAGCGCCGGAACCGACAGCAGGGCGGCATACCCGGGCGTGAAGCATTCCCCCCGCGAGCGGGCGAAAGCGGCGAGACTGTCCAGCATGGACGCGGCCAGGGCCGCGTCAAATCCGGAACCGGTCACGGCACCCGAGGTCCGTTGCAGGGAAAGGCTGATGTCCACCCGGCCGCGCGCGGCATGGCGGCGCACCACTTTTTCCAGAACAGGCTCCAGACAGCGAATGGCGGGCGGCAGACGCCATTTGAGGTCCAGATGGCGCCCGTTGACGCTCTTGACTTCCCATTGCTGAATGCTGTCGGCGTTTTCCACCAGGCAGCGACCGAAGCCGGTCATGCTGCGAAGCATGCGCACCTGTCCAGTTGTTTGCCGTGCGGCGGCGTTGATGTAAGGGAAAAAGTTTACTTCAGGGCAAGCCGGAATGCAAGGCGGCCGGTGCCTATGCGCCGCCGCATCCCGAAGCGCCGCAGCCGCCCGCGCCGCAGGAGGGGCCGCCGGTGCCGAGCGGGCGCACAGGGCCCGGCTTGAAGGGGAAGGCCCCGGTCTTGAGGGGGCTCGGCGCGCTGATGCGGCGTTCCGTATCGCCGGAGGCGCAGTGCGGACAGGCCGGCGCGGATGTGTCCTCCCGGGAGAGCAGTTCCTCGAATATCTCGCCACAGGCGCGACAGCGGAATTCAAACATGGGCATGGGGCCATCCTCTCTTTTTCCGTGCCCTTCGCACGCTTGCGAAGAGGCGTCCACTGCGGATATACTGGAATACACAGGAAAAGGAAATCGTTTTAATCCCAACCCGCCGGGAAATTCCGGCGGCCTGCGCCACACGGGGAAACGCCATGAAAAAGGTCCTTTTGCTGGCCGGTGATTTTGTGGAAGACTACGAAGCCATGGTCCCCTTCCAGATGCTTCAGATGGCGGGCTGTGAAGTGCATTCCGTCTGCCCGGGCAAGAAGGCGGGGGAAACGGTCAAGACCGCCGTTCACGACTTCGAGGGCGACCAGACCTACAGCGAGAAGCGGGGCCACAATTTCGCCATCAATCACGACTTTGACGCCGTGGATGTGAAGGACTACGCGGGCCTGGTCATTCCCGGCGGCCGCGCGCCGGAATACCTGCGCCTCAATGCGCGCGTGCTCGACATCGTGCGCGAGTTCCATGCCGCCAAAAAACCCATCGCCGCCATCTGCCACGGCCCGCAGATACTTGTGGCCGCAGGCGTGCTCAAAAACTGCACCTGCACGGCCTATCCGGCGGTAAAACCGGATGTGGTGGACGCGGGCGCCACCTGGGCCGAACCGGACGCGACGTGCAGCAACGCCGTGGTGGACGGCATGCTGGTGACGGCGCCCGCATGGCCCGCGCATCCGGCGTGGATGGCGGCCTTCATCAGGCTGCTCGGGGGCACCATCAGCATGTAGGGCACAAGTTCGCCAGCGCGGCCGTTCCGGCAGCTCCAGAGGGGGCCGGGGCGGCCGCCCTACATGCCGAGGTAGGCGCTGCGGACTTCCGGGCTTTGCAGCAGGTCGTCCGCCAGCCCTTCCATGGAGATGCGACCGTTTTCCATGACATAGCCGCGATGCGCGATGCGCAGGGCCTGGTTGGCGTTCTGCTCCACAAGAAAGACCGTGGTGCCGTTGGCGTTCACCTTGCGGATGATGGCGAAGATCTGCTGGATGATGATGGGCGCGAGCCCGAGCGACGGCTCGTCCAGAAGAAGGAGGGAAGGCCGGGCCATGAGGGCGCGGCTGATGGCGAGCATCTGCTGCTCGCCGCCGGAGAGCGTGCCCCCGGCCTGGCGGCGGCGTTCGGCAAGGATGGGAAACAGCTCGAACACATAGTCCATGTCCTGGCGCACGCCCTGGGCGTCGCGGCGCAAAAAGGCGCCGAGGTCCAGGTTTTCCTGAACGCTCAGGTCGGGGAAGATGAGGCGCCCCTCCGGCACCTGCGAAATGCCGAGCATGACGATCTCATGCGGCGCGAGTTCGTGGATGGGCCTGCCGTTCCAGAAAATCTCCCCGCGCCGGGGCCGGATGATGCCGCAAACGGTCATCAGCGTGGTGGACTTGCCCGCGCCGTTGGCGCCGATGAGGGTGACGATCTCGCCGTCATCCACATGGAGCGAGATGTCCCGCAGGGCCTGGATATTGCCGTAATAGGAATCCACACCGCGCAGCTCAAGCATCGCTTTCTCCCAGATACGCCTTGATGACGCGCGGATCGCCCCGCACTTCCTCCGGCGTGCCCTGCGCGATGCAGGAGCCGTACTCCATGACGTAGATGCGGTCCGAGAGCGACATGACCATGCTCATGTCATGCTCGATGAGCAGGATGGATATCTCGCGCGAGGCGCGGATGCCGCGCACCAGCATCTCCAGCTCGCGTGTCTCCTGCGGGTTCATGCCCGCGGCGGGCTCGTCCAGCAGGAGCATGCGCGGTTCCGTGGCGAGGGCGCGGGCGATCTCCAGCCGGCGTTGCGCGCCATACGCGAGATTGTGCGCCGTCTCGTTCCAGAGGTCCTGCAAATTGACGCTTTCCAGCAGGGCATAGCTCAGGTCGATGCTCTCCTGCTCCTCGCGCCGCGTGCGCGGGCCGCGTCCGAGCGCCCCGAGGATGCCCGCGCGCGTGCGGCAGTGCCGCCCCACCATGACATTTTCCAGCACGGTCATCTGGTTGAACAGCCGGATGTTCTGGAAGGTGCGCGCCATGCCGAGCGCCGTGATGGCGTGCGGCTTGCGACCGTTGAGGAGGTGCCTTTCGCCGGCGGCGTCGTAGAGGAAGACGCGTCCCTCGGTGGGCGTGTAGATGCCGGTGACGCAGTTGAAAAACGTGGTCTTGCCCGCGCCGTTGGGCCCGATGAGGGCCACGATCTCCGAGGCGTCCACATGCAGGCTCACGTCATTGAGCGCGCGCAGGCCCCCGAAGTTCTGGGAAAGATCCTCGACTTCCAGCACCGGCTTCATGCCCTGCCTCCGTCCGCGGAGCCGGCGGGCGCGTTCGCGGCGCCGTTGCCGTTTTCAAGCGCGCTGATGCGGTAGCGCCGCCGCTCGCCGCTGATGAGCCCCTGCGGCCGGAAAATCATCATGATGACCATGATGGCGCCGAAGATAAGCATCCGGTATTCGGAAAAGGCGCGCAGGTATTCCGGCGCGAGGATGAGGATGACCGCCGCGATGATGACGCCCGCGATGGAACCCATGCCGCCGAGCACCACCATGGAGAGGATCATGGCCGACTCCATGAAGGTGAAGCTGGACGGATTGATGAAGGTCGTCTTGGCGGCGAAGATGACGCCCGCGAACCCGGCCCAGCAGGAACCGAGCGCAAAGGCCGAGAGCTTGACGCGCGTGATGTCGATGCCCATGGCCTCGCAGGCGATCTCGTCCTCGCGCAGGGCCTGGAGGGCAAGTCCGACGCGCGAGTTCTTCAGGCGCGAGATGACGGTCACGGTGATGGCCACGGCGGCGAGGACGAGATAATAGATATAGATGGTGGACTCGTTGATCCCCATCTCCAGCCCGAAGAGCCCGGGGCGGGGGATCTCGCTGATGCCGCGCGGGCCGCCGGTGAGGCTCGTCCAGTTGAGCAGCCCGAGGCGCACGATCTCGCCAAAGCCCAGGGTGACGATGGCAAGATAGTCCCCGCGCAGGCGCAGCACGGGAAAGCCGAGCCCCAGGCCGAACAGCGCCGCCAGAAGGCCGCCCACGGGCAGGCACATCCAGAAGCCCCAGCCGAAGAACTGGTTGAGCAGGCCATAGGCGTAGGCGCCCACGGCATAAAAGGCCACATAGCCCAGCACCAGCTGCCCGGCCAGCCCGACGACGATGTTCAGGCCCAGGGCGAGCATGATGTACAGCATGGCCGAAATCATGATGTTGGTCTGGTAGAAGGAGCCCGCCAGCGGCATGACGAGCAGCCCGCACACGAGCAGAGCCACGCCGCCGCGCCGCAGGCCCGCATGGGAGGCGAGCTCCTGCATCCCGGCGGCAAGGGCAGGGGGCACGGCCACCAGGGGCAGGCCGCGCGCCTTGCGGGCGAAACACCAGTTCCAGAGCAGGGAAAGGAAGAAGATCGCCGCGCCCAGCGCGAGGATACGGTCAAAACGCCAGTGGACCGTGTTTTCCAGCAGGTTGAGCTTGATGCCCATGACCGGCAGGGTCAGCACCATGAACCAGAGGGCCGTGAGCAGGGCTTTGCCGAGCTTGTGCATGCCTAGACCTTCTGCACCTTGGCTTTGCCCAGGATGCCGTCCGGGCGGAAGATGAGGATGAGGATCAGGATGCCGAAGGCAAGGATGTCCTCGTAATTGCCGGAGAAATAGCCGGTGGTGAAGCTTTCGGCCAGGCCCAGCACAAGGCCCCCCACCATGGCGCCGGGGATGGAGCCGATGCCGCCGAGCACGGCGGCGGTAAACGCCTTGAGCCCGGCGATGAAACCGATGCCGAAGTTCACCTGGCCCATGTGCGAGGCGATGAGCACGCCGCCCAGAGCCGCCAGGGCCGAGCCGATGATGAAGGTCAGCGAGATGATCCAGTCCGCGTTGATGCCGAGCAGGAGGGCCATTTTCCGGTTCTGCGCCGTGGCCCGCATGGCCTTGCCCATGCGCGTGAAGCGGATGAAGAGCGAGAGCGCCACCATGGCGAGGGTGCTCACCAGCAGGATGAGAAAGTCGCTCGGCCCCATGACGTAGTCGATATACTCAAGGAAGTCCATTTCCGGCAACAGGCGCGGAAAGGGCACAAAGTCCGAGGTCTGGGCGAGCAGCACATAGTTCTGGAGGAAGATGGACATGCCGATGGCCGAAATGAGCGGCGAAAGGCGCGGGGCGCCGCGCAGGGGCTTGTAGGCGACCTTTTCCAGCGTGAAGCCGTAGGCGGCGCACCAGACCACGGCCACAAGCGCCGCCACCACCAGGATGCCCCCGGCCGGGAAGCCGTAGACCCCGAGCGCCCCCGCCACGAGCAGGGCCGTGAACGCGCCGAGCATGTAGATTTCGCCATGGGCGAAGTTGATCAGCTCGATGATGCCGTAGACGAGCGTATAGCCCAGGGCGATGAGCGCGTAGATGCTGCCTCTGGTCAGGCCGCCGAAAAAGAGCTCGATGAAAAACTGGATGTCCATCTGCGTCCGCGCGTTACGTTGGCAAAATTCCTGCCCTGACGCGCGTCGGGCCGTTTCGCACGGCCCGGCGCCGCCGTTCCCGGGAAAAGTTCCGCAGTGGCGGCCGGCCCGGGACCGGCCGCCGCCGTCACTTATTCGAGAACCACGCTGTGGTCCAGCTCAACGAACTTGCCGTCCTTGACCTGGTAGATGGAAAGCGCCATGCCCGCGGCATCGCCCTTTTCATTGAACCGGATATTGCCGAGCGGCGTGTCCACGGCATTGGCGCGCATGGCTTCCTTGAGCTTGGCGGTATCCGTGCCGCCGGTCTTGGCAATGGCGTCCAGCAGGCATTCGGCGGCGGCATAGGCATTGTAGTAGCCGAAGCCGGGCTCGCTGCCGTAGGCTTTCACATGCGCGTCGCGGGCATGCTTGTATTCCGCGAGCGTGCTCGTGTCCTTGGGATAGGAGGCGTAGACGCCCTCGCTGTCCTTGCCGGTCATCTTGAGGAAGGTCTCGTCCTTGACGCCGTCGGGGCCGATGAAGGGCGTGTTGAGGCGGTCGCGGCGCATCTGCTGGACAAGCTTGGAGGCCACGGGCTGGTAGCCGCCGAAAACCACGATGTCCGGCTTGGCGCGGCGCAGCTTGCGCACCACGGCGGAAAAGTCCACGGCATCGGGGGTCACGGCCTCAAAGAGCACGGTCTCGGCGCCGCCCTTTTCCATGAGCACGCGGTTGTTGTCCGCAAAGCCCTTGCCGTAGTCGCCGTTGTCGTGCAGGTAGGCGACCTTTTTGACCTTGAGCTTGTTGAGCATGAAGTCGCTCGTGAGCCTGGCCTGGGCGTTGTCATTGGCCACGGTGCGGAAGAAGAGCGGGTTCTTGCCGCTTTCGGTCAGGCCCGGCGTGGTGGCCGTGGGCGAAATGGCGATGAGGCCCGCCTCCTGAAAGAGCGGCAGGGAGGCCGTGGTGGGGCCGGAGCAGATGGGGCCCACCACCACGCCCACCTTGTCGGAAATGAGCTTGGTGGCGGCGCTGGTGGCCATTTCGGGTTTGCACTGGTCATCCTGGGCGATCACTTCCACCTGGCGGCCAAGCACGCCGCCCTTGGCGTTGACCTGATCGGCCACGATCTTCACGGCATTCAGACTCGGGACGCCGTAGGACGCGAGGTCGCCGGAATGGGCGCCCTGCACGCCGATCTTGATGCTGTCGGCCGCGTGGACGGACGCGCCGCAGGCGAGGATGCAGGCCATTGCGAACAGAGCCATGCCTTTTTTCATGAGAGTCTCCTTGAAAACGGATGCTGCAAAAACGTAAGACGCGGGCGTCTGCCGTGAAACCGCGGACGCCGCCCCGCTGGGGCGGCCCTCGCGGCGGCACGGACCGTAAGGCTCGCGCGGGCAAGTGTCATGTTGTGCCCTATTGCCGCAAGCCTGTCAATGCGCCATTCCCCGGCGGCCGCGCGCGGCGGCGGTCAGCGTTCCTTCTTCTTGTGGCTCGAGCGCAGGTGGATGCGCATGGGCGCGTGCCGGATGCCGAACATCTCGCGCAGGGCGCGTTCCAGATAGCGCACATAGCTTTCGGGGACGCGCTCGGCGTCATTGACGAAAAAGACAAAGGTGGGCGGCTCGGATTCCGCCTGGGTCATGTAGAAGAACTTTGCCCGCGAACGCCGGACAACCGGCGGCTGGTGCCGGGTGAGCGCCGCCTCCATGGCCCGGTTGAGCTGGCCCGTGGGCACGCGCAGGGCGCATTCCCGGTGGATCTCCTCCGCCATGGGCAGGATGGCCGAAAGTCCGCGCCCGGTGAGCGCGGAAACCGGAAGCACCGGCACATGCCGGCAGAAGGCGAGGATCTCGTCCACGCGCTTTTTTGCCGCGTCCAGCTTGCCGCGCGGCACGAGGTCGCACTTGTTGAGGCAGATGAGGAAGGGGATGCGGCGCGTGTCCAGCATGTCGATGAGCCGTTTGTCCTGCTGGCTCACGCCCTCGGCCACATCCAGCACCAGGACCGTCACATCGGCCTTGGTGGTGGATTTGATGGCCGCGTTCACGGAATACTTTTCCACGCTGTCCTCGATGCGCGTGCGCCGGCGCACGCCCGCCGTATCCACAAAAACATAGTCGCGTCCGTCGCGGGCGAAGCGCACGTCCACGCTGTCGCGCGTGGTGCCCGCCACATCGGAAACGATCATCCTGTCCTCGCCGGCCAGGGCATTGACCAGGGAGGACTTGCCGGCGTTGGGCCTGCCCAGCATGGCCAGGCGCAGGGCCGGGGCCTCCGGCGGCGCGGCCGCCTCCGCGCCCTCGGGGGTGACGAGGGCCGCAAGGTCTTCGCACAGGGCCCGCATGTTGTGCCCGTGCTCGGCGGAGACCGCCAGCAGCGGAAAGCCGAGGGCGTGAAATTCCGCCACCTGTTCGTCCTCGCGTTCGGCCCCGTCCACCTTGTTGACCACGCACAGCGTGGGCAGGCCCTTGCGCCGCACATGGGCCGCAAGGTGTTCGTCAAGGGGCAGCAGGCCGTCGCGGCCGTCCACCACCAGGGCCACGGCGGCGGCTGTGGCGAGGGCCGCGTCCGCCTGGGCGAGGATGTGGGCCTCGAAGCCCCGGATGCCCTCGGGGCCTTCGGCAATGCCCGCATGGGCGTCAAGGGTGATGCCGCCCGTATCCACCACGGCGAAGGGCGCCTGCCCCTTGCGGCGCACCACGCCTTCCATGCGGTCGCGCGTGACGCCGGGCCTGTCGTGGGTGATGGCGCGGTTGCTCCTGATGAGCCGGTTGAACAGGGTGGACTTGCCCACATTGGGGCGGCCAAGCAGAACCACCATGGGGAGTTTTTCAGGGGAAGAGGAGTCTGACACGGCGAGCCTCTGGCGTGCGGCGGCGGGGCGCCGGTTTCAGCGCGGCGCGCCGGGCGGGGGCCCGGCGGCGTCGGAGCTTGGGGAAGGAGTGCCGGGGAGGGACGGAGCGGTCTCCTCCGGCATCACGGATGCCATGGAGTCCGGCACGGCGGTCAGGGCATGCGGCGTTGGCCAGTCCGGCAGACAGACCGCGGAGCGACCGTCGGGCAGGGTGACGCGCAGGGCGTGCAGGCGCATGCCGGAACATCCGCCGCGCCGTCCCCGGCCATATCTGGCGTCGCCCAGAACCGGATGCCCAAGCGTGGCAAGCTGGACGCGGATCTGGTGTGTGCGCCCGGTGATGAGGCGCACCTGCACGAGGCTCGCCTTCGCGCTCGCCACAAGGGGACGCACGACGCACACTGCCTCGCGCGCATCCGGCCCCGGCGCGCAGGGGCGCATGCGCTCGGCGCCGGGCGCGCCCTCCTTGCGGATATGCCCGCGCAACAGGCGGGGGCCCGGCCAGGGCCAGCGGCCCTCCACCCAGGCGACATATTCCTTGGCAAGCCGCCGTTCACGAAACTGCCGCTGCAGCTCGCGCAGGGCGTCATGGGTGGCGGCCACGAGGATGATGCCGGAGGTGTCCCTGTCCAGCCGGTGGGCGGGCGTGGGGGGAAAGGCCGCGCCGGGCGCGTGGGCGGCAAGGCGCGCGCTCAGGCTGTCCTCATGGCCTGTGCCCGGATGGGTGGGCAGGCCCGAAGGCTTGTTGAAGGCCCATATATCGCCCAACACGTCCACCAGCGGCGGCAGGGGGGGCGCATCGGCGGGGGCGGGGACGCCGGCGCCGGTGTCCGCCGTGGACGCGGGAGCGG